>CAYUNS010000005.1:42200-54096 GCA_964446155.1 uncultured Tepidisphaeraceae bacterium | reverse complement strand
CTGCGGCTACGGCGATGTCGGCAAGGGCTGCTGCCAGTCCCTGAAAGGCCAGGGCGCCCGCGTCATCGTCACCGAGATCGATCCGATCTGCGCGCTTCAGGCCTCTATGGAAGGCTACCAGGTTTTGCCGCTCGAAGATGCGCTGTCCTACGCCGATGTCTTCATCACCACCACGGGCAACTACAATATCATCACCGCCGAGCACATGGCGAAGATGAAGGACAAGGCGATCGTCGGCAACATCGGCCACTTCGACAATGAGATCGACATGGCCGGGTTGAAGAAGATCAAGGGGATTCAGAAGACCAACATCAAGCCGCAATACGACATGTGGACGTTCCCCGACGGACACAGCGTGTTGATTCTCGCCGAAGGCCGGCTTCTCAACCTCGGCTGCGCCACCGGCCATCCCAGCTTCGTGATGAGCGCGTCGTTCACCAACCAGACGATCGCGCAGATCGAACTGGCGACGAACAACAAGCAGTACGAGAAGAAGGTTTACGTCCTGCCCAAAAAGCTGGACGAGAAGGTCGCCCGGCTGCACCTCGACAAGCTCGGCGTGAAGCTGACCAAGCTCACCAAGGAGCAGGCCGACTACATCGGCGTGCCCGTGGACGGCCCGTACAAGCCGGAGCATTATCGGTACTGATCGGCATCGATTGTCTTCATCATTCAGAAATCGAGCGGCGGATTGAGCGACTCAATCCGCCGCTTTTTGTCGCGCGCTTTCATGAGAACGCGATCCCGCGCGGCGGCGCGTATAATGAAACCATGATTGTGCAGGATCTGGAAACAATGCCGTATCGGCAGGCGTGGGAGGCGCAGGAGGTCGCTCATGCGGAGGTGGTGAAGGGAGGGGAGGAGCGGCTGCTGCTCGTCGAGCATCCGCCGGTGATTACGCTGGGGCGGCGCGCGAGCGTGGCGGGCGGAAGCGACAATCTCATCGCCTCGCGCGAGCAACTCGCGACGCTGGGCGTCGAGCTGGTCGAATCCGATCGGGGAGGCGACATCACCTTTCATGGACCCGGGCAGGTCGTGGCGTATCCGATCGTGCGGCTGGCCGATCATCGCCTGTCGGTGGGGGGATATGTCCGGCGGTTGGAGGAGACGGTCATCGGCGCGCTGGCGGAACTGGGCGTGACGGCGCGGAAGGACGACTGCGCCATCGGGGTATGGGTCGATGACGGAACCGGAACGCTGGCGAAGATCTGCGCCCTGGGCGTGCGGATTCGTCGGGGCGTCGCCCTGCACGGCATCGCCTTGAACGTGACGACGGACTTGAGCTACTTCAACCTGATCGTCCCCTGCGGGTTATCATGCCGGCCGGTGACATCGCTGCGGAAGCTGCGCGGCGACCGCGCGCCGTCCATCGGACACGTCAAGCGCATCCTCTCCAGGCGAATGATCGAAGCCTTTCGCGAAGCGCCCGCGGCCGACGATGAATGACCCGTCGCCATTTGATCTTTCGGGAACTCTTTTCGTTCTTCGGCGTCCCAACCAGGGGATCGGGATGTTTCTCCTAGTGTCGCGTCAGGGGGATTGGTAGGATGGCCGCGAGAGGTGTTTTTGAATGAATCAACCGGTGGCGATCGTGGCTGGGGCGGGGCGGGGCATTGGTCGAGCGGCGGCAAAGGCGTTGGCTGGGCAGGGATTCCAGTTGACGTTGGTCGCGCGCACCGCGAAGGATCTCGATGAGACGCAATCGCTGACCGGCCCGGCGCTGGTGGTGCCCGCGGATGTCACGCGCCCGGTGGATGTGGAAGCGATCGTGAAGTTGACCCTCGAGCGGTTCGGCCGGATTGACGCATTGATCAACTGCGCCGGGCACGCACCGCTGCTTCGCATGGAGCAGATGTCGCTGGACGACTGGCGGGAGACGATCGACACGAACCTGTCGAGCGTCTTTTACCTGTCGCGCGCGGTCTGGCCGACGTTTCGGCAGCAGAGGAGCGGCGTGATCGTGAACCTGTCGTCCTTGTCCGCCCGCGATCCGTTCATGGGGTTCGCCGCTTATGGCGCGGCCAAGGCGGGCGTCAACCTGCTCGGACTCGCCTGGGCGCGCGAAGGGCAGGAGATCGGCGTGCGCGTACACACCCTCGCGCCGGGCGCGGTGGAGACCGCCATGTTTCGCGGGATCGCGACGGTCGAGCAGTTCCCGACGGAAAACACGCTCGATCCCGATGAGGTCGCGAAGGTGATCGTGCAGTGCGTTTCGGGAGAACTGCGCCACACCAGCGGCGAAGTGATCCATCTGCATAAGACGATGTGATGTTCGAGAGGATTTCAGAATCCATCCCGGGAGAACGGCTATGAACAAGGCGCGGTTGATGATTGTGTTGGTGGGTGCGGTGTTTCTCGTGTCCGACTTGACGGCCGCGAGAATCGTGGTCCGCCCCGGCGCGGCGCCGGGAAGGGTGAACCTCCCCTACGCCGTTTCCGACAACAGCGGCAACAACTGGATGGTCTATCAACAGGGTTGGTTGCAGCAGCAGGGGAATCAACCCCTCTACAGCCAGGGGGCGATGCTGACGATCAACGGCAACCAGCCGGGCAATCGCAACAACAGCGCCACCCTGGACGCCGACACCGGCGAGTTGGTGATCGGGGCGATGACCGTCAACAACGGGCTGGAACTCACCCGCCGCATCCAGTTCAACAAGGAACAGAGTTACGTCCGTTACATCGACATCATCAAGAACACGCAGAACCAGGAGCAGACCGTCAATCTCCAGGTGCAGAGCAATCTGAATTACGGGGTGCAGGCATCGCAGATGGTTCCCGATCCAAAGTCGCCAAATCAGAATTTCGCCTGGGTGGCGCAGACCCATGCCGGGCGCTCGGTGTTCGAGATGTTCGCCGGGAAGGGGAGCAAGGTCGCGCCCAACCTGATCTGGCCACAGGGAAATTCCTATGTGCAGGCGCAACTCGAGGTGAAGATTCCGGCCGGGAAGGAGATCGCGTTCATGCACCTGCATGGCACGGCCGCCTCCACCGATCAGGGTGTGCGGTTCGTCAGCGGTCTGAAGGAAAAGGATTTGATGGCGGACATTCCCCGCGAGTTGCGCAAGCTCATCATCAATTTCGTCGCGACGCAGAGCATTTTCGGCGATTACGAGATCCTCCGCGGCGAGGTGTTCGACGTGGTCGAGCTGCGCGGCGGGGATCAGTTCCGGGGAACGCTCCAGGAGACCGTGTACCAACTGGAGACGTTTTACGGCACGGTCGAGCTGCGCCCCGAGCGCGTGATCGGCCTGATCAACATCGGGCAGTTTCGTCCGCGCCAGTTGGTCGTCACGTCCGACGGCGAGATATTCGGCGGCCGGCTCGCCAAGAAGACGATCGACCTGGAACTGACCAGCGGACAGGTGACGCAGGTTCCTCTCAGCCAGGTGAGCCGGATCGGTTATCGCAAGCGCGCCGATGAACCGGAGGAATGGACCTTCAACCATCCGTTCGTCCTCATGCGCAGCGGAGATCGGGTGAGCATTCAGCTTCCGGCGGAGTCGATCGAGGTGATGACGCGCTACGGCGGTCTGCAACTGGCGCCCCAGTCCCTGGCCGCCATCGCCTTCGAGACCGAGGAGCATGGCGTGCACGACATTCAACTGGTCGACGGCAGCAGGTTCGCGGGGCTGGTCAGCCAGCCGCGGTTTGACATGAAGCGCGCCGGTCTGGATGGCGGGCAGGTGGTGAGCTTTCCCGCCAGCGCGTTGCGACGGATCCAGTTCAGCAATTTCTCGGAGGATGAAGCGGCCCCGCCCGAAGGCGCGCCGAGACTGGAACTGAACAACAACGACGTGCTGATCGGCGTCCTGTCGGGGGAATTGAAACTCGATACCGCCTTCGACACCCTGGTCGTCAACGCCGAGGAAATCCGCGAGCTTCAGCATCCCGAAGGCTCGCCGATGGACGTGCAGTTGACCTTGTGGGACCAGACCACGGTCAGTGGGCAGCTTCAACAGCCGGTGATGGATTGCACGCTCCATTGCGGGGTGAGGATGACCGTGCCGATCGGGATGATGAGGCATTACGAAAACCCCTCCCCGCGGCCTTCGGCGATCGTGCTCGAGCGCATTCGATCGGTCGTCGCGGAACTCAGCGCGGAGGACTGGAAGCAGCGGGACCGCGCCGAGGCGCAACTGATCTCGATGGGGCCGAGCGTCGGCGGCGTGTTGCGGGAGATGCAGTCGTCCCTTCCCCCGGAGGCGCAGCAGCGGATTGATTCGGTCTTGAAGCAGTTGAACGGCGACTCATCCGCGCCTTCCGCCCCGGCCGGCAATCCCAATGCGGAAGGGATGATGATCGATGGATGAGTCAGAAATTGAATCGCGATGAGGTCGGCGGGGCGACGACCGAGGGAACCAGCCGCTCGAGGGAGCGGGAAATGTTGCGCATGTCGTCGCCGTCGGAGAGAATCTCCAGGGCTTTTTCAAGGTAATCCAGTTCGGTCTTGCTGATCATCACGCAGGTTTCGTGCGATCCTTCCCGGGTGAGTTCAATCCGCCCCTTGCCGTCGGCGACCTGCTCGTAAAGTTCCTGTATGGTTTGACGGGCACGGGTCACGTCCAGGGATTGAAACGACTTGACCGACATGGAACGGCTCCGGACAAAACCCCCTGCATCCATTTTCTTCTGTAGTGCGGATCACATCCCCATCGATGCGAACAACCGCTTCCATTCATTCATATGTACGGGTCGCGGAAAGGTTCGCTGGCGAACCAACATTTCAGAGCCAGGCGATTGGCGATTTTTCCATCTGCCGATGAAAACATGGGTTGTGCGGGACGGGATTCTCGCCCGCGCGAGGGGGGCGTCGTGCGGGCCTCACAGGGCTTTACGAAACTGCACCGCCATCTCGAACCGGCCATTGCTCAACGGGCGCGAGCGAATGACCTCGCAGAGATGAGCCGCTGGTCGCCCGCCTTCCATGTCGATGCGGCAGGTCTGCCCGACCGAAAGCGGCTCGCGCAGAAGGAACGACACGCCGCTGATCGACAGGTCGCGGATGAGAATGTCATGCCGGGAATCGGCGGTCGGACCGTCGAGGACGGTGAGCGTCGCCTTGCTCTGGAGCGGTCGGCGGCTGTCGCGACGACGGTCGCGCTCCAGCACGGCGGATCGCCCGGAAACAGCGCCGGGGGGGAGTGATGCGGGGACGTTCATACGATGCATTGAGCCTCCATTCTCAGATCATGTTCAGGAACTTTCAACAGGACGGGTCGGCCCGCAATGAACAAGCAAGCATGAGCGGATCAAAACAAGCACGATGCGGATCGGCGAGCGGAACGCATCCAATTCGTTGCTCGCGGTGTACGTCCAAAACCAGCCCCGATGTGGGGCGGGCGACATCATAACCAATCAATGTGAAAAACAAGAAGCGGCCGCATCAAATTGCTTATTCTCCATCTTCGGCCAAACCCGTGCCGGAGTTCGATTTTTTTTCGCGGGATTCCATGGAATCGTCGGCAAGACCGCCCAAAACGCGCGAAACGCCTGTGGGGAGGAAGGCTTTGTCCCCCGATCCCGGATCGACTAAGCTGCGAGTTCGGAGTGAATGACGCCATGCGGATTTATCACGGACTCGACGGCCTGCGGCGAATTCCCACCGGGGGCGCGATGTCGATCGGGAATTTTGATGGGATGCATCTCGGGCATGCCCGGATCATCGAAACCTGTCGGCGGGTCTGCGCGGACCGCGCCGGTACGCGCGTGCAGATCGTGACGTTTGAGCCGCATCCGTTGACCGTGCTGCGCCCCGAAGCGGCGCCGCCGCGGTTGTCGCCGTCGGACATGAAGCAGGCGTTGCTCGAGGCCGGCGGAGTGGAGGACCTGGTGGTGCTTCCACCGACGCGGGACCTCCTCGATCTGACGGCCGAACGGTTCTGGGCGATCCTCCGCGACGAGGTTCGCCCGGCGCACCTCATCGAGGGGCATACGTTCACGTTCGGCAAGGGACGGGCCGGAACGATCGCCCGCCTGCGCGAGTGGTCGTCGGCAAGTGACGTGACGCTGCATGTGATCGATCCGGTTGAGATTCCGCTGCTAGACCTGCAACTGGCGCCGGTGAGCAGTTCGCTGGTGCGCTGGTTGATGGCGCGGGGGCGCATGCGCGATGCCGCGATCTGTCTCGGGCGTGGCTATGCTCTGCGCGGACGGGTCGTCCCCGGTCATCAGCGTGGCCGAGCCATCGGCATGCCGACGGCGAATCTGCGGGTGTCGGATCAACTGGTTCCCGCCGACGGGGTGTACGTCGGTCGCTGCACGATCGATGGCCGCTGCTTTCCCGCCGCCGTGAGCATCGGAACGATGCCCACATTCGGCGACAACCAGCGGCAGATCGAGGCTCATTTCCCCGGATTTTCCGGCGACCTGTATGGCCGGGATCTCGATCTCGAGATCGTGGACTGGATTCGCGAGCAGCGAAAATACGACGACCTCGAGGCGCTCAAGGCGCAACTCGCCCGCGATGTGGAATGGACCCGCCGGCGCTTCGCGACGCCTTTGCACGCCCCCATCGCGGTCGCGTAGCCCGCCCGCGATGAGGCTTGCCTCCACCCGCCGACCCGCTCTCTTTCGTCTCATAATAAAACAGGGGACTGAATTGCCGCTCCTTTTTGGACGATGACATTCGGGCATCGGTCCCCGCCGGAGGGAAGCCCGCTGCCCGAGGTGGAGAATCGATGGCTGTACAACTTCCCGATCTCTGCCCGGAGGACATCGGCACGCCCACGGTCATTGCGCCCGTGACCGTGCTGCGCGACCAGGCCGCGCGCCTCTCGCCGCGCACCCGCAACGCCATTCAGGGCGTCGTTGAAACGACTTCCGAAGGCAGTCAGTTCATCCATACCATGAGCCTGCTCATCCCCGGCATCGAAAACTGCAAATACCGCCTCGTCCGCGTGAAGCATGGGATCATGCTTTATCCCGTGGAGGTCAGCACCGATCTGTCCCTGCCCAATTTTCGCTGCGGAACCCAGGAGGATTTTCTCCGGGCCTTGGGGGAGATCTTTTCATCCGGGCCTTCCCGAAAAATCATCCATTCACTGATCGCACAAAGCCGGGCCTGAACGCCCCCTCGACAAACCGCCGCCCAGATCGGCGGATCTCCCGCCGCGGATGTGTGCCCCAGGTCCAGCGGATTGATTCTGGGGATGGCGCGAACAAGAAAGGACCACGCGCTGTCGCGCGTGATCCTTTGGTCATCGCCTGGCCGAAAGGAAGGGGGTCAGGCGTGGGCTGGGACGGCCGAGGGGCTGCCGGTCGAGCCGGGAGCGCCTTCCGATCCCACCAGCTCGGTGGGGAAGTCGGGGTAGGCGCGCATGCCGTGTTCGCCGATGTCGAGGCCTTCGAGTTCCTCGAGGGTTCCGACGCGAATCCCCATGGTCGCCTTGATTCCGCTGAAGATGATGAAGCTGAGGGCGATGGTGGCGATGGCGACGGCGACGATGCCGATGAGCTGGCTCATGAGCTGGGCGCCGCCGGCGGCGCTGCCGAAGATGCCGACCGCGAGCGTGCCCCAGATGCCGTTGACGAGATGCACGGACAGCGCGCCGACCGGATCATCGATCTTGAGCTTGTCGAAGAAGTAGACGGAGAGAACCACCAGGATACCGGCGATGAGACCGATGATGATCGCCTCGCCGGGGGACATCAGGTCGGCGCCGGCGGTGATGCCGACCAGTCCGGCGAGCGCTCCGTTGAGAATCATCGACAGATCGGGTTTGCCGCTCATGAACGCGCTGGTGGCGTAAGCGGCGACGGTCCCGGCGGCGCCGGCGAGGCAGGTCGTGACCAGCACGAGGGAGACCAGTCCCGGATCGGCGCTGAGGACCGATCCGCCGTTGAAGCCGAACCACCCCAGGAAGAGCATGAAGGCGCCGCAGGTGGCTAGGGGCATGCTGTGTCCGAAGACGGGGTTGACCGATCCGTCTGCGTTGTATTTCCCGAGTCTGGGGCCGAGGAGGATGATCCCCACGAGCGCGGCCCATCCACCCATCGAGTGAACCATGGTCGAGCCGGCGAAGTCGTAGAACGGCGTCGTCATGCTGTCCAGCCATCCGCCGCCCCATTTCCAGGAGCCGACGAACGGATAAGCCAACGCGGTGAAGATCGCGGCGAAGACGAGGAACGGCACGAGTTTGACGCGCTCGGCCATCGATCCGGAAACGATCGTGCAGGCGGTGGCGCAGAACATTGCCTGGAAGAGGAAGTCGGTCCAGTAGGTGTACCCGGGGTTGTAGGCGCTGGTGACGCCGGCTTCGCCGGCGCCGATGCCGAAGACAAAGCCGCCGAGCCAGTTGGTGACGGTCCAGCCGCCGTCGGGGTACATCAGGTTGAAGCCGATGGCGTAATAGAGAAGCACGCCGATCATCGGGACCATGATGTTTTTGGTCAGGATGTTGACGCAGTTCTTGGATCGGCAAAGCCCGGATTCAAGGGTCGCGAAGCCCATGTGCATGAGGAAGACCAGGCCGATGCAGATCATCATCCACAGGTTGTTGGTGGTGAACAGTTCGAGGCTGGGGCCTTGGGCTTCGGCGAGGACCGCCTCGGCCGCGCCGGTGGCTTCGGCGATGGCGGTTTCGCCGGTGGGGGCGTCCTGCCCGAATACGGCCGTGGAACAAAGCATCACTGCCAGCAGCGGCAGCGCCCATCGAAGGGTTCGTGATAAACTCATGGTCGATCTCCCGGTTGAATCGGTTGCGGAAAAACCCTCAGTTCAAAGCCAACGCGCGCCCAGGCGGATTGAAAGGACCGGCCGGCCCAGCCCTGCAAAACGCCGATGAACCCTCGCTGACATACTGACACGTCCAACCGCCTTAACAACCGTCGTGCCAACCTCGGAAATGCTCATTTTTCAGGCTTCATCCATGCCTGGCCCCGGTTTCCCGGGGCGCGCAAGTAGGCAGGCCGATACGCGGATGGCGAAGCGCGCGCAATTTGCGCGCACAGGTCGGGCGGGAACAATGGCTGAACCGCAACGGGACGCCGGGACTATTACCAATAACCCCGGATGAAAGGACATGGCATTTGTGGCCTGCGGGACTCGTCCGTAAGATAGCCCGCTTTCCTGTTGATCTCTGGTTTCCTTTTGAGAATTTATGCAGATTCGGAATTTTTCGATCATCGCCCATATCGACCATGGGAAAAGCACGCTTTCAGACCGGCTGCTCATGCGCGCCGGCGCCATCACCGAACGCGAGTTCAAGGCGCAGATCCTGGATGACATGGATCTGGAACGCGAGCGCGGCATCACCATCAAGGCGTCGGCCGTCACCGTGTTCCACAAGCACAACGGCGACGACTACATGCTCAATTTCATCGACACGCCGGGGCATGTGGACTTCCATTACGAAGTGCAGAAGGCCCTTCAGGCCTGCGAAGGCGCCATCCTGGTCGTGGACAGCACCCAGGGCGTGCAGGCGCAGACCGTCGCCAACGCTTACGCCGCCATCGAGGTGGGACTCGACATCATTCCGGTCATCAACAAGATCGATCTCCCCGGCGCGCGGCCGGTCGAGGTGGCCGAGGAGATCGAGCAGGTGCTCGGCTTCCCGGCCGAGGATGCGATCCTCGTCTCCGCCAAGACCGGGCAGGGGATCGATGAACTCATCGCCAAGCTCTGCGAAGACCTCCCCGGACCACGCGGAAAAGCGCGACTGCCCGCGCGGGCGCTGATCTTCGACAGCATCTATGACGACTATCGCGGCGTGATCGTCTATGTGCGCGTCGTCGACGGCGAATTGAAGAAAGGCCAGAAAATCCTCCTCATGGGCAATGAGAAGGAGTATCAGATCAACGACATCGGCAAGCTGATGCCCCGCCCGAAGCAGGTCGAGCGGATCGGCCCCGGCGAGGTGGGCTACATCGTCGCCGCGATCAAGGACCTCCACGATGTGCGCATCGGCGACACCATCACCGACGTGCAGGCGCCGGCGCCCGAGGCGCTTCCCGGATACAAGCCGATCCAGCAGATGGTCTATTGCGATTTTTATCCCGGCGGAAAGACGCAGTACGATGAGCTGCGCGACGCGATGGACCGGCTGCAACTCAACGACAGCAGTTTCACGTTCCAGCCCGAATCGAGCGACGCCCTGGGCTTCGGATTCCGCTGCGGGTTTCTCGGGCTGCTGCACATGGAGATCATCCAGGAGCGGCTGGAACGCGAGTTCAACATCGAGGTGGTGCAGACCGCCCCGACGGTGACGTATGAAATTCTCATGACCGATGGATCGGTCAAGCGCATCGACGCGCCCAGCGAACTGCCCAATCCGACGCACGTCGAGGAAATCCGCGAGCCGTACATCCAGATGAACCTCATCCTCCCCGGCGACAGCGTCGGCGCGCTGATCAAGCTCTGCGAGGACCGGCGGGGGATTTACAAGAAAACGGAATACATCGGCGCGTCGCGCGTCATCCTCGTCTACGAGATGCCCCTCGCGGAGGTGATCTACGATTTCTACGACCGGTTGAAGTCGAGCACGAAGGGTTACGGCACGATGGATTACGAGGTGATCGGATTCCGCAAGGGCAACCTCGTGAAGATGGACATTCTCGTCAATGGCGACGTGGTGGATGCGCTGAGCACGATCGTGCATCGGGATCACGCCGAAAAACGCGGGCGGAATCTGCTGGTGCGGTTGAAGGAGGAGATCGACCGCCACCTGTTCGAGATTCCCCTCCAGGCCGCCATCGGCGGAAAGATCATCGCCCGCGAGACGATCAAGTCCGTCGGCAAGAACGTCACCGCCAAGTGCTACGGCGGCGACATCACCCGCAAACGCAAGCTGCTCGAAAAGCAAAAGGAAGGCAAGAAGCGCATGAAGCGCGTCGGCAGCGTGGACATCCCCCAGGAAGCCTTCATGGCCATCCTGGAACCGGGAGACTAGAAATTGCCACGGGTGGCAGCGACGGGAGATCGCCATGTACAGCGATGTTCAATTTCGTGAGATTCTAAAATCGGTTTCTGATTGGCCGCTCGAGCGGCCAATCTCTCTGGCACAGGAATTGATCCGAAGCAGTGGTGGTCGTCGGCGGAAACCTCGATTGCGGCAAGGAACGCGCTGGGATTGCTTGCCGGCGATCAGCCTGCGCCATCGGAAGAAGATGTTCGGCGCTGGATGGACGAGCATCGAATGATCAAATACAGCTGATGTGAATCCTGTTCGATATCAACGTGGTTCTCGATGTGCTGCTGAATCGGCGGCCGTGGGCCGTTGACACTGCCGAGCTTTGGCGGGCCTGCGATAACGGACGAATCACCGGTTGCATTGCCGCCTTCTCCATTCCCGCCATCTATTACGTCGGACGCCGCGAAGGGGGGAGCCGAACTCGCTTTGCGCGCGGTTCAACTGTGTCTTGTCACATTTGACATCATCGCGGTGGCCGGCGTAATGCTGGCCGAATCGGTGTCGCTGCCCGGCAGGGATTTCGAGGATAACCTGCGGATCAGCGGCGCAAACTAAAGTCGGTCTACCCTGAAATCATCGTGTGGCAATACCCTGGCGTTCCGTCATTCGCGACGCCATCGCCTCGTCCGTCGCGGCGCGGGCGATGCGGGTGGCGCGCAGGCCGTCGGCGCCGGTGGGCATGTTGCCCGGCATGCCGGTCCGCAGGGCATGCTCAAGCTCGCGATACATGCCGTCGAAATTCTTTTCCTCGGTCCATTGCAGCGCGTGCGCGCCCGAGCGGTTGACCAGCTCGAACACCCGCGCCTGTCGGTCATATCGCAGCAGGCCGTCCGTGCCGATCAGCTCATAGACGAAATGGCAACGCGGCTCCTTCGCGGTGTGCCCATAGCTGTAGCTCATCTCGACCATGGTGTGCGCGCCGTCGTCATGATCGAGGTGAAGATACATGTGATCGGGCGCGTCGTGATGGTCCACCCACACGCCCG
>CAYUNS010000005.1:9760-42190 GCA_964446155.1 uncultured Tepidisphaeraceae bacterium | reverse complement strand
TGCCGCTTCACTTCCGAATGCAGCCACCATCGCGCCAGGTCGATCTGATGCACGCCGCAGTCCACCATCGGACCGCCTTCGAGCATTCGCCCCAGGCGATGCTGGTTGACCGTGTCGGCGCGGTCACGCGGGCTGTGCGCGCCGTGGCAGTCCCAGTTGTAGATCAATCGCAGGCTCCTTGCCTGTCCGATCGCGCCTTGGCGCACCTTGCGCTCGATCTCCAGGGCGACGGGCGAGAACCGGTAGGTGAACCCGACGAACAGCGGCAATCCCGCGGCGGCCATGGTGTCCACCATCGCCTGGCTGTCCGATTCGGTCATCGCCAGCGGCTTTTCACAAAGGACGGGCTTCCTGTATTTCGCGGCCAGCATCACGTTCTCATGATGCGTCGGCGCCGGTGAGGTGATGACGACCGCATCGATGCCCGACTGGAAAAAAGGCTCGACGCCGGTGAAACCCTTCTCGACCTCGAACCTCGCCTTGGCGTCGATCAGCCGGGCGGAATCCGGATCGAACAGGCTGGTCAGCTTCAATCCGGCAGTGCGCTGGATCGCGGGCAGATGCCCATATCCCGCCACCACGCCACAACCCATCAGTCCAATGCGAATCATAGATGCTCTCAATCTGGCGAACGTTCATTCCCGGCCGGAGGATTATCCGCGACGCCGGGCAAATGAAAAGCGCCCCCCCGGCAAAAGCGGGGGGGAGGAGAAAGCGGCCACGCGATCTTTCGCTCCATCCTCACCGCCGCTTCCTGTCATCGGCCATCCACCCCATGCCGATAAACAGGCCGATGAGCAGGCCGGCGCTGCAATTCCCGCGCCTTCCCGTTTCCATATTCCCGGTCGCACGTTCTCGCGGAACCCGCCAAAGCGCGGGCGGGATCGGACCGATAGGCAATGTATCGGGGGATGTTTTCAAGTGGGTCTTCCAGGAGGTTGCTTTGGCCGGCATTCAAATCGGACAGTTGCTGTTGGAGCAGGGCATTCTCACCGAGCGCCAGGTGACGCACATCCTTCGCGTGCAGAAGGCGTCGCATCGTCCCTTCGGCGACCTCGCCGAGCGATTGTACGGGATCGACCCCAAGGCCATCGAGGACGCCTGGGTCGAGCAGTATGTCCGCGCCGCCGGGGTTGTCGATCTGAACGATCTGGAGATCGAGACCGAGGCCCTGCGCACGCTCAACCGCCGCCAGGCCTGGCAATTCCGGATGCTGCCGTGCAACTACGCGCCCGAGGAGGAGACGCTGAACATCGCGACCAGCGCCGAAAATCTCGTCCGCGCCGTCAACTTCGCCACCCGCAGCATCGACCATCCGATCAGCTTCCTCATCGCCGAGCGCGCGCAACTGCGCGAGTTCCTCATGAAGCATTATCCCGTCCCCGGCTTCATCGCGCAATACGCGGACAGCCTGTAGGCGGGGCCTCTCATCGGCCCTCGACGCGCTGCCGGCCGGCCTTGCCCCGTTGCCGGCGCGGCTCCTCATCCCGGAGCGACGACGAACGGGGGATTCATCATGGCGAAATCTGGGCGAAACCGGCCATGAGATATCCGCCGAATGGCGTGCGAACGTGTTCTTCGCAATCGGGAATCGCCCCCTCATCAGTGCCCGACACCGGACTGGGATAGGTCAGCCGGATCACCGTCGGCGTCACCTGCACCGCCGACACCGGCGCCACGCCGTTCACGGTGATGTGCGGCAGGCCCATCATCATCACCGGCGCCACCGCCGTGACCTCCAGCGTGTCGCCCACGCCGACTCCCAACGACCAGTTGACGAACGGACCGATGGGAACTTGCGACGGATCGAGTTTGCGACGATTTCGACGATGTTTTCTCGGATAGCGAATCATGGCATCTCCCTCGGGTGAGTGCTGGTGGATGGTTTTGGGTCGCCGGTGATGCGCGGGGGCCGATCGCTCCGCGCCGTCGCCACCGGCGGCCGATTCAACTCACGATCGTGTACGACACCGGCGACGACCACGGGCCGGCCAGGCCCGTGCGGGTGATCCAGCGCCCGAAATACGTCGCCATCCTGCCGTTGTCCGCGCTGTCGTGCGACACCGCCAGCGGCTGGCGGGTGACGACGCGAACGAACGACGCCTCCGCCGGGTCGCTCACCGGCGCGTCGGCGATCGCCACGAACAACTCCAGCCCCACCGCCCCGAACGGCTTGCGCCGGGCGGCCGGCGTGTTCTCGTCGGCGTAGCGCAGCGTGTGCTGCCCGAACGTCGCCCCGATCACCGCCAGGATCGGCGCGCTGGCCGGTGCGGGGATCGGCGTCGGCGTGGGATCGGGAATGTTCAGCCCCAGGTCGAGCTTCGCCTGGTTGCTCACCCCCAGGTTGTTGCGGATCTGGATCGCGTAGGGACGCACCACCGTCAGCGCCGCCGCCCGCGCCGCGTCCTTGCCCGCCACCGACGGCTTGGTCCGCGTCGCCGGGTCCGTCGCCAGTTGAAGCGCCGCGACGAACGCCGTCTCCTGGTTCGCGATCGCGACCCCGTCGGCCGCCTCCAACCCGTACTGCGACGGATCGGCGGAGATCAGCGTCGAGAAATTGGTCAACCACGCCGCGAACGCGGCATCCGACTCGGGAATGTAAGGAGTCTGCATGACGCCTCCCTTGAAAATGAACACGATCGAATGAATGGCTCCCCCGCGCGAGTCCAACTTCCCCTCGCGCAAGTCCGACTCTCCCTCGCGCGAGTCCAACCTCCCCTCGCGCAAGTCCAACTTCCCCTCGCGCAAGTCCAACTCTCCCTTGCGCGAGTCCAACTTTCCCTCGCGCGAGTCCGACTCTCCCTTGCGCGAGTCCAACTTTCCCTTGCGCGAGTCCCTCTCTCCCTCGCGCCGGCCAGGTCAGCCTCAACCTCTCCGGCCAACCCGCCCACCCATTCCCTCCCGGTGCGCGCAAATCCCCGCAGGCGCGCACGCGCCCCCGGCGAATCCCCGATTCGCCCCGGAAATCCCGTAAAAATAAAAAAGAATCCCCCGATTTTGTCCCAATCCCTGGTGCGCCAAATCCCCGCATTGCGCGCAGTTGGCAACTTACGAACGATGAAATCCCGAGTCCCGAACGCTCTCCGGGAGCGTTCAATGTGAAGTGGAAGACCCGGCCGGCGGAGTGTCCCCGATCCGTCGGCCGATCCGGCTTAGCTCCTGCCCGTAAAGCGCCATCGTCTTCTCGACGACATGTCGCCGATCGAAGAAGCTGCGCGCCCGCTCCAGCGCGTTGCGCCCCATTCGCTCGCGCATTGCCGGCGACGCAACCAGTTGCTCCATCGCCGCCTCCAGCGCCGCCGGGTCGCGCGCCGGCACGATCAGCCCCGTCTCCCCGTGGATTACCGCTTCCCGGCAGCCGCGGATATCGGTGGTGATCGAAGGCAGGCCCATGGCCGCGGCTTCCATGAGCGAGCCGGGGTATCCCTCGCGATGGGTCGGCAGACAGAAGACATCCATCGCGGCCAGGAAGCGCGGGACATCCCGGCGCATCCCGACAAATCGGCACCGATCGAGGCAGCCGAATCGCTCGGCCTCCTGGGGCGTGACCGCATCATCCCGGCTGTCATCGACGGGCCCGACATGCAGCAGGTACACGCTGTCATGCCGCTGCGCGACCTTCGCAAACGCCTCGAACAGCTCCAGGAAGCCCTTCTCCCGCACCATCCGCGCGACGATGCCGAAAACCACCGCCCCGGTCGGAATATCAACCTCCCGGCGGACCGCTTCACGCTCCGCGGCGTCGAGCGCGCCGGCCGAGTACTGCTCCAGGTTCACGCCCACATGAAAGGTGGTGATCTTCGATTCGCTGAAGCCGTGCCGCTCGATGAGATAGCGGCGGTCTTCCCCGCTGACGCAGACGACCTTCGTCGCCAGCCGGCAGGCGATCACCTCCAATTGCTCGTACAGGAACCGCCAGACCTTCCGGGGCTCATTGACAAAGAAAAGCCCGTGTACGGTGGTGATGCGCGACGGCACGCCGGCCATCCACGCGGCCAGTTGCCCGATGAACGCCGCGATGGGCGTGTGGGTGTGGACCAGGTCCGGGCGCTGTTTCCGGAACAGCCGGACCAGGGAAAACATTGATCTGAGCAGCGTCCGGGGCGAGATCGAGCGAGGAATCGGCACCGGCCGGCAGGCAATCCCGCGCTCGCGGAGCACATCAATCTCCGGGGTGGGGCTGGTGACGACGGTCACGTCCAGCCCGCCCGCCTGCATCGCCCGGACCTGCTCCAGCAGAAAAACCTCGACGGTCATCGGCACGGCCGTCAGGACATACAACTTAGGCTTGGACTCAGCAGGCGGCATCAAGCTGTACCATCCCGATAGCGACAATCGTCTGGAACCTGCGGCTGATTTGCAGCAAGTCCACGGAACAGACGCGCGTACTTGTCGGCAATCTCGTCGAAGCCAAAGTCCCTGCGGATATGGTCGAGTGCGTTGGCCGCGTATTGATCGCGCAATGTCGGGTCTAGGATTTGCAACAATCGATCGGCCATCTGCCGCGTATCGCCATACGGCACGAGAAACCCGTCGATTTCCTTGCGAACCACTTCCCCCGTCCCTCCGACGTCTGTCGCGACCGCCGGTACGCCCATTGCCATCGCTTCCATCACGGCCCGCGGCATCCCTTCCTCCCGCGACGGAAGCGCAAATGCATAGGCATGCGCCAGGAGGGGGCGAACGTCGGCGACGGCCCCGTAGAAGATGATCCGGTTCAGCACTCCCTTGTCGTGCGCCTGCGCACGGAGCTTTTCTTCATCGGGTCCTCTGCCCACCCACACGAATCGCACATCCTCAGGCAGCGCCTTCATAGCCACGATGGAATCGATCAGGAATTCGTGTCCTTTTTCCCATCGCAGGTTCGCGACCGATACGATCAGGCGCCCATCCGGCAATTTCAGATCCGGTCGGGCTGGCCATTCTTCGGCGTCGCGGCAGAAGTGCTTCGTATCCACGCCATTCGGAATGTATAGAACCTGCGCCGCAGGCGTTTTTTCGCGGTCAACTCGCCATTGGCAGGCGCTGCGGCTCACCCCGACGAAGTAATCCATCTGGCGCTGTGTGAGACGATCGGCGAGGACGTGGTACCAGCGCCGCCAGGCGTCGATTCCCCGCAGGCCGGTCACCAGCGCGGGACGATGCGGGAAATGCCCCACGAGGCGAAGGAGCAGCGTCGTGCGCAGGCCGTACGCCATCACCACATCGTAGCGCCCATCCTTGAGAAACCGGCGCAGACGCGTTGCGGCATGTGGTCGAAAGCGGCGTTGGCCAACATCGAGGTGACAGCAACTGATTCCCTGCGCCTGGCAGATCCTCGCGATGTCGCCGCCCCCGTCCCAGAGGTTCGCCACGTCCACATGCAGGCCCAGTTCCTGTAGCCGTGGTGTTACCCCGAGGACGAATGTCTCCGTACCGCCCACAGCGGGGTTGCTGAGAAGTTGAAGAACGCGAACGGCCATCACAGTTGGACTACAGGGGCATTAGCTGTCGAATCGCGGCTCTTATTCTTGAGAGATCGCGTCCAAATTGAAAGCAAACGTTTGGCTAGCGCACTTGGGGAGAAACGCTCCGCGGCGACTTGGCGCGCCGCAGTCGACATACGCTCGTATAGCATGGAATCCTCCAATAGATGCGATACCTTTGTCGCCATTTCTGCGGCGTCGTCTGACGCGACTAAATATCCGTTGATTCCGTTCTGGATAATGTCTCTTGAGCCTCCGCTGCGCGTCGCGACACATGGTATTCCAGCGGTGATGGCTTCGATGAGTACGTTTGGAAGGCCTTCGGAAATACTGGTGCTAACCACGACGTCCGAGGCCCGCAGCACGTCAGCAATGTCGTCGCGATCTCCAAGAAAGCGTACGGTTTCACCAAGGCTGGAACTCAGGGCTTGTGCCTCTAGCGTTTGCCGCAATGGTCCTTCGCCAACGACGAGGAATATCGGGTGACATGGCTTTTCCTTCAAAAGTTCGGCCACTCTCAGGAGCATGGCGTGATTCTTAATCGGCCGCAGGCTTCCGATGATCGTGACAACGGGCACCGCCAAGTCCAGTTTCATCTTGCTTCTTGCCTGTTGGCGACTCAACGGGCTGATACAGTCGTCCGGCAAAACAGCGTTGTAAACGATTGACACGTTCTCGCGAGGGATCGCCATCTGTAGATGCGCAAACAGCCTCATGTCGCGGCTGTTCACAGTCCATCCAGCGGTCCTCCGGGAGAGCCACCGGTTGAGCCAGACTGCCGGCACTTCAATCCATCTGCCGGACTCATACCACCCGGGATAACCCTTGCGCTTGACCTTACGCGGCATGAATCCGGGCCAGTAGTATCCTCGGCAACTCGACTGAATGCATGGGGTTCCGGCAAGCTTAGCCGCTAGTGTTCCAAAGAGGCTTGTGGAAGTCTTGAACGAATACGCTACATCGCAGCGCTCAGCGCGGAGCACTTTTCGAATCTGAAAGATTCGCTTCAATCGCAGCAGGCCACGGTCCCGGATTTCCACCAGGTGGATTCCCTCCCGCTTGATCTGTCTGCGGAATGCGTTCTTCGGACCGTACGAAATGAGGACCACTTCGTGTCCGACCCGGAGCAGGGATGTGGCGGTGACAACTGCTTGTCTCTCTGCTCCACCGCGTTCCAGCCCGTCGATAATGAGCGCTATCTTCATTTGCTGGACTCTTGGGACGAAAGCTGTATCGGGTCGCGCATGCTCGTATCCAGGGCGCTGTCAATGCGCTTCCTGTAGGAGACATTTGATAACATCTCCGAATCCGACACGAAGGAATCTAATGCGCGTCTGCGGTAGTCTTCGTATCGTCCGATCGGGCGTGCTGGATTACCTGCGACAATCAAGCCGTCTGGAACGGATTTCGTAACGACAGCCCCCGCCCCGACGATCACGCGGTTCCCGATCTCGACGCCGGGCATAATGATGCAGTTGCTCCCGATAAATACCTCGTTGCCGACGCGAATTCGCCGGTATAGGTAGCGCCGACCCTTCTCATCACGCATAAGCCAGGTAGAGCCGTCGTGCGTGAGGAAGAGTGTTCCGCTAGCGACCGTTACGCGATTTCCGATTTCGATCAGGAATGGTTCGGTGCCAAATCGCGTCGTCAGAATGCGACAGTCATCGCCAACTTTAATGCCCAGATGACGGGCGTATTTCGTTCCACCGAAGGCATAGAGGATAAACAGCCCTGTCAACTTGGGTATGGTGCGACGAACTCGATTCCACAACAGGTTCATGGCATTCCTGACGAGTTAAGTTCGAGATGGGCTCGAACAGCTTTTCCGGTCGTTATTGCGTAGGCGACGATGTTGAACACCGCACCGATAAGGATTGCGATAACGTACCCATGGACACCGTACGTTGGAACAAGCGCGATCGAACAGCCGAGTGTGAGCAAACCCCATGTCGTCGCGATGCCAAACTGCACCCATGCTTTGTCGAGGGAATAGGAGGCGTTCAACAACACTTCCTTTAATGCACGAAGAATGGCCACGATTGCCATGATGACGAGAAGTTCCCAGTCGTGCTGGAAGCCTTCGCCATATAACCCCATGATGTACGGGCTAAAGACGGCGACCGGGATCGCAATGAGTAATGCGGCCACAAGATTCAGGCCTAGAAGGAACCAAAGAACCCGACGGTAGCGGGCGAGACGCGTCTCATTCTTCAACGATGAGAGAATGGGAACTGTCATCATCTTCACCGCCTGCGGGACGAACAGGATGATATTATGCCACTGCGTTGCCGCTTCGAATCCACCGAGGTCGGCGACGCCAGTGTCAGTGCGCGCAACGATGACTTTCCCAAAATAGTAAGCCGGAATGCCAATCGCTGACGCAAGAATAATCGGCAGTGAGTCTGCCCAAACTGAATGAAGTTCCTGATGCGCATTGTCGAAGCGCAAGTGGGCATAGTTCGATCTACAGAGCTTCCAGCAGTTCCACAGGTTGTAGATCAATGCACAGCCATACGAAAAGGAGGTCGCGAGTACCACACCTGAAATGCCGCCCCACACGGTCAGGGGGTAAAATACCGCCGCCAGCGTCACGCCCTGTATGAGATTTGCACTCGCGATTGCTCGGAACTGGTGAAACCCCGCCAGAACCCCCTGTACGGACTGTGCGATCGTCATCGTCAAGAGCAGCAGGACACTGAGCGATACTGGTCCGGACAGGCCGGGTGAGGCCAATAGGACTGTCGCAATCCAATCATTCCAAATAAGGATCACTGACCCTGTCAGCACGATCCCGGCGGCGCTGAAGATCGTCAGCAGGGCGAGGATCCGACCAACCTTCGCAGGCTCCGTCTTAAGGTGCTGCGCGACGTACTTCGGTGCCGTCACGCCGATTCCGAAACTAGCATAGGGCGTGAGGACTGAAACCATCGACAGGAGAAGCCCCCATTCCCCAAACCCTTCTTTTCCGAGCAAGCGGGCGATCAGGATACTGGCCACCAGCGTGAAGCCACGTGACAATACAGAACCCGTGAGCGACCAAAACGCACCAGAAATCAACCTTTGTCGAATGCTCCCAACTGGGAACTTGCCACGCAGGTGCAGAATTAACGACGCCATTCATCGCTCACATCTGTTGACTATCGTCTTGAAGCCGGCCGTATAGAGGCATCCAATAGCTGATGAGCCATACTGCTGCCATTGGCAGTGATATCCGGAAAATCACGAAGTAGATCAGATTGTTAAAGTCGTAGATAAGGGCTAGGAAGATCAAATTGATAAGTGCAGGTGCCGCTAGTAAACGTAGGTCAAATGGTGGAAGTGTGGCGATCCAACCACGGAACCAACCAACAATCAAACCCCATAGCGCAAAGGCAGCGGGAATAGCCCAGACTCCGAAGTTTAGAATTGCCTGCCCGCTCAAGCCGTACTGAAACCGCGATTGGCTATATGGATCGTGCTGGTTAAAAGAGCCAGGCCCCTTGAGTAGCTCTGTGCCTGCGATCTCCTTTCCTGAATCTCCAGTGTCGTTGTATGAATTTGTCCAGATCCACCGGGGAAACTGTACAAGAATGTCTCCCAACACTGTTGTCCCTAAACGATAGTCATACGGATATGGCTGCGCTAGCGTAACGAATGCCATTTGCGCATGAACGTTTGCGCGCGACAGGTCGCCGATTAACGCCTGACGCCATCCTCTCCCTGATCTTTCAGCGACCGTTGCCACGCCCTCGTTAAGGGCGCGGTTGAAGCGTTCAACTCCTCCGAACTTGTAGAATGAGTACAGCCATGCAAATGTGAACAACAGGACAAGCCCGCCGATAATTGACATTCTCGACAGGCGCCGCCAAAAGTAATGAACAAGACCGACGATCCAGAACGCTGGCCACACAGTAGCACTCCTACTGCCCGCAAGTCCGAAAGCGAGGAATACCCATAGCACTAGCATGGTTACGAGCATCACTACAACAATCCGACTCGCCTGCCACGCAGATCGTCGAATACGCCGAAGTGTGAAGAGAAACATCAGCAGGACCGGAAATGCGATCGCGAATAGCCGGAATGCTCCTTCTCCCGCGACAACACCGAACTCATCGTAGCTTAACCGAGTACTTAGTCCTCCTCGCTTCATAAAGAGGTACACCTGCGCGGCAAAACAGATTGGAAGGAGGACCAGAAGAGGCATTGCCGGCATACCCAGCTTTATCTGGCGGACGCCTCGATGCTTCGAGGAAGATCTCCGAAACGACCACGACTCAGCGACGCGAAAACAGGCGAGGCCGACGAGATGGGCAAGGGCAATAACTCCGAGCCAAGGTCGCATGTCGTCCATGATTGCACTGACGTGAGGAGACGTCAGGCGTGTGTCCCAAACAGCGCTGAGCAGCGGCGCTAAAAAGAAAAAATGAAGTCCGAAGAGGCCGATAAGTCCACGTAGATCCAGGGCATCAAATCTCCCGGTTAGCCAATGAATAGCATCAACTCCAACAAAAATGCCGCAAGCAATCACGGGTAGTGCGAACCAATGAAGCAATTGGGGGTTGAAGACTGTTAGTAGCGTGTATGCGCCTATGCAGAAGGCTGACGATACCACAACTGGCATAAGGTTGCCGGAACCAGCCGACCTCTGTTCCAGGTCCCATGCATGCAACAATTGAGTTTGCTCATTCGTCATCGGGTCTTCCGGCAATCGTCTCTTTATTGCTTCGATGCGACGGCTGAAAGCTGCTCCGGGAGCACGTTGTCGACGCGCAGAAAAGAACTTTATCTCATATCGGCACGAGCTGTTCCCGATATGGCCTTTATGCCGTGGGATTTGACCCCGGCCAAATCCAGTGCAGAATCCCCACAGCGTACACGATTCGGAGCATCAGAAAAAGTGAGGCGACATGGCGATTACGGACTTCAAGGCGTTGCAGGCAGGCAGGTTCAGCGGGAAAAAGACGCTCATCACCGGCGGGGCGGGGTTTATCGGGTCGCACCTGGCCGAGGCGCTGGTGGACCTGGGGGCGAGCGTCATCGTGCTCGACGATTTATCGGGCGGGGATGAGCAGAACCTGGCGTCGTTCCGCGAGCGCGCGGGGGAGCGGTTGCGGTTCGTCCGGGGGTCGATCGTCGATCGGGCCTTGCTGGATGAATGGCTGAGTGGCGTGGAGGTGGTGTTCCACCAGGCGGCGTGGGGGTCGGTGCCGCGCAGCGTCGAGATGCCGATGCGGTATCACGAGATCAACACGACGGGGACGGCGTGCGTGCTGGAGGCGTCACGGCAGGCGGGTGTGCGGCGGGTGGTTTTCGCGGCCAGCAGTTCGGCTTATGGGGACACGCCGACGCTGCCGAAGGTCGAGACGATGCCGGTCCGGCCGAAAAGCCCGTATGCGGCGACGAAGGTGTCCGGCGAGGCGATGATGCGCGCGTACGCGGGATGCTATGCGATGGACACGGCGAGCCTGCGATACTTCAATATTTTCGGACCCCGGCAGAACGCCAACAGCGCGTATGCGGCGGTGATCGCGGCATTCGCCAAGGCGCTTGTGGCGGGTGAGCGGCCGGTGATTTTTGGCGATGGAGAGCAGTCGCGCGATTTCACGTTCGTGGACAACGCCGTTCATGCCAACCTGCTGGCCGGGGCGTGTGAAAAGCGGATCGGCGGAGAAGTGATGAACATCGCGTGCGGGCAGCGGGTGACGGTCAACGAGCTGGCGGTGAAGATGGCGAAAATCCTAGGGCGCGAGGATCTGCCGGCCGAGCATCGCACCGCGCGGGCGGGGGACGTGGCGCATTCGCTGGCGGACCTGGGGAAAGCAAAGGAACTGATCGGCTACGAGCCGATCGTCGATTTCGACCGTGGTCTGGCGGTGACGACCGAGTGGTATCGCCAGGTGCTGGCGAAGTGAGGCGGTTACAAAGGAGAATATGGGATGAGTGATCGGCCGATGGGACACATCAAATTCGTTCAGGCGCCGATACCTTGCGCCGATAATAGAGAGTGGATTGACAGGTGATGGAGTTCCTGATCATTGGTGCTGGGTTTTCCGGGGCGGTGCTTGCTCGACGGCTCGTCGAGGGCATGAGTTGCCGCGTGACCATCTTGGAAAGCCGTGGTCACTTGGGGGGAAACTGCCATACCGAGCGCGACACGCGGACGGGCATTCTCTGCCACACCTACGGCCCGCACATCTTCAATACCTCGCACGAGGACGTGTGGAACTTCATCCGCCAGTACGCGGACATGCGGCCGTATCAGCACCGGGTCAAGGCCCACACAACACGCGGGATTTTCTCCCTGCCGATCAATCTGCACACGATCAATCAGTTTTTTGGCAAAACGCTGTCACCGGCGGAAGCCCAGGCTTTTGTCGGCACGCTCGGCGACACCGCCATCGGCGAGCCGCGAAATTTTGAGGAGCATGCGCTACGGCACCTCGGCCGCGAGCTTTATGAGACCTTCATTCGTGGTTACACGATCAAGCAGTGGGGCACGGATCCCAGGGAACTGCCGGCGTCGATCCTGAAGCGGCTTCCCGTCCGATATAACTACGAGGACAATTACCACCGGGCGAGACATACGGCGATCCCAGCCGACGGGTACACGCCGATCATCGAGAAATTGCTCGACCATCCGTCGATTTCCGTGGAGCTCGGCGCCCGGTGGCATCGCACTGCGGAACCGGCGGCAGATCATATCTTCTATACCGGCCCGCTGGATGCTTATTACGGCTTTGAGCACGGAAAGCTCGGATACCGGACAGTGACATTTGACCGCATCGACGCTGATGGCGATTTGCAGGGATGCGCCCAGATGAATTACCCCGGAATGGAGGTTCCCTACACGCGGATCGTGGAATACAAGCACATGGCGCCGTGGGAATCGCACGAGAAGACGGTCGCGTTCCGAGAATACAGCAGGGAAACGACGGCGGATGACGTGCCTTACTATCCGAGGCGGCTTGCCGGGGATATGCAGGCGTTGTCGGCATATCAGGCGAAGGCCCGGGGAGAAACGAATGTAACGTTCCTGGGCCGTCTGGCGACGTACCGCTACCTGGACATGGATCAGGTGATCGGCGAGGCGCTGGATCTATCTGCGGCTACACTGGAGGCAATCCGTGCGGGGTCGCCAATTCCATCGTTCGGGCCGCACCGTGGCAAGTAGTTGAAGTTGTTCAGATCGTTGGTCGAGGATTCCATGAAGATTGCCTTCCTGGTCGCCGCGCATGCCCACCCGGAGTTGCTCAACACACTGATAGAGCAGTTGCTTCGCTATGAAGGGTGCGATGTTTATCTGCACATCGACGCCAAGAGCACTGGTCTGCCCGGGAAGGTCCGGGCACATCCCCGGTTGTTCGTGCTGACAGAGCGGTATTCGGTGTTCTGGGGAGACATCTCGCAGATCGACGCGGCGATGGCAATGATGAAAGCAGCCTGGAACGCCGGCCGGGATTATGACTACTACTGCTACGGATCAGGGCAGGACTTGCACGTCCGCCCGGGTCTGCCCGAGCGGCTTGCGCAGGATGTCGGCCGGTCTTACATGACCTGGAAGAAGGATCGCCCCGCCGAGCGTAATGGCTTTACAGCCATCCGCTGGCCGGACGCATTGAAGCAAAACTTCAAGGGACTGCATCCGTTACGCATGATTCGCTCGCTGCTGCTTCGCCTTTCCTTCATGAAGATCGTGCTTCGCAGGAGCGCGCAGCGCCTACCCCGGGGGCACGACATTTACATGGGGTCGGCGTGGTTTACCCTGCACCGGGAAGCCGTTCGCTATCTGGTCACCTCCGGGCACGTGGCCGAGGCACGCCGCTTCTTTCAGGAAAGCCTGATGCCGGAGGAGCGGTTTTTCCAGACCGTGCTGCTCAACTCCCCGCTGGCGCCAACGCTGGTGAACGAGAATTTCCTCTATGTCGTCTTCGCCGGCAATTCTCCGAAGGACTTCACAATGGCCGACGTTGCAGCCATCGACGCGTCCGGAAAGTTCATCGCGCGGAAGTTCAATCCGCGGGTGGACGATAAGGTAATTGCACACTACGCCCGGGCGACGGAGCAAGTTGCAGGCGATGCGTAGAGCGGTCGGCGGTGCCCGTTGCAGGGGAACCTGCGGGGCTCTACGATTCGGCGCACACCGTGGCGATCTTCTGTTGCCGCGTCACCATCGAGGGCTCTCATTATGCAACTAACGAATGTTCCGCACGTCGTTTCCGCGGTGCGGCGTGCGATTGGCGCGGCGGCGGAGCCGGTGCTGTTGCATGGGCCGGAGCTGCGGGGGAATGAGTGGGCGTATGTGAAGGAATGCATCGACACCGCGTGGGTGTCGTCGGCGGGGGCATATGTGACGCGGTTCGAGCGAATGCTGGCCGAGTTCACCGGCGCTGGGCATGTGGTGGCGGTGGTGAACGGGACGGCGGCGCTGCATGTGGCGCTGCTGCTGGCGGGAGTGAAGCGCGAGGACGAGGTGCTGATGCCGTCGCTGACGTTTGTCGCGACGGCCAATGCCGCGACGTACTGCGCGGCGGTGCCCCATTTCTGCGATGTGGAGATGAAGACGCTGGGGCTGGACCCGGTCAAGCTGGCGGATCATCTGGAACGCTCGGCCGAGCGGCGCGACGGCGGCTGCTTCAACCGCGCGACCGGCCGGCGGATCGCCGCGATCGTGCCGATGCACACTTTCGGGCATCCGGTGGACATGGAGCCGCTGGCGATGGTGTCGGAGCAATGGCGCATTCCGATCGTGGAGGATGCGGCCGAGTCGCTGGGGTCATATTACGGCGGGAAGCACACGGGGACGTTCGGGAAGCTCGGGATCCTGAGCTTCAACGGGAACAAGATCGTCACCACCGGCGCGGGGGGCGCCATCGTGACGGATGACGAAGCGCTGGCGACGCGGGCGCGGCACATCACCACGACCGCGAAGACGCCGCACGCATGGGAGTACGTGCACGACGTGGCCGGGTTTAATTACCGCATGCCGAACCTCAACGCGGCGCTGGGTTGCGCGCAGCTGGAGCAGTTGCCGGGGTTCCTCCAGCGCAAGCGGCGGCTTACGGAGCGATATGTCGAGGCGCTGCAGGGGGTGCCGGGCGTGAAGGTGGTGACGGAGCCGGCCGGCTGCCGGAGCAACTACTGGCTGAACGCGCTGTTGCTGGAACGATCGGACATCGCGGCGCGCGACGATCTGTTGAAGGCGCTGAACGAGGCCGGCCTGCAATCCCGCCCGATCTGGAGGCCGATGCACCGATTGCCGATGTATCAGCAGTGCCCGCGGATGGACCTGGGTACGACGGAAGACCTCGCCGGCCGGATCGTGAATGTGCCGAGTAGCGCGAGCCTGGCGGAAGGAAGGGCGTAGATGGCGGAGTCAATATCCCCGCGCGACGGGCAGAATGGGAACGTCATGCTCTCTGCGTCCGGCCGGCGTGTTGGGTTGCTTCGGTTGCTGGAGCGGTCGCTGCGCGAACTCGATCTTCCGGGGAGGGTGATTGCGACCGATGTCACGCTGACGAGCGCCGCGATGCAGGCAACGGCGGATCGGATCATTGTGCCGCGGTACTCAGAGCCGGGCTGCCTTGAATTTCTCCTCAAACTTTGCACCGAGAATCAGATCGGCCTGATCGTGCCGACCATCGACACTGAACTGGCGTTTTACGAGCGCAATCGAGCCGCATTTGCAGCGCGGGGAACGCAGATCAACGTCTCGGACCTGCCGACGGTGGAGATTGGTGGAGACAAGCAGCGGACGCACGAATGGTTGACGGAGAACGCGATTCCCACCGTACGCCAGGTGAGTCTGGGCGCCGCCCTGAACGGCGCGCTGGACTGGGAGTATCCGGTTCTCGTGAAGCCACGATTTGGCAGCTCGTCGATTGGGATTACAAAAGCAAAGTCGCGCGTCGATCTGGAAGCCCGGGCCGGGGAAAAGGATCTCCTGGTGCAGTCGATTGCCACCGGCCGCGAATATACCGTGGACGTCTTTATCGATCGGTCGGGGAAATGCCGCTGCGCTGTACCCCGGCTGCGCCTGGAAACGCGCGGCGGGGAAGTCAGCAAGGGAATGACGGTCCGCAACCCGGCCGTGATTGAGCTGGCGTCGCGGGTGGCAGAGGCACTGCCCGGCGGGCGAGGCGTACTCAATGTTCAGATATTCCACGACGATACGTCGGGTGTACTGGCGGTGATCGAGGTGAATCCCCGCTTCGGGGGTGGCTACCCGCTGTCACACGAAGCCGGTGCGGCGATGACGACGTGGCTGCTGGAAGAAACGTTCGGCCTGCCATGCAGCGCCCGCAGCGATGCATGGCAAGACGGATTGGTCATGCTTCGTTACGATGAGGCGGTCTTCGTGTCACGACAAGAGGCCCGGGTGAGTCTGAAGTGATTGCATGCCGTGCCAGGTTCTGACACACTTTTGGTAGGACGATTGGTTCGCCTGGACGGTCTTCCCCTATGACACAGCAGACCATTAGTCATCATACGGAACTTCTGCGATGCGTGCGATGCTTCGCAGGACTCCACTCAATTGCCAGGGAGAGCCGCACGTGGGACGAGCTAAAAGAGCCGCTGCACGAGATGTGTCTTGCGTGTTCAGGATGCAGCACGGTCTATCCCGTTTCAGCGGATGGTATTCCATTAATTTGGACAGAAGCGCTCCAGCGGTGTTTCCAGAGCAGCGATACGGATTCGCCGCTCTCAGCCAACATGAGCGTTTACGATGACGTGTCCGATGATTACGCGGCGCACTGGCGGCAGGATACGCGAAACTCGGGGCGCATGAAGTCGGCCGTCAGCGCCGCGCTGGAGCAGCGGGATTCCAGTACACCGCTGCGACATATCGATGTCGGTTGCGGGCCAGGCCATGTCCTGCACTGGACCGAGGATCTCAAGGCGGATCGCTTCGCGCTTGATGTGAGCCTCAGCAATCTTCGTAACACGCTCAGGGGAACCGGCGCATTCGTCGTCCTTGGATCAGCTGACTGCATTCCCTTCAAGGACGGGGTTTTCGATCTGGTGACGCAGTCCAGCGTGCTGCATCACATAGAGCGCTGGGAGCAGGCGGTTACCGAGATGGCTCGCATATGCACCGCGGGTGGCGGTCTGGTTATCGACTGCGAGCCGAGCCGGGAGAGTAAGGATTGGAGCCGGCTTGCCACGTTCGTGTTTCAGTCGCGATGGTACCCCTACAAGCTGATGTCATTCTTCAGTGCCCGCAAATTCTGGTTCAGGGATATCGAAAGGGCCAGGCTAACCTTCGAGCAGGCTGAGATCCACAACCGTCCCAATACGGGGCTGCCGGTCGATCGGATCGAGACGCTCCTTCGTGATGCAGGGTTCAGCGTGCGGGTCGTACGTGGTCCGGACGAGCGCCTTGAGCCAAAAGGGCGTTTAAGCTGGCAGGAAATGATACTCCATTCGCTCAGCGGGCACAGTCCGTTCAACTCCCGGTACGGGTGGTTCACACTGGTTGGATCGAAGCATGTTTCCAGGGAGGGATGAAGTGGCGAATACGCTCGTTCTCTTCGACATCGACGGCACGCTGCTGGTGACGGGTGGGGCGTCGAGCCGGTGTATTCGAAGGGCGAGTGAGACCGTTCTGGGGGAGCGGTTTCGGTGGGGAAAGCCGACGGTGGGGACGCTCGATCCGCAGATCTTTATCGAGCTGGCGGGGCAGTGCGGGATCGAGGATGCGGCCGCGGCCGAGCCGCGCTACCGGGCGGTGTATCTCGCGGAGCTGGAAGCGGAACTGCAGCGCTGCGCTGCGGACGTGCGCGTCCTGCCCGGGGTGCGGGAGCTGATCGGCGCGTTGCGGAAGCAGGAGGGAGTGACCTGCGGATTGCTCACGGGGAACTATGGCCGGGCGGTGGAATTGAAGCTGGCGGCGGCGGGGCTGGATCCGACGTGGTTTGCGGTGGGGGCGTTTGCGGAGCATGGATCGTGCCGCAACGATCTGGTGCCGGCGGCGATGGCGCAGTATCGCCAGCGCCTCGGCCGGGCAATTGAGCCGCGTGACGTGGTGGTGATCGGCGACACGCCGCGGGACATTGCGTGCGCGAGGCATTCGGGTTGCCGGGTGATCGCGGTCGCGACGGGGTATTACAGCGTGGAGCAGCTTCGCGCGGAAGGCGCCGATTGCGTGGTTGCCGATTTGAATGATCCGGCGGCGCTGGAGGCGATCGTGGGGGGAGGGGGCGCGGAAGGAATGAGCGGTCCGGAGACGCTTTCTTCGGAGTGAGGCTGCGGGTAGGCTGAGGGATGCATGGGAACAACGACATCACACCACGTTGACGGGAAGATGCTGGCACTGATCGGCCGGCAGCAGCCGCTGTTCGCCGAGGACCTGGCCAAGCATGGCGCTGCGCTGGACGCGGCCGTGCGGGAAGGTCGCTTCCTGGTGATCGGCGGGGCGGGATCGATCGGCAGCGCGGTGGTGCGCGAGCTGTTCCGCCGCGGCCCGCGCGTGCTGCACGTGGTGGATATTTCCGAGAACAATCTTGCGGAGCTGGTGCGCGACGTGCGCAGCTCGATGGGCTACATCGACGGCGACTTCCGCTCGTTCGCCCTCGACTGCGGCGGGGTCGAGTTCGATGCGATGGTCGCGGCCAGCGGGCCTTACGACTATGTGCTGAATTTTTCCGCGCTCAAGCATGTGCGCAGCGAAAAAGACCCGTTCACGCTCATGCGGCTGATCCGGGTGAACGTGCTGAACACGGACCAGATCGTGCGGCACGCGGTCCGGATGGGGGCGAAGAAGCACTTCTGCGTCTCGACCGACAAGGCGTCCAACCCGGTCAACATGATGGGGGCGTCCAAGCGGATCATGGAGATGTTCCTGATGCGCCGGGCCGACGAGATTCCGGTGTCGACGGCGCGGTTTGCCAACGTCGCTTTTTCCGATGGATCGCTGCCGCATTCCTGGACGGTGCGGATGCGCAAGGGGCAGCCGCTGGCGGCGCCGGACGACGTGCGGCGGTACTTCGTGACCGACACGGAGGGGGCGATCCTCTGCCTCATGTCCACGTTTTTCGGCAATACCCGCGACATTTACTTTCCCAAGCTCAACGAGAAGCTGCATCTCGAGAAGTTCTCGAACATCGCCCGGCGGTATCTCCAGAGCCAGGGATATGAGCCGGTGGAATGCGCGACCGAGGAGGAGGCGCGGGCGAAGGTCGCGGAGCTGGCGCCGAAGCGGCAGTGGCCGTGCTATTTCTTCAACAGCGACACGACCGGCGAGAAGGACATCGAGGAATTTTACACCGAGGAAGAATCGGTCGACTGGAGGCGCTTCGCCGACATCGGCGTCGTCAACAACGACGTTGGCTGGGACACGGCGGCGCTGGACCGGTTCGAATCGGCCATTCGCCAGATGTGGGAGACCAAGCAATGGACCAAGGCGCAGTTGGTGGACCTGTTCAACCAGACGCTCAGCCGATTCAGCCACAAGGAGACGTTCAAGTACCTGGACGATCGCATGTGAGCAAGCGACTGTTCGACATTGTGCTGTCCACGATCGCGCTACTGATCATCGGCGTTCCGCTGTTGATCGTCATGCTGATCCTGCGCTTCACCGGCGAGGGGGAGGTGTGGTTTCCGCAGGAGCGCGTGGGGCTGGGCGGCCGGCGGTTCAAGGTCTTCAAGTTCGCCACCATGCGCAAGGACAGCGAGTGGACGGGGAGCAAGGACATCACGCTGCGCGATGATCCGCGGGTACTGCCGTTCGGGAAATTTCTTCGCAAGACGAAGCTCAACGAATTGCCGCAGGTGTTGAACATCTTCATCGGCGACATGAGTTTCGTGGGCTGGCGGCCGCTGATGCCCAAGAGCTTCGATTATTATCCGCAGGCTATCCAGGAGCGGATCATCGCCATGAAGCCGGGGTTGACCGGTGTCGGGTCGATCATTTTTCGCGATGAGGAGGCGATCACCGCACGGGCGACCAAGCCTCCGGAGCGGGTTTATCGCGAGGACATCGCGCCTTACAAGGGGAAACTGGAACTGTGGTATCAGGAGAACCAGAGTTTCTGGACGGATTTGAAGGTTCTGTTCCTGACGGGGTGGGTGGTGCTTCGGCCGAAGAGCCGGTTGTATGAGAAGTGGCTGAAAGGCCTGCCGGCGCGTCCCGCATCGCTGCAATAGCTCCGCCAGGCATCAAGAACAATGTCCGCACCGCGCAAGGCCATGCGCCTTCCAGCCGCCATTGCCCGCCATCATGCGAATCTTCCGTTGGGGCCGCGCTAATTCTGCGTTAAGGGCGTTGATCGGTTCAGAAAAACGGGATGATTTCCGGCAGGACGGGGGTGAGGTCGCACGGATGTTTTCGCGCGGCGTTTCTGTTGGAGCTTGTCGGGAGGCTAAAATGAGCCGGATCGTCAACGATCGAGTTCGCCCGGAAGGGTCGCTTCGATCTTCAACCGCGGGTGGTGTCATGAGCAGCCGAAAAACCGTGCTTGTGGTGGATGATGAAAAGGATCTCGTCGACCTGATCGCCTACAACCTGCAGCGCAACGGGTATGACGTGTTGTGCGCGCATGACGGCGAGGAGGCGCTGGAGGTGGCGATGCGCGAGACCCCGGACCTGGTGCTGCTGGACCTGATGTTGCCGGGGATCGAGGGGACGGAGGTGACGCGGCGACTGCGGGCGGACGCGCGAACGGCGTCGATCCCGATCGTGATGCTGACGGCGAAGGGGGAGGAGACGGACGTGGTGGTGGGGCTGACGCTGGGCGCGGATGATTATGTGACCAAGCCGTTCAGCATGAAAATTCTGCTGGCGAGGCTGAACACGGTGCTGCGTCGTCCGGAATTGGCGGGTGCGGGCGAGGAGGCCCTGAAGCTCAAGGCCGGTCCGCTGACGATCGACTCATCGAAGCATGAGGCGTCGATCAACGGGGAGGCGATCAAGCTGACGTTGACGGAGTTCAAGCTGCTCATCGCACTGGTCAACGCGCGCGGGCGGGTGATGACGCGCGATCAGTTGATGGACAAGGCGATGGGCACGGACGTGTTCGTGACCGACCGCGCCATCGATGTTCACGTCACGGCGATCCGTCGAAAGCTGGGAGAGGCGAGCTGGCTGATCCGCACCGTGCGCGGCGTGGGGTATCGGTTGCAGGACACGTTTGAAGAAGGGGAATGAGTTGCCGGTTGGCCGTTGCCGGAGGGGAGATGATCGGGGGGCGATCAATCGATCGCCACCGCGACCTCCTGTCGGGTTTCGGCGCTGGCGACGGCGGCCATGGTGGCGGCGAAGCTTTGGAGGTTGTCCTCGCCGCTGGTTTCAGCCGGCGTGCCGGTGCGGATGGCGGCGGCGAAGAGATGCAGCAGGTGGAGTTGCGCGGACCGCTCAACAGGGGGAATGTCGATCGGTTCGATCACCGTGTCGTCCTTGAATCCGCGCGAGCTGCGGGCAATGGAGATTTGATCGTTCTCCAGGTGGATCGAGCCTCGGTCGCACTGGATGCGCCAGGTTCCGTTCCACGTGGTGTTTCGGCCGCGGGCGCTCCAGTCGCCGCTGTAGGAAAAAGGGATGCCGCCTTCAAGTTCGAGCATCATCTTCAATCCCGGATTGTGCTGATACCACGACCATGCGGGCTTGAAGGTCCGCGCGAAGACCCGGACGATGTTGCGGCCGGTCAGGGCGCGAATGAGATCGAGGTGATGGATCGCCATGTCCACCAGCAACACATGTCGCATGGTTTCACGGAATGATCCAGTGAAATCGGCGGGGATGTGGAAGTCGAGATGCCCGTGGCCGAGCGCTCCGACGGGCCGCTCCTTCAGCAGCGATTGCAGTCGAACCATCGGCGGGGTGTAGCGATAGTTCTGGGAGACGACGAGCTGCCTGCCGGCATCGCGGGCGAGGGCGAGCATCAGCCGGGCGTTGTCGAGCGTGTCGGCGAGGGGCTTTTCAGTCATGAGATGCAGCCCGCGGGCGAAGGCGAGCTTCGCATGTTCGACATGAACGGCGGGCGGCGTGACGGTGAGAACGGCATCCGCGGGGATGTCGTCGAGCGCGTCCTGAAGCGAGTGGAAGCGGCGGTCGCTCGCGACGCCGACGGCATCGCCGGCGTCGCCCAACGCTTTGTCGTTGGGATCGACCATCGCGACAAGATCGAAATCGGGAGACTGGCTGGTGCTGTCGCGCACCCATCCGCCGCCATGTCCTCCCACGCCGCACTGGATCAACTTCAGTTTCGACATCGCGCGAAATTGTAATGAAGTTGAGGAAAACTTCCTATTTTCTTATGTTTTGGTGATACCCATGGGTCGACCGAATATCCTCTACCTGCATTCGCACGACACGGGGCGCTGCGTGGGACCGTACGGTTACGTCGTCCTCACTCCGCATCGTGACGATCACATTGTCCCGCCCCGATGAAGCCCGAACAAAAAAGCGGAGGCTCCACCGAATCCGGTGAGCCTCCGCTGGACTTTTTCAATCGCGTATGTGGTCGTGGCCGCGTTCAGGGTCACACCGCGGCGGCGATGGCGTCGGCGCCGAGGTGGAGATAATCGAGCACGTCCTGGGGTTCGCGGCCGGACTTGGGAATCTGGTTGACGACGAGATTCTTCAGTTTGATCGCCGCGCCGGTGGTGGCGATGGCGAGGGCGATCTCGGCATCGAGGCCGCCGGTGTAGTTGTCCTCGACGGTGATGATGCGCCCACCTGTTTTCTCGGCGATTTTCAGAACCTCGTCGGTGTTGAGCGGCAGGGAATAGGCGTCGATGACGGTGGCTTGTTTGCCGTTTTTCGCGAGCAGCTCCGCGGCCTTGAGGCACTCGTGGACCATGTAGCCGGCGGTGACGAAGGTGACGTCCTTGCCTTCACGGACGACCTTGAACCCACCGACCTCGAAGGTGTCCCCGGGTTTGTACAGCGCCCTGGTTTCCGCGCGGAGCGTGCGGAGATAGCAGCAGCCGACGAGGTTGGCCATCAACTCGGTGATCTTGTAGCAGCTCACCGCGTCGGACGGGAAGAAATAGCGGACGGCGGTTTCACCGGCGTAGTTCTTCACGCGGGTGAAGCTGCGGAAGAACGCGACATCGGGGAGCGACATCTGGCTGGGTCCATCGGCGGCGAGGGTCACGCCGGCGTGGCTGCCGACGACTTTGAAATTCGCGCCGCTGTTGATGGCCATCTCGACCTGGTCGTATCCCCGGACGACGAACTTGGCGAAGGTCGAGGCGAAGGGGATCTTGCCCGCGGCGGCGGCGCCGGCGGCGACGGAGAACATGTTCTGCTCGGCGATCTTGCACTCGAGGAACTGCGCCGGGAATTTTTTCGCGAACCATTCGGCGTGGGTCGAGTTTTTCACGTCGGCGTCGAGGCCGATGATGCGCTTGTCGGCGGCCCCCAGCGCCACCAGCGCGGCGCCGTATGCCTTGCGCGGGGCAATCGGCTTGCCGGCGTTGAAGTCCTTGTCCAGGCCGACCATGGCGAGGCCTTCGGCAAAGGGCGCGATCTTGATCGGGCCGGTGGGGGCCTTGCGATCGACGGCCTTGGGAGCGGTGATGGAGAGTTCGCCGTTGGCCTTGAAATCGGTGACGCCGAGGTTCTTCGCCGTCACTGCCAGTTCGCCGAAAATCTGTTCGAGCTTGTCTTTCTTGACCGGGGTGCCGTGCTTGCCCATGCCCTGTTCGGCGGCGGCCCCCCAGCCCTTGACGGTTTTGGCGACAATCGCAAGCGGGCGATGGCCGTTCTTCACGACGTTCAGCTCCAGCAGCGCGTTGCGGATGTCGCGCGGATCGTGCCCGTCGATGATGCGGACGATGAACCCGTAGGCCTCGAGCTTGTCGGCCAGGCCCTGGTAGCTCTGCTGCGGGCTGACCCAGTCGCTTTGCGCGAGTTCGTTGCAGTTGAAGATGGTGACGACATTGGTGAGGGCGTGATCGACGATGAAGTCGGCGGCTTCCCAGATTTGTCCTTCGCGGGCCTCGCCGTCGCCGATGATGCAGTAGATATTGCGGTCGATGTTGTCCATCCGCGCCGCGGCGCCGAGGCCGGCCGCGACGGACAGGCCCTGTCCGAGCGATCCCGTGGCGGCGTCGAAGAAATGCACGCCCAGGCCGGGATTGGGATGCCCGTCGATCGGGGACTCGATGGCGCGGAGTTTCATCGCGTCGTCGCGGGTCATCGGCCGGGCTTCGGCTTTGTTCCTGCCGATCGCCACACCGAGATCCGCCATCGCCGCGTAGATGATGGGAACCGCATGTCCCTCGGAGAGCACCAGCCGATCGGATGCGGGATTCCACGGATCCTTCGGATCGTAGCGCATGGTTTCGTACATCAACACCGTGGTGAGGTGAGCCAGCGACAGGGCGGTGGAGGGATGCCCGCTGCCTGCGGCGGTGGTCATTTCGACGGAGAGTTTTCCGATTTCGATGGCCTTTTGATGGACGGCACGTTCAAAGCTCATGTCAGCTCCAAGGGGGTCAGTGATGCAGAAATGACGTGCGGACCGGCCGGCAACTCATACCCGCCGCCCGACGTCGGATCGGGGAGAATACCGGAGGCGTTTTCGAGACGCAATTGCGGGCGGGAGGTTTGGCCGAAACGGGCGGGGGAAGGGCGAGCACGCGCGGTGGGGTGCATTACAACGGGGCAAACGCCGGTCAGTACCGATCCCAGATGCCCCAGATGCCACCATAGGGGGTGACGGATTCGTCGAGCATCACGCGATTGAAATGGGCCTGGTGGTTTCCCCAGGTCGCGGACTGCGAGTATTTGTACCCCCCGGATTCCGCGACAATGAAAACCGACAACGGCACCCACTTGGCCGAGCCGTCGGCATAGCCGACGTTGGCGCCATCCTTGTGGCGCTTGGTGACCTCGGGAAGCGTCGAAACCGGGTCGGAGATGAGGGCCATACTCTTCATTTTCACGAGTTTGCGGGGGCGGGGCATGGGAGTGTCGGGGCTGTCATGCCACGTGAGCGGGCCGGACGCGCTGCCTGATCCGACCGGCCGGACGACGTAGCCGACGCGGGTGATTTTGCCGGCACTGGTGTTGGTGAGCGGCGTCAGCGATGGCCAGGGATTGGTCGGTGTGTTCATCTGATACTCACCGACGGGACAGTACATGACCAGTGGGGAGTACCCCCCGCTCTTGGCCGGCTGCATCATGTAATTACCCAGCATTCCCAGCCAGCGCGGTTCAGCGTTGGTGGGGGCGAAACTGGGGTTGTAGTAATAGGCGAAGTAATTGTTCTGCGCAAATGCGATCCCGCCCACGGTACCGCACAGGAGATAATCGTTGTTCTCCAAGGCATATCCCCGTAACCCCATCGCGAGCTGACGCACATTGGAGAGGCAGACCGTGCGATTGGCGGCATCGCGTGCCTTGCGGAGGCTGGGCAGGAGCAGGGCGATAAGGATGGCGATAATGCCGATGACGACGAGGAGTTCAACGAGGGTAAACGCGTTGGTTCGTTGTTTTGAGAGCATAAGCGTCTCTGGATGCGTGGTTTAACGTGCGTCTATCCGTGTCCTGACTAAGGGGCGCCGCTGATCCGCCCGGCAATAACGTCGGCCGCCTTGCCTGCAACCGGTCGGCTAAGCAGGGCTTGAAGTGAAGACTTGACATCCTGTGGGGATGCCCTCCGTCATGCCTGCCGATGGACCAGTGAATCATATTCCACGTGGCGCAACGTGCTAGGCGATAATGCGTCAATTCCTTCTGATATTGCGGCATCGGCTGGCGTTGCGGGGGCTGGAGGGCGAGTTGAAAAAACGAACCCAACGCCCGCCTTGCGCGGAGCTAAGTTCTGGTCAGATAAAAGGATGGGCCGTTTGAAAGAACGAACCCCACCACAGACCCCTCCGCTTCCGCCTTGGCGGAGCCGGGGTTCCGGGGCCGTTTGGCAAAACGAACCCAATTCACCGGGAGCGGAACTGCCGGCGGTATTGGACGGGGGTGATGCCCGTGATTTGCTTGAAGAGGCGGTTGAGCTGCTGGACGTGGGCAAAGCCCGATCGGAGGGCGATATCGCTGATCCGGGCCTCGCCGTGGACGATGAGGCGCTTCGCCTGGGCGATACGGGCGTTGTCGATCTCCTCGCCGACGGTGCGGCCGAGCGAGGCGCGAAAGCGGCGTTCGAGAACCCGTCGGGAGACGGGCACGGCCGCGACAACGTCGTCCACCCCGATGATCCGTCGGCCGACCTGATCGTGGATGAACCGTACGGCGTCCGCGACGACCGCGTCGCCGATCGCCAGGATGTCGGAGGATCGTCGCGTGATCACGCCCGCGGGTGGTATCAGCACGGGCACGGGCGGCCGGGGGGCAACGACGTCGTCCATGATGTGGTCGAGGAGTTGCGCGGCCTCGTAGCCGATCTGCGATGGGGATACGTCGATGCTGGAGAGGGGCGGGTCGTTCATCTCGCAGAGCAACGCGTCGTTGTCCGCCCCGACGATCGCCAGGTCTTCCGGGATGCGGACCCCGATATTGAGACAGACCTGTGCAACGTGGCGGGCGCGGACGTCGTTGCAGCAGAGCATGCCTGTGGGGCGCGGCAGGCTGCGCACCCACTCGGCCAGCTCGCTTTGGAAGGCGGTCCATTGCTGGAGGTCAATCTGGGGCGCAGGCCCGACAAAGGTCGCACAGGGGCACCCTTCGGCGGCGACAGCAGCGCTAAAACCCTGCAGGCGCAGCTCGCTGTATCGGTGATCCTCAAATCCGCAGTAGGCAAAGCTGCGGAAGCCGCGTTCGAGGAAATGCTGGGTGGCAAGCTCCCCAACCTTGATGTTATCGGCGATGACGCTGCCCGGGATCGTTCCCCGCCGTCGGTCCGAGACGTTGACGAAGGGGAGGTTGGTTTGGAGGAGGAGGTCGAGCATCCATTCTTCCCACACCTGGGCGATCACCCCATCCCCCCGCCAGGTGGCAAGATCTTCAATCGGGGCGACAATGCGCTCGGGATCGCCCCAGAATGTCCAGGGGGCGTGGCTGCGTGTGTACCGGCTGACCCCATCCATGATCCCCCGGCCAAAGCTGGAGAGCATGTCCACGAAGATGGCAATCTGCCTCTGACGCACGTAGGGAATATAATGCCTGATTTGTCGGGATTCCAGAAGAAGTTGCCGTAAACTCGCCTAGGCGACGGGCGTATGTGATGTAATATTCCGTCTGAAGGCCATGGGCCAATATTTCACGTCAAATTGCGAAAGGAAGAGACGATGCGAACATTTCAGGTCGTTGCAGGTGCGATTGCGTGCCTGGCGTTGGGGGCATCTGTTCAAGCCACTGTTCTATATGAGAATGACTTCAGTACCTCGGGCCTGACAACCACCGGGGGCACGTGGACCATAACGCCGGATGAACGCTATAAGCTCGTGGCCACGGGTGCCATCTCGCCTTTTGCCACAACCCAGTTGAGTGGTGTAGATGCATACCCCGCCATCACTCTTTCAACAAAATTCTCCATCAACGCGAGCTCGCTCAACAGTAATAACCAGGCCAATTCCGTCGGGTTCGCCACCTTTGGCGATGCCGCCACTCCCGCCAACTATTATCAGGCGGATTACAGTGTTCATAACAATGACTTTCTCGGCACTGATACGCCCGAAGGAACGCTTCGGCTGGCCGGTGTGGGCACCGGGGCGTCCAGCCTTATCGCGGCAAGCGTTGTATCGGATCAGAATCCGTCGCATGATCGACTCGCTGTCGTGCTCGATCAGGTTTACACGTTGCGACTGGACGCTGTTTTCAACCCGGATACCTCCATTACCTTTACGCTTGGGCTATATGACGAACTGGGAACAACCCAGTTAGGGTCTTCGGTCACCGCGACCACATCAACAACGGGTGTGTTGTCGGGCGAGCACTTCGGCGTGCGTGCCCGTGTGCCCGCGTCTGGCAATAACTTTACCGCACACTACGACGACTTCACCATTGAAGCAGTTCCCGAACCCACTGCACTGAGCCTGTTGGGCCTGGGCTCGCTCCTCAGTCTCCGCCGTCGCCGCTAAGCGGCACGATTGGGGCTTGCCCGCAAGCACGCAGAAATCCCCACACCCGCCATTCCGTTCATTCGGATGGCGGGTGTGTCTTTTCTCACCTCTACGGTTCCCGGGTGTCATTCAATATGATGCAGATGCCGGCACGAATGGGCGGCGGCGAATCAGGACGGGCATATGCGACTGGCATTTGTGGGCTTTCGGCATGGGCACATCATGGGGCTGTATGACTCGGCCATGCGTCGGGAGGATGTGGAGGTTGTGGGCGCGTGCGAGGAGGACTCGGCGGCTCGCGAGCGTCTTCGCTCCAATGGCAAGGTGAAGGTGACGCATGATCGCTTTGCCGCGATGCTTGTGGAAATCGAGTGCGACGCGATCGCAATCGGAGATACATTCGTGCGGCGGGGGGCGCTGGCGATCGCCGCGTTGCAGGCCGGCCGGCATGTCCTCAGCGACAAGCCCATCTGCACGCGCCTCTCGGAGCTTGAACAGATCCAGGGCGAGGCGACGGCCAGGAATCTGCGTGTCGGCTGCCTGCTGGGATTGCGCAAGAGCGGCGTATTTCAACGGATGCGATCGGCGATTGGCGAAGGCATGATCGGCGAGGTGCATACGGTCGTCTTCACCGCACAGCATCCGCTGCTGCCGAATGCGCGGCCGCAATGGTATTTCGAGGCCGGGCAGCAGGGCGGGACGATCAATGACATCGCGGTGCATGCGATGGACCTGATTCCGTGGTTGACGGGCCGGCGGATCAGCGGGGTCGTCGCGGCTCGCACATGGAACACCCGCCCCGACCGGCGTCCGCATTTTGAGGATGCGGCCCAACTGATGTTGCGTCTCGACAACGGTGGGGGAGTGATCGGCGACGTTTCGTATTTGGCGCCGAACAAGTGCGGTTATCGCGCGCCGCAATACTGGCGGGTGACGTGTCACGGCGACAACGGCATGATCGAGGCCACCGGGGATGGGCAGGTGCTCGTGGCCACGCATGAGGACGACTCGCCGCGCGGCCTGCCCGCCGTCGCGGACATTCCCAACCTGTCCTTCGATTCTTTTCGCCGCGACATCACCGATGAATCCCTGCCCGACGATCTCACGACGGCGGGCGTCCTCACCGCCAGCCGCCACGCGCTGCTGGCACAGCAGGCGGCGCGTGGCTGATGGCTGAGGCGGGGATCGGCGCGGTGGATCGCGGCTGTTGCCGCGCGGCTACTTCTTCATCTCGATGATGCCGCCGGCAACCCGGGCGCCGGAGTCGCCCGCAGGGTCGGTTTTGAGATCGTCGGGTCCGGCGTGAAGGACAATGGATCGGCCAACGATGGGGTTCTCGCCTTCCAGGGTGATGCCTTTCATGACGACGTCGAGGGTGGCGTTGCCCTGGGCGTCGGACTGGATGTTGCCCAGATCGCCTTTGTGATGCATCTCTTTGTCCGGCCCGCCGTGCCGGGCGCCGCTGGGATTGTAGTGCCCACCGGCGCTGGCGAGATCGTCGGCGCCGAGATCGCCTTTTTCATGAATATGGAAGCCATGCGTGCTGTTGGGCGGCAAGCCGGTGACGTTGGCGGTGATGCGCACGCCATCTTTCAACTCGGTGAACGTCACGACGCCGGCGACGTTTTTCGTTGGCAGCGTCGCGGCGATGCCCGAGGGCTTGAGCGTGGCGATGGCGGTCGGCTGGTTCCGATCGTCGGCTTTCACGGATTGGTGATCGGCATGGTCCGAGTCGCCGCCACGAAAGGTTTCGCAGCCGGTGAGCAGGCCTGCGGACAGAACGGCGGGCAGAAGAAGTGTCGCAAAGCGATTCATGGGATGCTCTCTTGTCAGGTAAGTGAAACCTATCGCCGCCGGCCCCATTGGCCGGACGGATGGTGAATCCTAAGCCGTCTTCCTCGCTTGAGGCAACCCGAAATAACAGAGTGGGGGGAGATATGACGCCCGGACATTGATCGCGCTGGATCCTCAGGCGGCAACGGCATCGTCGCGGGTTACTCCTGCGATGTTCAATGACATGATTTAAGGGGACCGTTTCAGGGCCGGAGCAATCGCCATTGCTTCCGCCACTATGGGTTTTCTCCGCCGGAATTCGCCTCATTCGGATGGTCCGCGTCACGGTTCAGTGGGCAGGAACTCAATGGCCTGGGTTCCTTCAAGGTCCAGCACCACCGTCGCGACCGTCCCCTGCCATTGAACCTGCACCGGCGCTCCCGAAAACGTGCGCACACGTTCATATCGCCGATCCAGCGTCACCCGAATCGGATGATTCTCCAGCACGCCCGGCGCATGGTTCGCCAGCAGCACCACCGCGCCCGCGTGGTTCGCCTGTTTGAACAGCCCGGCGACAATTTCCCTTCCCCCGCAGTCGATCGGCCTGGTCAAACCCGCCACGACGCACGGAAGTTGCAGCAACTCGCGTAGCGGCGTCGAGAAACGGCGCGCAAGCGTGGATCGACCGCGCGGAAACGCCGGCTCCGCGGTGCGCGCCAAGGCCGCGCCCAGGAACGTGCCGCACTTGATCACCCGGCCATGGCCAACGCCCAGCGCCACCATCGCCGCTTCGCTATCGTCGTATCGCGCCAATACCCGCGCGCCGGGCAGGTTGAGCCGCTCGCGCCGGCCCACCGCCTCGAATGTCAGCGCTGCTTCGCCGGGTTCGGCGTCGTTCACCACCGTCACCCGTCCCAGCGATTCAAGGTCTACGGCGTTGTTGGGCAGGTAAGCATCCAGCGCCCGCCACACCTCGCCGAACTGGCCGTACCCGTAAAAGCGGCCTGCCGGCTCCGCCGCCACCAGTACTGCCGGACGCTCCACCTCCGTCAGCTTCGCCAGCAGGCTGTGGGGGCGATTCAGTTCATCGTGCGTCGCCGCCTGCGCGCCCAGGTACAGCGTGCCGCCCGCCTTCACCCAATCCACCACCGCCTCCTGCGCCGCCGCCGACAGGTTCCGTTCCACCACATAAAGCACGCGGTAGTCTTTCAGCCCATCCGACTCCACCACCTCTTCCGGCACAACATCCGTCGGGTATCCATCGAACCGCAGCGCGCCATGCACCATCTCGCGCTCGACCATCTGTCCGTCGGCCGCGTCCCGCTGAACATCCCGGTCCCCCAGCGCCGTCTCGCCGGCCGCATTGTACTCCCGGTCGCCTCCCGCGGCGCCCATCCACAATTCCGTACTGCGGCTCAGCAGATACGCGACCTCGCGCGGCGGCTGAACACCGTTCCGAAGCACATCCTCATATCGTCCCGCCATGCGCGCGAAGCGATTCACCTTCACGAACCGCTCGATCGCCTCGGGTGTGTCGTCATCCACCCAGTACGACCAGCCAATGTAGCGCGGGCCGTAGCAGTACATGTACATCCCCTCGAATCCCTCGATCAACCCAAGCACGCCCTCGACATCCGCCCGCTCCCCCGGCCACCACAGCGCCGACACCGTCACGTCTCGCTGCGGCCGCGCCAGCCGCCCCGCGCTGCCGTACACCGACGCCCGCCACAGATCTCCGTTGTAATGATTGCAAAGCATCGTGTGCGCGCCGGTCCGCGCCTCCACATACGGATCCATCGCGCGCGTGTATGGACCCACCGAACAGCTTGTCGTATACGCGCGCCCGTCGAACGCCCGGTCGATCGCCCGGGTCAGCGTGGAGAACGCCTGGGCGTTCCATTTCTGCATGAACCGCCGCGTCAGCACATGGCATCGGGCGCCCGCTTCATTGGTCACCTGCTTCCGCTCGATCGGCATCACCGTGTCCCAGGAGCTTGCGCCCACCGCGTCCGGCGAGTCAACCTGCGACCGGACAAACGCGCGGAACTGCGCCAGCCCTGAGGCATGATTCGCCAATTCATGCACCTGCGGCAGCATCGGCTCATCCATGATCTGGTAGATGAAACGCCCCGATTCCGGCAGTTTCTCGCCCCAGTCGTAGAAATACCGGCCGGTCATCTTGCGAAGCTCGTCAGCCATCGCGCCGATCTGTTCGTCCGTCGCTTCCTGCCAGATTGGAAGAAACAGCGAGTTCCGCGCCCGCCGATCCTCAGGCGTCTTCTCCAGATTGAAATACTCGGGAACATTGATCGGCGGATGCAGGTACGGGATGTTCAGGCCCAGCAACGCCCGAATGCGGTCTTCCGCCGCCTCGAGCTGGGGATGGTAATGAATCGTCGCGCCCTCAAAAGTGCCCCGCGCCGAGAGCAGAAAATGATCGGGCGCGGGGAACGGTTGCGCGCCCGCTTCGGTGAAGGCGTCAAAACGGTCCTTCGCATACTGTTCCAGTGTGCGAATGCGCCAGTCCCCCAGGAGCCGCTCATCCAGTCGCGTCAGGAACAGGCTCAGCGTGTGATACGGCGCCTCGGCGACAATACGGTGCGTGATATGGTCCTCATCGGGGGCCGTCGCGAACTCGAGCTTGACCCGATAAGACGCGACATTCCCGTTGTCGCGTCGGGTCGTCGGCAGATCATCCTGGAGTAGTGACAGGCTGATGGTCAGTTGCCGCCGGGGCGTCTTGAATTGGTCGGACCAGTCCATCCACGGCGTGGCGTCGCCCGGCATGAATCCATCGGTCGTGGGCGCCGCCGGTGGGGCCGGGGCGGCCGCGGTCTGCCCCTGTGGATTAAAACTGAAACGCTCTTCATGCGTGTACGTGTTGCGATGAAACGTCACGCGGACGCGCGTCGGTCCCGCGCTGGGCTGGACATCCTCCAGACCCAACCGCACAAAAACCCTGGACCGCTCCGCCGATCGCAGCAGCGCCGGCATCGCGCCGCGCCGCAGGCGCAGATAGTCGAATGTCGTCTCGCCATTGGTCGCGTCGCCGCGGCGAACACGCGTTTGCCGCCGATACGAATTGGGGTCCAGCAGGCACAATCCCACCGTAGGCGGCGCTTCGTCGCTCCATCCCTGGGTATGGCCGGCCAGGTGATACGTCTCGCCGTCAAAACTATAAAAGCCCCACACTCGACCGTCGCTGTGTATCAGGCGCAGCCAGATCGGCCCTTGCAGGATGTGCTCATCAAGC
>CAYUNS010000005.1:7158-9750 GCA_964446155.1 uncultured Tepidisphaeraceae bacterium | reverse complement strand
GCTGAACAGATGGACGCCGCGTGCCAGCAGCCGTCCGGCCGCAAGGCGAACGTAGCGGTCCGCGTCACCCACGAACAGCCCCGCCCCCTGATTGAGGAACTGCGAATCATACCGGCTGATGCGCGTGTCAAGCGTCCAGTCGCCGGCGCCCAGGTCGACGCGGCGGTACAGCATCGTCGCCGTCCGCGCTCCCCAAGGTTCGGAAATCGCCTGCAAGCGCAGCGCGCCGCCCTCAATGTCGGCCGGACCGGGGTAGGTCGGATCCTCCGCCTTCCAGATGTCCGCATCCGGGTGAGGCCAGCCCTCAATTTCGCGAGTGGTGTCATAGACGCCGTCAAATCCACCCGGACCGATCGGCTTATCCAGCCGGCTGAAGTCGATCTCCAGCAAGGCATCGCCATCAGGCGTCTGGCCGACAGCCCAGGCCGTCAATAGGCACACCAGCGCCGTCGAAATCCATGGTTTCCTCATCGAATCGATCTCCTGCAAGTTAGTTCGACGCGGTCAGAAACACCGCCTGAATCGTCTCCAGCGGCACATCCTTCAAAACCGTCCATTCCCCGTCGCTGACCACGCGGATCAGCCGTCCGTCTTCCGTCCGCGCTTCGTCGTAACGCCCGCGAAACCGCGCCCGAACATCCACCGTCTTGCCGCGCGTCGCGCGGTAGTCCGCCATCAACACCACCGCTCGCCCGTCCAGCTCATACCACGTCGCATCCACGCCCACCGCGCTGACCGAAAGCTCCGGCTCGATCCCCGCCCGTTCGACCGGATACAACAGCAGGTCGATCAGTCGCGGGTCGTAGTCCCGTTGATCATGCACCACCGGATCGGTGAACGCCGGGGTGGCCGTGCGCGCCAGCGCGACGCCCGGCAGCGATGCGATGCGGATCACCACCCCCGTCCCAACCGATTTCTCAATCGCCGCCGCGCCGCCGTCGTTGAACCGCGCCAGCAATCGCGACCCCGGCGCCTCCAGTCGTTCCCGCTTGCCCACGACCTCCCATTCAAACCGTCGGTCGTCCTGCATCCAGGTTGCCCGGCCAAGCGTCTGGGGCGCATGCTTGCGCGAAATTTCATTGAACGGCGCCGCCGCCACGTCGGTCAGCTCGATCGTCGCGTCCTTGCCCAGCAGCCGCGAGAGAAACGGACTTGGTCGATCCAGTTCGTCGCGCGTGCCCGCATCCGCCACCGTGAACAGCACGCCGCCGCCTTTGACCCACTCGACCAGCGCATCCTGCGCCTGCGGCGCCAGGTTCGGCGCCGTCAGGTAGATCACGCGGTAATCGTCGAGCCTCGCCGTCGCCTCCTCCTCGGGAAGAATGTCCACCGGCGTCTGCCTGTACGCCAGCGCTCCCGCGAGCATGCGCTCTTCGGGATACACGCCGATTTGTGACCATATCTCGCTTCCGCGCGAGTGCAGCACCGCAACCCTCGCCCGTGCGGCCGGGGTGTCGCCGTCCAGCAGCAGATCCTCGATCCGCGCCCCCAGCCGATAAATGCGGCCCACCGCCGCGAAGGCGTCGGCGATGTCATCCGTCCAGGGTTGCTGCGTGGGCGCGTAGTAATATTGATAGAAGTTTCGCACGCCGCGGATCAGCGCCGACATCCCCGCCAGTTCATTGCTGGCCGTCGGGTTGCGGTCATGCCGGCTGGTTATGCCCCACAGCACTCCCGCCTGGGTCTTGCCGAACTTCGCCGCGCTGCTCAGCAGATCACCGTACAGCAACAACTCCTCGGCCGTCTGCCAGTCATTGCGCGAGTAGTGGTGCAGTTGAAGGTCCATCACCCCACGCCGGCTCCATAGAAAATGGTCCGGGCGATACGTGAACGTGAACCACGGCGGGCGATAGGTGATGTACGGCACGCACGTCGCCGTGAGAACATTCTCGCCGTAGCTGTCGCGCACTCCCGCCACGTACTGCTCGAAATAATGGGCCGTCGCATCCTGCAGGAACCACGCCGTCAGATACGCGCGGCGGGCGTCGTGGTCGTCGGCGATTTCCGAGCGATACATCTCCCGGTGGATCGGGTACGGCCGAGCTTCATCGAGCGATTTCAGCCCCAGTTCCGACGGCTCAACCCCCTCGCGCGACAGCCAGCGCTGAAATGCCTCGGCATATTGCGGCGACGCCAGGTCCTGCGTCGCCGTCCCGTGAAAATCCACCCCGAACAGGTGCGGCTCATCCTCCAGCTTCACATACACCCGCTCGCTCACCGGCCCGGCGGGATCGCCCGCCTGCACCTGTCGTCGATCCCCCAGCCAGGTCGCGATCGCTTCGCGCAGGTCCGGTCGAAACGGTTGACGAATCTCTTTCGGTGGACCGCCATGCTCGAAAAACCGCGTCGAAACGCCGATCGCGTCCGTCATCGCCTCGGTCACCCCCGGCGCCTCGGCCAGCCCCTTCTGCACGTTCACGCCCAGCAGCCGCAGCGTCCGCGCTTCGGTCAGCGCCGTGCGACGATCATAAATATTCGGCCAGGTCTTCACCCATGACGACAACAGCATCCGCTTCGCCAGCGGCGTCGGCGTTAGTCCCCGCGCTTCAAATCCCGCCAGGCGATCCTGCGCCTGCGTTTGCAGCGTCGCCA
>CAYUNS010000005.1:1381-7148 GCA_964446155.1 uncultured Tepidisphaeraceae bacterium | reverse complement strand
GAATCAGCACCGTCCAAGGCCCCGCGTCAACCTCGCCGCGCAGCGAGACCGCCACCGCGCGCGGATTCGGACGCGTCGCCAACTCCAGCCGTAGCGCCACGCGATCCGGCGGCTGCCCCGTGCGATGCGCATCGTCCGGAATCCGGCACATCACCGTCAGCACTTTGCTCCACCTGGGGTCCGCCATCTTGCCGTAAAACGGATCCAGCAGGTCCGTTCGCGCCGGCGCGGGACCGCGATAATCGGCAAACAAATCCGACACGTCGATCCACTGGCCCGGTTTGCCCGATTGGAAGCGGTGGGGCGGCTCCAGCGCCGCCCACGGGTCGCGCTGGTTGATCGGAACCACCTGGCCTTGCGATGACAGGCCCACGTCGAAAATCCGCTGCCACACCTTCTGATATCCCCCCAGGCGAATTTGCACCGGCTTCCCCATCGGCTCGATCGACTCCACCGTCACCCGCAGGAACACCGGATCCACCGCGGCGGCATTGGTCTTGTCCGCCGCGCCGCACCAGCCCGTCAGCAGCATGCCCATCACCAACCATGCCGCAATCGATCGCTGAATCATCGTTGCCTTCCTTCGATCAAAGTGACCCACCGCTCGCGGCGACTGTGAACCCCTCTCACGGCCCGCGAAATCTCGCTTATCCGTCGCCGCAGTGCAGTACGCCATGGGCGCCCGGTATTCGAAAGCAGGCTGTTCTCCGAACGCGCCGGCAACCCTCACCGCGATGGATCAGTCCCGCGAGGATCGGTGGCGCCGTTATGCCGACTCCGATCGTTCAGGCAGCGGCCGGCCCGGTTGTGTCGTGCTCGATGAGCGTCGCCTCTACGACTGCGGCGGTGAAGCTCAGCGGATACTCGGGCGCCAGCAGCATCGCCATGTGCCGTCCCGCCAACTGTCCCAGTCGCTGGTCGTCAATCGCGACCGAAGAAGGCTTGAGTCCCGCCGCCGATCGACAATCCAGATTGTCAAACCCCACGACTGAAAACGCCTGCGGCACCGACACGCCCCGGCGATCCAGCGCATCGAGCAACCGCAGCGCCATCAGATCGTTGGTCGCCATCGCGGCCGTGACGCCGTGATCCATCAGTTCTTCAACCACCGCGTCAAACGCGGCATCGACCGCATCGGGGTCCGCGGCGCAGCGCCGGACATCCACTCCCGCCGCCTGCGCGGCATGAGTGAAACCCTCGCATCGGTCCATGTTCCAGCCCAGATTGTGCGGGTGATGCACCAGTCCCAGCCGACGATGCCCCGCCGCGAGCAGATGTTTTCCCACTCCCACCGCGGCCGCATGGTCATCCACCGCCACGAAGCTGAACTCCCGCCGGGTTGGATAGCGATTCACCACCAGCGTCGGCAGGCCGTTCGCCAGCGCCGCATCCAGGTAACCATCCTCCTTGCGGCTGCCGAACAGAACGACACCGCGCAATTGTCCGCCATTGAGATACTGGTGAAACAGCACGTCCTGATCCGCCTGCGTCGCCCCGACAAACAGGTGCGGCCGGGCCTGACGACGCTGCAACTCCTCCTGCGCCGCCAACACCCACGCGCTGTAACCGTGACGGATGTCCGCGTGGTTCGGCAGAATCGGGCAGATCAGCCCCACGTCGCCCAGTTCCGCGCCTCGGCGCCCGCGCCCGCGAGGGTGATACGACATCTGCGCCGCCACCTCGTGGATCCGGCGACGTGTCAACTCACCAATCCGGCCCTTGCCGCTGAGCGCCAGCGACACCGTGCTCGGCGAAACCTTCGCGCGTTTGGCGACATCCTGAAGTGAAGGCATGAATCCGATCTCCTTGTGATCAAAATATAGGTTAATAAATGAAGATCAATTTTTCAATCATTGATTTAACTTATTATTTTTCAAAATTTGATCTTCTGGTGGCCCTCGACAACCCGTCGTGAACGACGGGCTTCATGGGGTTCCACCGTGGAGGATGTGCGATTTCTTCGTGGTGGCCTGAGAGAGGGAAAGCGCTACAATACGCAGTGTGACATGGACCGAAACGGGAGGCCGCATGAGCCGGTTGGATCAACACATTGCCGCGGTGCGAAACAAGCTCGCGTTGAACCAGTTCCTCCAGGCGCTCGCGTGGGGTGGGTTGATTTATGCTGGCGTCGTGCTGCTGGCGGTGCTGGTCGATCGCGTATTGCATGTCGCGCCGCCGAGAGGGATGTTGCTGTTCCAGGTCGGGATCGGTGCGACGGTGCTCGCGGCGCTGCTTTATTCGATGATGAAGCGCCCCACGCCGCATCAGGCCGCGGTGGCGATCGACGACAGGCTGCAACTCAAGGAAAAGTTCAGCACCGCCCTGCATGCGCGCGCACAAAGCGATCCATTCGCGATGGCGGCGGTGAGGGATGCGGAACACACCGCCGAAACCGTTAGTCTCCACAGGCGTTTCCCCCTGAAATTCCCCAGGATCGTCTATGGGACGGCGATCGCCATGCTGGCCGCGCTGCTGGCGGCGCGGTTCATGGAACCGATTCAATGGTTTGGTGAACCGGTCGATCCGCAGAGGAAAGTCCAGGAAATCGCCGCGGCCGAGCAGGCGAAGCGGAATCTGCAACAGGCGCTGGTCCAGGTGCGATCCGCGCCCGCCGCGATCGCGCAGGAGGAGGCCATCGAGCGCGCCCGGCTCGATATCGAGGCAATGCTCAGCAAGCCGATCACCGATCCGGGCAAGGCGAATCGCACCGCGATGAGTTCCCTCCAGCGGCTGGAGGAGGCCCTGAAAAACGAAGCCAAAAACAGTCGGCGTTACGCCGATGCCCAACAGGATGCGAGGATGCTCCGATCCCTGGGCGCGCCCACCGAGCCGGGAGCGGTCAACGAAGCCCGCAAGGCGCTGGCGAAGGGGGAGTTCTCCGAAGCCGCCGATCAGCTCGAACAGGTCATCGCGAATTTCGACAACATGACGGAAGCGGAGCGGAGTGAGGCGGCGGGGCAGATGGAGCAACTCGCCCGGCAGTTGCAGGACACCACTGACGATCCCGACGCCCGGCAGCGCACGCAGGACCAGCTCCAGAGCATGGGGATGGACCAGCAACAGGCGGAGCAAATGGCCCGGCGGATGGAGGAGGCGGCGCAGGGCGATCAGGAGGCGGAACGGCAAATCCAGCATCAGGTTGAACAAAGATTGCGGCAGATGAACAACGGGCAAGGTCCGACCGCGCAGCAGCGGGAGCAGATCGAGCGGATGGTTCAGCAGATGCAGTCGCAGGCCAATTCGCAGGCTTCCGCGCAGCGGATGCAGCAGGCCGCTCAGCAGATGGCCCAGGCGATGCAGCAAATGCAGCAGGAGCAGTTGGATCAGCAAGGCCGGCAAGAATGCCGGCAGCAGGCGCAGGAGGGGATGGCAAACATGCGGCGGCAGCTTGGGGCGATGGAGTCCGCGGCGGCGGACGCCCAGCGGATGCAGGCGGCTCAACAGGCCGCCCGGCAAGCCGCGCAGCAGGCCGCCGACACCATGAACGGACAAGCCCAGTCCGGGCAGGGGCAACAGCCCGGTCAAGGCGAACAAGCCCAGGCGAATCAGGGACAAGCCCAGGGGCGACAAGGTTCAGGCGGGCAACAACCGGGGCAGGGGCAAGGCCAACAAGCTGGTCCGAACGGGCAATGGTCCGCCGGTCATCCCGGACAACAGGACGGCGGCATGGGTGGTCCCGGCGCCGGCCGGGGGCGAGGCCGGCAGGAGCAGAACACCCAGGCGCCGTCGGTCTTCACGCCCGAAATATCACCTTCCGCGGATTATGCCAACGGCAGGATCCTCGCCAGTTCCCTCATCAAGGGCAACCAGCCCCTCGCAGGCGAGGCGCGCGAGCAACTCAAGGAAATCGTCCAGTCCGTCAATATCGAGTCCACCGACGAAGTCGATCAGCAGCGCATCAGCCGCCAGAACCAGAAGGCGGTCACCGAGTATTTCCGATCGATGGAAAAGGATGTCCAATAGATTTCCGGCAAAGATCAAACCCCGCCGCGACATCAGGTGGCTGACGGAGGCATTGCCGGGTATGCCATTCGGGGAGATCACGATTCGATGCGCTGGATCCGCGGATCGAGGAAGATGTCGCATTCGTCGCGGCTGGTGCTCGAGAACTCGCTGATGACCGCGCCCTGCGGGCCGGCCTGGAACCAGTGCCAGGTGTCGGGGGGGATCGTGTATTGCTCGCCGGGGCGCAGCTCGACCTGGTTCCACACGGTATAGCAGGATTCCTTCCCGTCCGGCGCGCGGCAGGCGGGGGAGGGATGCGCGGGACCGTCAAGATACAGATGCACCTGTCCCCATCGGCAGCGAAAGGTTTCCATCTTTCCCGGATCGCGCCCGATCGGCGGGTGGCGATGCTGCGGACAACTCTGCCCCGGCAGCATGATCAGCTCCTTGGCGCAATAGCGATCGGTGTTGACGTAGACGATCAGCCCCAGCCCCTCGATCTCGAAACGCCCAAGGCCGAATTCCGCAAGCTCCATCGCGGCGATTTCATCGGGACGGACGAACAGCGCGGAACGATGCAGGAGGTCAAGGCACTGTTCGCGGAAGTGTCGCTTTCGATCGTCGGTGTTCATGTGGATTCTCCAAAAAGCGTGGTTGGACGGCGCGCCCAGCCGGCGGCGAGACGGGCTTTCACCTTGTCGAGCGGGATGACTCCACTGGTGGCGTCGGCGCGTTCGCAGCAGCACGCCCCCACGGCGGCGGCGATCGTCAGGGCCGTTTGCAGCGGCTCTCCGCTCGTCAGCGATGCGATCAATCCCGCGATGGTGCAGTCGCCGGCGCCGGTCGTTCCAGCGACATTCACCTGGAAGCAGGGGACGTGATGTTCGACCGTCGCATCCCGGAAATACAGGCCCCGGTCGCCGAGTTTGAGCGCCACCGCGCCGGCGCCCAGCGACAGCAATTCCCCGGCCACCGCGCGCACGTTGGATTCGGTCGCCCGATCAGTCGGGAATCCGAAGATGCCGGCCATCTCATCAAAGCTCGGCGCCGCGAGATCGGTCTGCGGGAGCACCCTGGCCAGCCAACCCCGCCAGTCCACGCGGCCGGCGTCGGATTGCGGATCGATGCTGCAGAAATCGAGCGATGTCCTGAGATGATCGGTGCGGGCGCGTTCAAACAGACCGGCCAGGCCGGCGCCGCCATCGAGCATGATCCCGCGCATCGCCGGTGGATAGCCGAAGTGCAGCCATTGCGACCGCGCGAAGGCATCGGAGGGAATGTCGTCGGCGGCGAAGGTGTCGTTGGTCCCGGTGCAATGCCAGAACAAGCGGTCGCTCGATCCGGGCGCGATCACCAGGCTGTAGCTGGTGGATTCGCCGGACGCGACGAGGAGCGATTCCGACAAGCCGGGATCGACGCGGTCGATTTCCTCGCGCAGCAGCCGGCCGAGCGCGTCATCGCCGATCCTGCCGAGCATTCGCACCGGCATCCCGAGGCGATGCAGCGCCAGACCGACGTTGCAGACGCATCCGCCGGGCGCCACCACCGCGCCGCCGATGCGGGTGAGCGTGTTGGGTGTGAAGTCCACATGCTCGGGCAGCGAGGGGATGAGATCGAGGCAGAGATGCCCCGCGACAACGATGCCGGCCGGTCGCTTCATGCGTCGCTCTTTCGCAGTGGAAAATGTGGTTTGAACTGTTATGAACAAAAGTGTACGATTGGTTCGTGATTGTTCAAGACCGGCATGAGCGGATTCTCGAATGCCTCCGACCGCGAAGGCGGCTGAGCCTCATGAGAGGCTCAGCCGCCTTCGCGGTCGGAG
>CAYUNS010000005.1:0-1371 GCA_964446155.1 uncultured Tepidisphaeraceae bacterium | reverse complement strand
CTGCAACGCCGGGTGGGCGTTTCCCGATCGACACTGCGGCGCGACCTGCTTGAGATGGAACATCTCGGCAAGGTGGTGCGCATGCGCGGGCATGTGGCTCATGCGGACAACCTCAAGGGCGAACCGAGCTATGATCTGCGGCGATCGCGGCAGATCGAGCAGAAGCGCGCCATCGGCAGGATCGCCGCGGGGCTTGTGCCCCAGGGTGCTTCCGTCTTCATCGACGCGGGCACCACCTGCGCCGAGGCGGCGAGGCATCTGCTCGAGCGCCCGGATCTGCGTCTCTTCACCAACTCGCCGCGCATCTGCCGGATGGCCATGACCACGGGGTTCCCCGTCGTCTGCATCGGCGGGGTGCTGCGGACCTCCAGCGAAGCGCTGGTCGGGCCGATCGCCCATGCGTGGCTGGATCAGTTGCGGCTGGATGTGGCGCTGATGGGCGCATCCGGCCTGGATGACACCGGCGCCAGCACCACCGATGTCACCGAATCGGAAACCAAGCGCCGCGTCCTCTCCCGCGCGGCGAGGGTGATCGTGCTGGCGGACCTGGGCAAGTGGCAGCGCCCGTCCACGGTGCGATTCGCCGACTGGGATGGAATCGACGCGCTGGTGACGGAACGGCGCCCGGATCACGGCCTGCTTCAACTGCTCCATCGTCATCGCGTCACGCCCTCATTTCCCGATGGATCGTTTTCAAACCGGCGTCATGACTAAAACACTCGATCTCAAACTCGCGGACATTCATGCCAACCCCTCGTCGTCGAAGGCCTTCATCCTCGCCGACGCCAAGGACGCCGACACCTCCAGTGGGCTGGCGGCGACGGGGATCGACCCGATCACGCGCAAGCCGCGCACGCTCGAGGAATATCGCCGGCAGATTCGCCAGAACATCCAACAGGGGCTTGTGGACATCGTGCTGATGTCGTGCAGCACCAGCGAGATGCTGACGATCGACGAAGGGTTGTTCGAGCGATCCGCCGTCACCCCGGCTTGCCGGGCCAACGACACCACCGACATTCATCTGCCCGCGGGAGGGACCTATGCGTCGCAGCCGTCGAGGCCTTTCCGCACCGCGACGATCGATCACATGCAGGCCGGTCGGATCGATCCGACACCGGAGCAGCGCCGGCGCGGCGCGAGCCTCGGGCTTTATTCCATCACCCCCAACAACAACATCGAGTTCGACCTGCCCGCCCTCGAAGCGTACGCCGATTTTCGCCTCGAAGCCGAGCGCAAGGGGTTTCGGCACTTTCTCGAGGTGTTCGATCCCAACGCCTGCGGGGCGAGTTGCCCGGCCGACCTCGGGCGATACATCAACGATCTCACGCCCGCGAGGGTCCGGGCGATGAGATCGTTGATGTATCGCCCGAG
>CAYUNS010000004.1:36422-54384 GCA_964446155.1 uncultured Tepidisphaeraceae bacterium | reverse complement strand
CCCGTTCAATCCGTTGCAACCCTCCCACCGCCCGGTCCCTGAAAAGGCCGGGCGGCGTTTGTTTGCCGGCGGCGGGACGATCCGGCACGCGGCTGAATTTTCTTTGTCTTTTGAGATGATTGCTCAGGCCGGGTCGTTTGTCATCGAAAGCCGCTTGGCTCGCCTGAAGGCAAGGGGGGCCTGGCCGGTCTGTCGGCGGAACCACTTCGTGAAGTGCGGCAGCGAGGAGAAGCCGAGGGAAAACGCGATGCTCTTGATCTGGGCGTCGCTGTGAATCAGCGCCCTGATCGCGTGTTCCCGTCGCCGGGCGTCGAACCATCGCTTGGGGGACGAATCGAAATAGCGGAGGAATAGCCGGTTCATCTGGCTGACGCTCGCGCTGATCCGGCGCGCGATGGCCGTTTCGCGCAGGGGTTTGGACAGCGGGTGATCCTCGATCAGCCGCATCGCCGCGATCGCACGGGCGTTGCGCACCTGCGGCAGTTGCGGCTTCATCCCCGCGACCCGCTGCATGGCGTTGGCGTAAGCGCTGAGCCAATCGCTGAACCGCGCCTGGATCTCGAAATGCGCCCCGACGTCGATGGCTTTGGAATACAGATCCGGTTGCAAGCCGCCCCCACGGATGATCTTGCCGACATGGTTCCGCACGGCCAATGCCAGTCCGGCGCCGACGTGCTCCAGCGCCGGCACATCGGCCGACGGGATCACCACCGCCCGCTTGTGATCGAACAGCGAACGCCTGTTGTCCAGCCAGCGCACCGTGAATCGGATGCTCAGCAGTTGCGTGCCCGGTTTGAATTCCTGCCATCCCATCATCATCGCCGGAAACACCCACGTCCCCGGCGCGGCGGTCACCGTCTCATTCCCCTGTCGAACCAGCACGCCCCCGCTGCGGATCAGCCACGCGATGGTCTGCACCGGCGACATGTCCGACGACAGATTCGTGGCGGCCACCTCATCATCATACGCCCACAGCAAATCCGAGCGCAACTCCTTGAACGTGATTACCTTCAGACGCTCCAGGGCGGGGAACATGACAAAACTCCAAACGAGAGAATTTCCAGATATGCGTAAAAAGTATAACTGGGAAGGAAAAATCGGGCAAGCGTTTTCGCCGGCCGCTGAAAAAAGCGTGGTAAATTCCAATGGAGGCATGACATGGGGTCATGCAGCGGGATTGGAAAAAGAATCGCTCAACAGCAATGGGCTGGAGCATTTCAATTTTGCAGGAGGATTGCCATGTCATGTATGCGGATGAGCAATGTGTTGTGTAAGGGTTTTGTGGCGATGATGGGCGCTTCGCTGATGCTGCCGGAGATGGCGTCGGGGGCGACGCTTCTACTCGATTTCGGCACCACCGCCTATGACGGGACGAACTCTCCGGCCCATGCGGACGGAACGGTGTCGAACGCCTACACGGACTGGAAGGCGATCTCGGATGTCAATCACCAGACCGTGCAGGACAGCGCCGGCAACAACATCCACATTGATCTGGGGCGAAATCAGAATGATGCCTCCCCCTACGACAAGATCGACCTTGATGCATCCGTGGCAGCCGGCAGCTATGAAACGGGCACGGGCATTTTCGCGACGGACCTGACGAACGATTTTTTCATTTCGCACTCCAGTGCGACCCGTGACCCCATCGCCGCACTGATCTCGGGTTTGCCGCTGGGTCAATACCACGTTTACGTGGTCGGCCATTATGGAGCCAATGCCAACGCCAGCTTGAATGCCCTGGCCGGGGCGGTTCTCGGCACACTGGTGGCGGATGGCGCCAGCTTCGGTTTGGATACGCACGAAATCGACAGTGTGTACGACGTGGCGAACCATGCCGCCCTGACCGGCGGCGACTCCACGGCATGGGTCGAGGGCGTCAATTACGGGAAGTTCACCATCACGTTGACCAGTGCCAATTCCAAGTTGCTGGTGGCGACTGATCAGGTTAAGGATGCGGGGCCGGCACACAGCCGCCTCACCGCCGTGATGATCACCCCGGTCCCCGAGCCGGGTGCGATCGGATTGCTCGCCGGCGCGGGGCTGCTGGCTTTGCGGCGGCGACGAAATTAAGCGAACCGGCACGCAAGAGCGTGTCCCGCGGGATTTTCCCCGTTCAATCCGTTGCAACCCTCCCACCGCCCGGTCCCTGAAAAGGCCGGGCGGCGTTTGTTCGCCGGCGGCGGTTGCACGGTGAGGCACGCGGGCAAAGCGCCGGGGCGACCAGGCCGGATGGTCTTAATTTTCGTTCAATTTTTGCCGGATGAAATCCGCGCGGGCGGCGCGGCGAAGATCGCCTTCGAGCTTTCTCCCCTGAATCTTTTGCAGATGCGCGGGCTGGGTGAGGAGAAACAATTCGTTGATCTTGTTGATGTCGATGTTCTTCACCCGCCCGAGGTTGATGCCCATGCGCAGATGACTGAGCAGGAACAGCGTTTCCTCGCTGGCCATCAACCGGGCGTTTTTGAGCAGGCCCATGGCGCGGTGGACCTTGTCGTCCAGCGCGGTGGTACGGTCGTTCAGCAGCGTTCGACGGGCGTGATGCTCGTAGTCGATGATCCGGGGGATCACGAGGTGCTTGAAGTCGGAGATGATCTCCTCCTCGCTCTTGCCGAGCGTGGTCTGATTGGAGACCTGGTAGAAATCCCCGGTGGCCTCGGTGCCCTCGCCGTACAAGCCGCGCACCGCGAGGCGCATGTCCTTGGCGGCTCGGAAAACCTTTTCGATCTCGCCGGTGAGCTTGAGCGCGGGCAGGTGGAGCATCACACTGACGCGGATGCCCGTGCCCACGTTGGTGGGACATGCGGTGAGGTGGCCGAAACGCGGATGGAAGGACCAGTGGAGGCCCGCCCCCAGCCGATCGTCGAGCGCGTTGATCTGCTCCCACGCCTCGTCGAGCTGCAATCCGCTGCGAAGCACCTGGATTCGCAGGTGATCCTCCTCGTTGATCATGATCGAGAGGGATTCGTTCTCGCCGATGGCGACGCCCCGCGCGCCTTCGGCGCCGGCGTGCTGCTTGCTGATCAGATGCCGCTCGACCAGCAACTGGCGATCGATCTCGGGCGCGGCGTCAATGTCCACATACAACATCCGCGGCGCGAGCCGGGCCTCGAGGATGGTGTCGCGCACGCGAGCCTCGAGCGATTGCCGCTGCTGCCGCGAGCAGCGCGTCAGGAACGGATACGTGCTGATGTTGCGGGCCAGGCGGATGCGCGAGGAAATGACGATCTCGCTCATTGGCCCGCTGCCGCGAAGCCATTCACCGGCGTGATTGGTGAGGTCGGAGAGTTTCATGTGTGTTTTGTGCGTTGCCGGTCGCCGGTGACGGGTCGCCGGCCGCAAGACGGCGGACGCCCGCCCGCTCTTCCCGGCTGCAACCCGTGACTAGCGACCGGCAACTCGCATTTCATTCTTCCGCCTGGCGGATCTGATCGCGAAGGCTGGCGGCACGCTCGTAGTCCTCGGTCTCGACGGCGCGCTGCAATTCCTTGCGAAGCCTGGTGAGATTGACCTGCCTGCGCATCGACGCGCCCGTTTCACCCTGATAACCGGGGGATTTCCCGACGTGGTGCGTCGCCCCCTCATGGGCGCGCTGCAACAGCGGGGTCAGGTCCTTCTCGAACAACTGATAATCCATCTCGCAGCCGAGCAGCCCGCTCTGCCGGAACTCGGCCCAGGTGATGCCGCAATGCTCGCACGGCTGCCCGACCTCTTTTTGCAGCCCCGAATGCGCCAGCACGAAGTTCGTCAACAATTCGTTGATGGGCGTGTGCGCCTTGTTCATCGGCACGCCCTCCTGTTGAGCGGCGCAGTTCTCGCACAGGTGCTTTTCGATCTTCCGGCCGTTCCTGATCTCGGTGAGATGCACGGTGGCCGGCTTGTTGCAGTTGTCACATTTCATGCGGGAAACTCGCTTCCGGTCACCAATCCTATTTCGCGCGCGGCGGGTCGTCAATTCACCGCTGGAATCGCCCGCGGGAAAGCCGTGCGCCGCCTATGCCCGAAACACCGCGGAATTGTCCGGGGTCTCCCACACCTCGACCTTCACCAGCCGCGCCCCCGGCGGCAGCCGCAGCGCGCCGGCGATGTGCAGGGCGACGTTTTCCGTCGATGGATTCATCGCCGCGAAGGCCGGCAGGTCGTTGAGGTGATGGTTGTGCATCGGCGAGAGAATCGCATCAACCTGTTTCTCAAGATCGTGAAAATCCATCACGACGCCGATCGAATCCAGCTCGTCCGACGCGACCGTGACCGTCACCTTCCAGTTGTGCCCATGCAGGGTTTCAAGCGATCCATCGTACAGGCGCAACTGATGCGCGGCGGAAAAATGACGCGTGGTGGTGATCTCGAAAGGCATGGGGGGGATTGTGGCGTGTTCCGTCCCGCTTGTCATCCGCCGCGCGGCGCTTTTGACCTTTTCCCCCGCCCCTCTTACCTTCTCTCATCCCATGCGGCGATATTTCCCCGATATCGATGAATTCAAGCGCCTCGCGGCCAATGCCGAGGTCGTGCCGGTTTATCGGCAGCTTCTGGCCGACCGGCTTACCCCGGTCACGGCGTTCGAGGTGCTCGGAAGGGACGATCACGCGTTTCTTCTCGAAAGCGTCATCGGCGGGGAAAACATCGCCCGGCACAGCTTCATCGCCACCAGCCCCTCGCTCATCTATCAGGCGACGCAGGGACGGGCGCTGACCCAACAGACCGGTCGGCCCCCGAGCGAATTCGAGACCACCGATCCCCTGGCCGACCTGGAAAAACTCCTCCCCGCGCGCCGTTATGCCCGCAACAAGCGCCTGCCCGCGTTCACCGGCGGACTGGTCGGGTTCGCGGGGTACGACACGATCCGCTACTACGAAGGCGAGAAGCTCGATCATCCTCCCAGGGACGATCGGCGGCTGCCCGATCTGCTCTTCGGCTTGTACGGGGAGCTGGTGGTCTTCGATCACGTCGACAAGACCATCAAGGTCATCGCCAACGCCTCGATCGACCCCGCGCTTGCCGCGAAAGACCCCGGCGTCGTGGACGCCGCCCACCGCGATGCCTGCCGAAGAATCGACGACATCGTGCGGCGCCTTCAGCAGCCGCCGCTTTCGTCCCTCGGGGAGATCGATCCGCGCGACGGGATCGCGCTGAAATTCGAGTCGAACTTCACGCGAAGCGATTTCGAGTCGGCCGTCGCCAGGGGACAGGAATACATCCGCGCCGGCGACATTTTCCAGTTCGTCCCCAGCCAGCGGCTGCGCGTCCCCAGCAGCGCGGACCCGTTCGACGTTTATCGCGCCTTGCGCATCATCAACCCCTCGCCGTTCATGTTCTACCTGAAAAGCCCGGCCTGCACCCTGATCGGGTCCAGCCCGGAAATTCTCTGCCGCGTGACCGACGGGGTCGTCACCAGCCGCCCGCTCGCGGGCACGCGAAAGCGAGGCGAGACCGAGGAGGAGGATCTCCGCCTCGAACGGGAGTTGCTCGCCGATCCCAAGGAGCTTGCCGAGCACATCATGCTGGTGGACCTGCACCGCAACGATGTCGGGCGGGTTTCGAAGATCGGATCGGTCAAAGTCTCCGAGCAGATGACGATCGAGCGATACAGTCATGTGATGCACATCACCACGCACGTCACCGGCGAGTTGGAGGAGGGAAAGACGGCCTTCGACGCCCTGCGCGTCAGCCTGCCGGTGGGCACGGTGAGCGGCGCGCCCAAGATTCGCGCGATGCAGATCATCGACGAGCTGGAACCCACGCGGCGCGGCCCGTATGGAGGCGCGGTCGGCTATCTTGATTTCGCGGGCAACATGGACACCTGCATCGCCCTTCGCACGATCGTCTGGAAGAACGGCGTCTTCGACGTGCAGGCCGGCGCGGGCGTCGTCGCCGACTCGATCCCCTCCAGCGAATACGAGGAATGCATGAACAAAGCCAAAGCCATGCTCAAGGCCGTCGCGATCGCGGAACAGGGATTTTAGAACAATCCCCCCCGGCCGGCGCTCACTGCTCCTTCCCCAGCTTCCCCCGCAACCACAGGGCGGCGTTGATGATGCCCCGCTGCCACGCCGGGGCATATTTCTCGAAATATTTCGCCTGGTCCTTTCGGAGAATTCGCATCAGATGCGGCGGGGGCGCATCGGGATGATCCGAAGCGTCGATGACCTTCAGGTCGTGATCGAAAAGCAGGCGATGGAGCTTCGCATGAAGGCGGTGGGAGAAATCGGCGTCGTGACCATAGAGGAAGAACCGTTCATCCAGCCCGCCGATGAGATCGAACACCTCGCGGTTGATCGCGATGCAGGCCATCAGGCCCCATTCGTCATCGGTGGCGTGTTCGAGGAAAGGCACGAACGTTTTACGGGCGGCGAGGGGATTGAACGCGCCGCGGATGCCGGCGAGCAAGCCGGGGAATTTACCGGCCACGGCGCAATCCTCTCCGGCGAGGTTGACGACGCGCGGCACGATCGCGGCCACCTTGCGCGACTCCCCTTCGCGAACGCGATCGGCCAGCTCCGACAGAACGTGCGCGCTGGCGATGATCTCGCCGTGACACAGGATGACGACATCGCCCTGCGATTGATCGATGCCCTGGTTCACGGCGGCGGCGAAGCCGGTGTTGGTCTCCCGACGGATCAGCAGCGCCTGGGGAAACTCCTCCATCACCATCTCGACGCCGCCGTCGAAAGAGGCGTTGTCCACCACGATCACTTCCGTCGAAAGCGCCTCATCGAGCTTCAGCGCGTGAAGCATCGCCCGCAGGGCATCCTTCCTTCCGTGATTGACGATGATGATGGAATTGCCGATCGACATGGGCGTTCCCGGTTGCGGCATGATGCGCCAATGGCCTCATTCATGCCGATGTCGGACTGGTCTGAACGATCTCCGTCCCGACATGCCACGCGCCGGGACTCGTCTTGAGGAACGATTCGGGTTTTCGGCCGGTCCGCTTCTCGTAAAGATCCATGATCTCCGCGATGGCGGCATCCACCCGCTCCGATTCGTCGGCGAGGACGGCGACCGTCCCCCCGCTTCCTCCCCCGGTGATTTTTGCCCCGTACAAGCCGGCTTTCTCGCGCTCTTTCACGAGAGCCACGAGCAGGTCGCATTCCTCCGCACCGAGCATGGCATCGACGGTGTAGGACAGGTGCGATGCGTACATGAGATGCCCCGCCTTGTCGAGCGGCTGACGGCGATCGGCCCCGGATCGCGATTTCGCCTCCTCGATCAACTCCACGAAACGCCTCACCCGCCTGGCCTCCAGCACATGGTGATCGGCGGCGTGCTGGATGTGATAGTTGAAGTCCGGCTCGACGCGCGTCGCGACGTCGATCGTCGCGCCATGGGTCGCGAAAAACTCGTCCCCCATCATGTACTCGGGAAGCATCGGACGAAACATCGCCTTGTAATCGTCCGGGTCGAGATTCGCGAGATAGCCCTTCATCGGATCGTCGCGCAGCGCCCGCCCGGACTGCCGCGCCATTTTACGGATGGCCTCCAGAATGATCTTGTGCGCCATGAACGCCGCGCAGCGGGTCCGGCCGTACATCCCGCCGCCCACCGAGTGCTTCACGTTTGAATTGATCCCGAGAACGCGAATCCCCTCCGGCAGCGTCAGCGCCGGCAGAAGCTCATGCGGCTGGCAGATCATCCGAAGCAGCGAATTCGCCTCCCCGAAGCAGCTCGACACCTGGTCCATGATGCCGCACGGCGCGCCGACGATGCGGTTCTCGACCGACTGGCACATCGCCGCGAGCTTCATGGGATCGATCGCCCCGTCGCGCGGCGATTCGGATCGTTCGATCCCGAAATGCTCGATGAGGTTCATCATCGTCGCCACCTCGATCGCCGCCGACGAGCTGACGCCCCCACCGAGGGGAACCGTGCTGTACAAGGCGAGGTTGAGGCCTTTCATGCCCGGATCGTTGAGATCGACGAAGCCTTCCTCGTGAAGCGCGAAGAGGCAGCCCGCGAGATACCCCGCCCAGCGTCGGCCGGGAGCGGCGAATTCCTTTTGCAGTTGTGGGACGGAATGCCTCGCCAGCGCGTCGATGGGCATGCGAAACGTGAAGGGTCGATGCTCGTCAAAGAGATTGAACGAGAAAATCTGGATTTCACGATCGCCGCGTTCCTGGAGGACGACGGCGGCGGCGCGATCGAGGGTGGCCTCGCAGACGAGCGACCCGGTGTAATCGGCGATGCCTCCCATGACATCCAGACGCCCGGGCGCGCGGCTGATGCGCATCGGGCGCGCGGGGTCGAACTCCGCCGACAGCTCGGCGCGAGTGCGCGCCAGCAGCGTGGGGACGGGATCAAGGCTCGGGAGGTCGCGGGGTTGGTTCATTGTTCGGCAGCGTGGTTGGACCGTCGGAATCGAACGGCGGTGCGACGGGCATTGTCGTCGGCACGGTTGTCGCGGGCAAAGTCCCGGTGGGAAGGGTTGCGGTGGGAAGGGTTGCGGGCAACGCCGGAAGCGTCGCGGACGGGGGAATGGTGGGCGCGGGTTTCCAGTCGAACGCCGGAGGCGGCGTCTGCGGCTCGAGGATGATGCGATCGAACAGTCGCGTCCCGGCGGCGCCCCGGAACATGACGCTCAGAACATAATGGCGGCTCCGGCTGATCCCCGGCATGGCAAGCTGGAATTTATAGGCGCGGAACGTGCGGCGCCACCGGGCCGACTGCTCATCGAGCGTGCGGAGGGAGCCGATCCACGGGTTGGCCAGCCGCTCGCCGCGCGGATCGAGCGAGCCTTGCCGATATTCATGAAGCTCAAAAAGAAGCCGACCGGTCGCCTTGGTCGGTTCGTTGAACTGATCGCGAAGCTCGAGCAGCACCTCGATGCCGTCGGGGATTCCATCCTCGGTCCAGTCCTCCACCTGCGTGAAGATCGGATGGATATGCACGGTCGCCGGACCGAACATCGTCTCGTCCGCCGGCCGACGATCACGCACCGGGGCGTGCTGACAGCCGCAGAATGACAGGATGAGCGCAAGTGCGCAAAGAATGCGGCCCATGCGTGCGAATGTAGGGCGCTCGGGGATGGGTGTCAAACGAGCGATGGGCGGGCGCCGCATCCCGTCTTCCCCTTCACGAGCTGAACTCGAACGACTCCCTGGCCATGACGATCGGGCGGTTCTGCCCGATGTTGAGCAGCAACCCGACCGACATGAAGCTCGCCAGCAGGCTGCTGCCTCCGGCGCTGACGAACGGCAGGGTGACCCCCGTGACCGGCATCAGCTTCATCGCGACCGCGAGATTGAGAAACGTCTGTCCGGCCAGCAGGGAGATGATCCCCAGGGCGATCAATCGCCCCATCGGTTCGCGCGTCGAGGCGGCGATCTCGATGCCGGCGGCGAAAAGGACGATGTACGCCCCCAGCACCGCCGCCGCCCCGAAAAACCCGAACTGCTCGCCGATGAGCGCGAAGATCATGTCGTTGTGCGCCTCGGGCACGCGCACCCCCACCGGGATCTGCCCCATGCCCTTGCCGCTGACGCCTCCCGATCCGAACGCCGTCTGCGCGTAGTGCTGCTGATAGCCCGTCGCCGCGAGCGTCTTCGGATCGTTCGAGAACATCGCATACACGCGGCTGCGCTGATACTCGCGCACAAGCTGCGGCATGTTCCGGAACAGCGGCAGGTCCGTTCCCGACAACCACGCGAGCGGCGCCAGCGCCAGCCCGATCCCGACGATCGCCAGCAAATGCCGGATCTTCGCGCCGGCCACGAACAGCATCGCGAACAGCGTCGGGATGAAGACCAGCGCCGTGCCGAGATCCGGCTGCTTCAGGATCAGCGCGATCGGAAACAACGCCAGCCCGAACGGCGGCAACAGCCCCGTGAGCGTCCGGTAATTCGAGCGAAAACGCAGGTAGCGGGAAAGGACCAGGATGAACGCCACCTTCATCAGTTCCGCCGGCTGGAGCGTGATCGCGCCGAAGGAGATCCAGTTGTACGCGCCGTTGCGCGCCCGCACGCCGGGCACGGTGACATACGATCCGACGACCGTGTAGAGGATCAGCAGCGCGCTGAAAATATAGAACGGCCAGGCGAAACGCCCGATCACCTGGTAATTCACCGCTTGAAACGCCCCCATGCAGCAGACGCCGACGATGAGGAACACGATCTGCTTGCGCCCGTCGGCGGTCGGATCGGCCCAGATGCTCATGATGCCCAGGGTGCAAAGCACCGCGACCGCGACAAGCACCGGCCAGTTGGTTGCGATCGCGAGTTGTTGCCAGATGCGGTTCATTGCTGGATGCGGACGACCTGGTCATTCATACAACATGGCGGGCAGCGCCCGCAGGGGCCTGTCGTCACGCGCCACCAGCCAGAGCGGATCGCCGCGCTCGAGCGATGCGGCGCGAACGGGCACATAAACGGTGATGAGGCGCTTCTCGCCGGGATCGCGATAGGCACAGCGCACCGCCCTGGACAGCGGCGCCAGCGCGGTCTGCCGGCTGTCCACGACCAGCGCGGCGCGGGGCGAGCCGTTTCGCCAGATGTTCAGCACCCTCCGACGGAGCCACACCGACACCGTCAGCGCGATCACCGCGGCCGGCAGAATCAGCAGCGCGCCAAGCAACTGCTGTGCAAGATTGCCCGGCTCGGTGCGCGCGGTCCACACCTCGGGATGGTCGGGATCGATCCGCAGCTCGACCGGATCACCGAGCACGATGTAATCCTTCCGTCCCGCGAGCAGACCGGTGACTTCCCGTTCCTTCTCCTTGTAGGTGAAACGCAGTTTCGCCGGGTTTGACGGCGCGACCCGCTTGCCCGTGATCGTCTCGCGCCCCGCGGCCCGGACGATCGCCGTCACGCGGTCCCCCTCCCGGATCAATTGCCGCTCCTCCAGCCAGACCAGCGTCTGCTGGATTGCAAAATAGATCGAGAAAAGAAGCAGCACGAGCGACGCCAGCCACCAGAAGCGAATGACCGGCTCGTTCCAGGCGCGCGACTTGGCGCGTCGAGTCAATTCCCGCGGCGGGGGCGCCGGCTCGCGGGCCGTTGCGGACTGTGCGGAGGATGCTTGTATCACCGATTCTCCCGTTCCAAATCCCGTCGATGCTCGCTTCCGCCGGCGACGCCTCCCCCCACAATGGATCGGGCAGGCGGGACATTCCGGCGATCACCTGTTCAACGGAAGGTATCCGCGGTCGATGCAGGCTTCAATGAGTTCGCTGGCGATCGACAGCGCCGCGTGCCCCCCGCTGCCTCCGTATTCCACCAGCACCGCAAAGGCGATCTGCGGCTTCTCCGCCGGCGCGAAACCGATGAACCAGGCGTGCGTCAGCTCATCCTCGTTGGTGCCGCTGGCTTTATACCAGGGGGCCTCGGGATTGGGCGCCGCGCGCGTCCCCGGTTCAAGAACGCGATACACCCGCCGGCCGTTCTCGTCCAGAACCGGCTCCCCGGCGGCGTCTTTCACCGGAACCCGATATTTCGGAACCTGCGCGCTGCCGGTCTTGCCGGCGATGACCACATCATTTCGCTGAATCTGCTTCCGCAGATTGCGGTCGATCGTGCCCGCCGAACTGTTCACCACGCGGATCATCCCCTCCTTGGCCATCGCCAGCGCCTCCCGCGACAGGTTCAGATCGACTTCATCGGGAATGGGCAATCCGGTCCGCCGATCGATGGGAGGACTCGCCCAGTCGTGCCCCCGCGGCAGCAGCCTCGGGCGCATCCACACGCCGTCGCGCGCGATCGTCGCGGCGACATTCGCCATCTGCAGCGGCGTCGCGAGAATCTGCCCCTGCCCGATCCCCGCGAACCACGCCGTCGCGGCCCGGTTGTTCCCCCTGTAATCGCTGGGAATGCGACCTCCCACCTCGGGCAATCCCACCCCGGTCGCACGCCCCAGCCCAAACCGGTCATACCATTCGCTCAGCCCCGCGATCTTCATCCGATCGGCGAGTTGCTCGAAGAAAATGTTGCAGCTTCGCTCCAGCGCGTCGGTGAACGTGAGAAACCCCGTCGGATGCGGGATCGGAAAAGCGTGATGGTTGTGCGGAATCCCGAACCCCGCGTTCCGCGCCACCTTCACCGTCCAGCAGCGCCCGTGCGGCATCTTGCGGCCGTTGATGTAGAGGTCGCCCGTGCATTCGATCGTGTCGTGCGCGTCCATATAGTGCGCGGTGATCGCCGCGAGGCCCACCACCGGCTTGATCGTCGAGCCTGGCTCATACTGAGCCAGCGTCGCGCGGTTCATCAGCGGGCGGTTGATGTCGTCGCTCATCAGTTCGTAATACCGGTCGTTGATCGTGTTGAGATCGAACGTCGGATACGACACCATCGCCCGCACCTCGGAGGTGGGCACGTCGATGACGATCGCCGCCCCGTGCCGCACTTCGGTGCCGACCTCCCCCTTGTACTCGATGCGGGCGCGGCGGAAGAGGGACTCGATGACGCCCTGAAGCTCGATGTCGATGGTCGTCTGCACCGTCTCCCCGCGGATCGGCGCGGTGTCCTCGACCGCCTGCTCCTCGGTGACATATCGCACGACGCGCCCCCGCGCTCCGCGCAGGACCGAGTCGCACATCGATTCGAGTCCGCTCCGCCCGATCAGGTCGTTCGGCCAGTATTTGCGAAGCTCGTCGTCGAAGTGCGGATCGTTCGCGACATCCTCCGCCGTCACGCGCCCGAGCCGACCGAGAATGTGGCACGCCACCTGCCCATACGGATAATACCGGTGCGTGCTCGTCCGCAGCTTCAGGCCCGGATACTTCTCGATATGCTTGCCCAGCCGGATGTTCATCTCCGGCGTGATCGCGCGGAGAATGACGTGCGCGTCCTCCTGCTCGCGCACCGACATCTCGAACTGATCCAGCCGGGGCGCGTTCTCTGAATCATCCAGCATCAGCCACTGCCGGTACCACGCCCGCGAGGCCTGGCGATCCTCATGGTCGCGCACCGCGTTTTCATAATTCGTGTACCACAGGTACCGCCGCCGCATCTCGACCCGCCGGATGATGTCGGTGCGAATCCGGTCGATCTCCTCCATCGACTTGCCCGACACCTCCGCCAGCACACGCCACATCTCGTGAATCTCCTCGCGGACGCGGGCGATCTCCTCGCGAACCATCTCCTCCTGGCGGTCCCGCGTGGACTTGAGATACACCTCCGGGATGCGCCGGCGGAGACGCGCCCGGGCCTGGTTGCGCATCCAGGTCGGATCAGGCTCCCGAATGATGACGCGATAATCGACGCAGGCGTCGATGCACGCGACATCCAGCGCCAGCTCGCGCCCCCGGTTGTCCACGATCGCCCCGCGCTCGGTCTCCACGAACTGCGGACGCTTCATCATCTCCGCGGCGCGCTGCCGCCACTGCTCGCCCTGGAACACCTGCAACTGCGCCGCCCGCAGCACCAGCGCGCCCGTCACCAGCAGCAGAAACGCGAGAAGGATTTTGAGACGGCGTTCAAACATGGCCAGGTTCCCTCGACGCTTCGTGAAACGACCGGACGCGGGGCGCGGCTACATCCACGGCCGCGCTTTTCGTCTCGTGGGCTGAAACGCGAACACCCCCTTCAGCTTCTGCAACAATCCCACCATCACCGGCGCGATCAACGCGCTGTACAAGCCGCCGATCAGCAGCGGCGTCACCGGCAGGCGCGGGGGATGCATCAGCCCGTGCAGCAGCACCAGCGACCCCAGCACCAGCGACCCCAGCAGCGTCATCACGAAATGCGTCAGCGGATGCTCCCGATAGGCGAACCCCTGCGCGGCGGACACCACCATCGCGACCAGGCCATAGCCGAACGCATACAACCCCAGCGGATGCTGCGCGAGCAGGTCCTGCATCGCCCCCATGATGAAGCATCCCAGCAACGCCGACTCGCGGGGCGCGTGAAGGGCGATGAACACCGCCGCGATCAACGCCAGGTTCGGCATCGCCCCGTGATAATTCACGTACCCGCTCAACCCGCTCTGCAAGCCGAGAACGACGTAGGCGAGGATGAAATAACTGAGCCAACGCATTCGCTTCCAAACAACCGCTCCCGCCACTCAATCCCGGTGGCGCGAGGGAAAACGACTCATCTCGGTTCCGTTCGATTCATCACCATGACCTCGCGCAGCGACATCAACCGCCCCATCGGCTGGACCTGGATCTCGCTGAAGCCCGGCGAGTTGCGCAGCGGGCCGATGGCGGTGATCCTTCCGATCGGATACCCCTGCAAAATCAGCGGCCACTCCGGATCCTCGAGGACGATCCAGTCTCCCACGGTGATCTCCGTGTCGCGCACGTCGCGCTCGGCAAGGTTGCGGATGACCATGCCCTCCCGGCCGGTCCCCACGACCAGGGGCTTGGTCGGGGTCGCGATCGGAATCGGCTCGACCCCGCCATCGGGCCGTTGTTGATACCGGACGAACGCGGCCTCGACGCGCGAAGAGGCGTCGTTGAGCAGCTTCACCTGCGCCCCGGCGACGCCGGAGCGGTCGATGCGCCCGGCAAGCCCGCCCGGATACAACACCGCCATGCCCACCTTCAGCTCCCCCGACGGCGGCGCCTGAAGCGTCAGCGAGCGACGCGCCCCCGTGTCCGCCCCCGCGACCACCACCGGTGTGCAATAAGGCCGGACGATCCCGACCCGCTGGCGATCCTGGTTCAACTCCTGCAATTCCCGAAGCTGCCGGGACAGATTGCTGACCATCGCCCGAAACTGCTGGTTTTCCAGCAGCACCGTCTCCATCGAGCGAGTCTCCCCCTTCCCCGCGCCGTCGTCGATCGGCTTGTCGGTGATGATCCGGTGCATCAGCCCCGCCGCCAGGTTGCGAGTGGGGATCGAGATCGGCGCGAACACCCCCTGCATCTGCGCCCGCAGCCCGTCGGTGGTTTGTGGAGATAGAACAAACGCGCTGACGACGCTCAGCACCATCAGCATCGCAAAGACATGATTGAACCTGACAAACGACATCCGTATCCACTACCCATCGCGCATCCTGCGCCATGTTCTCAATCAGTCACATGTCATCCGCATCGCTCTCCATCGTGTCTTTCCAGAGTTCGAGGTTCTCCAGGTAGACGCTGGTTCCGCGCGCCACGCAGGTGAGGGGGTCTTCCGCGAGCCGCACGTCCAGCCCGGTGGCGTTGCTGATGACGGTGGTGAGGCCCTTGAGCATGGACGAGCCACCGGCCATCGTGATGCCGTTGTCGACGAGGTCGGCCGCCAGTTCCGGTTCGGCCAGCTCCAGCGTGTGCGTCACCGCCTCGATGATGCTGGTGACCGGCTCCTGGAGAGCCTCGCGGATTTCCTCGGCGGTGATGGAGGTCTTGCGGGGCAGACCGGAGATCATGTCCCGTCCGCGAACCTCCATCGTCGGCTCGTCGCCATCCAGCGCCGGCGAGGCCGAGCCGATCTCGATCTTGATCCGCTCCGCCATCTGCTCCCCGATCGCCATGTTGTAGGTCTTTTTCATGTGGTTGACGATCGCGTCGTCGAAATCGTCCCCCGCCGTGCGCACCGACTCGCAGACGCTGACGTCCGCGAGCGAGATGATCGCCACCTCCGTCGTGCCCCCGCCGATGTCCACGATCATGCTCGCCGTCGGCTCCGTCACCGGAAGCCCCGCGCCGATCGCCGCCGCCATCGGCTCATCGACCAGGTACACCCGACGCGCCCCGGCGCGCTGCGCGCTGTCGAGCACCGCGCGCTTCTCCACCGCCGTGATCCCCGAGGGGATCGCGATGACCACCCGCGGGGCGATGAACCGCCGCTGACCGTTGGCCCGACGGATGAAGTAACGCAGCATCGCCTCGGTCACTTCAAAATCGCTGATCACGCCGTCCTTCAAGGGACGAATCGCCGTGATCGATCCGGGCGTCTTGCCCAGCATCTCCTTGGCGACCAGGCCCACCGCCTGCCCGTTCTGCAGCACGCGGTTGGTCCCCTTCTTCACCGCCACAACGGTCGGCTCGTTGAGAACGATGCCTTCGCCCTTGATGCACACGAGGGTGTTGCAGGTGCCCAGGTCGATGCCCATGTCGGTGCTGAACAGACCCAGGATCGAGTCGAAAATCACGCGTTCTCCTTTCAACCCGGCCGGTCGCGAAAGCGCCCGCGCCGTTTTGAATACATCGTCCGGTCAATCACCCCGCGTAAGAACCGAACACCGCCGGCATAAAGGATGGGCGCGATATCGAGGGAGGGATGCGGACTCGTCGAGCCGGCAGCCGTCGATGGGCATTCCACCACCGCATCAACGCCACTCCGCCTCTCGCGGAGACATGTCACGAAACGCCCGCTCCATCGGGTCCGGGCCAAGCCCCATCCACCGTGATCCCGGCGCCATCCAACGCCCGTCACGGCCCGATCAATTCACGCCCGGTTCAGTTGGTAAAATACAGAGTCTGGAATGAATCTGCAAACTGTAACGGAAGGGAAAGCCCCTTTCCCATCCGACCGCCCTGCCCGTGACGGGCACGAACAGCGCCGCGGCGGCGGTCTCACAAAGGATTCCCGTTACTTCCCGTCATGGTCCGAATCCCGACACTGGACAACGATCGATCGATGTGGGAGAACCCCCTGCGGCGAATGAAGCCCGGTCTTCATCCGCCCGCCGTATGAATGTGCCGTCGTTTCCATAACCGCATGATCGAACTCTGGACCCAACTCGCCTCCCGTGCCGGTCTGACGCTTTCAGAAGAGCAGCTCGCCCGGCTCGATCGATACCTCGATCTGCTTCTCGACGCCAACCGGCGCATGAATCTCACCCGCATCACCGACCGCGCCGCCGCCGAGGTGCAGCATGTCGCCGACGCGCTGACGATCCTGCCCTTGCTCCCGCGCGACGCGCATCGCCTGGCGGATGTCGGCAGCGGAGGCGGCGTGCCGGGCATACCCCTGGCGATCGCACGCCCCGACAGCCAGGTCATGCTGATCGAATCCACGAAAAAGAAAGCCGCGTTCCTCAGGCAAACCGTCGAGGCCCTCGGTCTTCCCAACGTCTCGGTCTCCGAATGGCGCGCCGAGGAGGTCGGACATTCCAACAGCCGTGAAACGTTCGACGTCGCGGTCGCCCGCGCGGTCGCCGCGCTCCACTGGCTGACGGAGTGGCTGCTTCCCCTGGTGAAGAAGGACGGCCGGATGCTCGCCATGAAAGGCGAGCGCATCGCCGCGGAACTCCCCGAGGCCCTCCCGTCGATCCGACGGTTGAACGGCGGCGAGCCCGTCGTGCATCCGATCGATCTGCCCGGTACGGAACATCACGTCATCGTCGAGATTCCCAAGATCGGCAAAACCGACTCCCGCTACCCCCGCCCGCCCAGCGCGGCCAAGGGCAATCCACTGAAATGACGCCACGTCCCACTACGCCCCGCGCCCCAGCACCGGGCACACCGCCGGGTCCGAATAGTCGGGATGCCCGTCCTCCAGCTTCCGAACCAGGTTGTCGTTGTGATGCCGCGCCTGCAGCCCGTTTTGAAAGATCACTTCCTGGTGCCGGTTGGCCTCATCCTGCATATGCACCGCGATCGACCGCCGCGGATGCGGGCTGCGGTTCGGACCACTGCCATGAATGGTGAGGCAGTGATGGAAGCTCACCTGCCCTTTCTTCAGATTCATCGGAATCTTCACCACCGGCTTGCCGCCCGAGTTGAACTTCTTCTCCAAACCATCGAGATCGCTGCTGAAGAAATCCAGCTTTTCCGTGTTGTCCGGCCAGTGGTGACTCGCGTCGATCATGGTGATCGTGCCCATCTCCTCATCGCAATCGTGAAACGGAATCCACGCGGTGAGCAGGTTCTTCGAGACGCAGGTCTTCCAATAGCCCCGGTCGGTGTGCCATCCAACGACCGCTTTTTTGTCCGGGCGATCCGTCGGTTTGTACAGCAACTGGTCATGCCACAACCGCACCGTCGGCGATTCCGACAGCCTCGCCGCGATCGCGCCGAGGATCGGATGCCGCACCAGCGCCGCCAGCTCGTGGTTCTGAAGCGACGCATAATCGTTCTTGCGCAGCGTGTCCCCCTTCTCCGGGGTCC
>CAYUNS010000004.1:17098-36412 GCA_964446155.1 uncultured Tepidisphaeraceae bacterium | reverse complement strand
TGCCGTCCGGCAGCCGGGCGTCGCGCTCTCCCGCGTAATACCGCTCGCTGCCCGCGATGGCGCGGTCGATCTCCTCGTCCGTGAAGATCTTTCCCGACATGTACCAGCCGTGCTCCCGATAAAAGGCGATGTCCTCCGCGCTGGGCAACAGCGCCTCCTGCTCCGGTGTGAGTGTTGTGTTCATGCCGTGAAGCATGACCCATCTTTCGGCTCGGGCCTTGCATCCGATTCCGCATGATGTATCAAATATTACGAAGATCATGAAATACCTTCGTCCCCAGAGTCTTCTTGCGGGCTTTCATGCCGATTCGCCCGATGACGGCGTTCCCGAGCTGGTCCACGCCGGCGAGCAATGGGCGCCCACGTCCCTGCTCATTCACGCCCATTCCCATCCGGTCTGGGAGTTTTATCTGCAACTGGAGGGAACGACGCTCTGGTCGGACGACCGCAGGACGCACCACCTTCGCGGGGGAGGGTTCTTCGCCGCCCCGCCGCGCGTCCGGCATCGGATGCGCGATCGCCCGCGCGCCAGGCATCACTTCTTCTTCGCCGCGATCGATCTCGACGCCGTCTTCGCGCGCCATCCCCTGCTCCGTCCGTCATGGCTGTTCCGGGAATGCGCGCACCTGCCCAACGCGCATTCGCTCCAACCGGCGTTTCGGCAGTTGATTCACGAGGTCTCGACGGATCGCCCGTTCCGCTCCCACGGGTTGCGCATCGCCCTGGATTATCTCGTCGTCGAGGCCACGCGCCTTTTTGAAGGCGGCGGGCGGGCGATCCTGCCGCTTCATCCCGCGGTGGAACAGACCCGGGCGCTGCTCGACCGCGACTTCGCCGAGCCGTGGCGGCTGGCCGAGCTGGCGCGAATCGCCGACATCTCGCCCAATCATCTCGTGCAGCTCTTCACGCGCGAGATGGGCGTCTCCCCGCATCGCCACCTGCTCCGACGACGCATCGAACGCGCCAAGGAGCTGCTGCGCGACAGCGACATCAAGATCACCCGGATGGCGCTCGATCTCGGCTTCTCCTCCAGCCAGCATTTCGCCAAAACCTTCCGGCAGCACGAGCACTGCTCCGCCGCCGACTACCGCCGCCGCGCGCGGCATCGCCCCGCGCCCGAGCGCGCGCCAGCGCCGAAAGTGGATCAGTTGTGAATAAAATCCGACAGGAAAAACGATCGGTGTCAGATGTACTTCGCGCCGATGGAAAAGGTTCCATCGCCCCGGTCGCGCGAGCAGACGATCTCGATCGTCACGGGAGCCGCGTCCCCGCCCGCCCCGATGGCCAGTTGATGAAGGGTTCCCAACTCCAGCCCCACCACGCAGCGCATCCCGACGCCGTGCGCGGAAATGTCGGTGACCGTCACCTCGAGCGTTCCGTAGAATTGCCCGTTTTCGATGCGCGTCATCGTGCCGGCCGAACCCAGCGGACGACGATAACTGCGGCGGCGATCCGCCCCGCGCGGCGGATGCGGCTGATTCACGATCGAGTAAAACATCCGCTCGCTCAGCGACATATGCAATCCATCGGCATAACCCGCGCCCGACTTGCCCCCATCCATGAATCTCCGCCCCGTTATCGGACCATCGGCACGCCGCCGCTTCATTCGCCTTCCCGCGCGTAATACTCCTTCTCCAGCGCGGTCAGTTTGGCGGACAGGGCGTCATAATCCGCCTGGATCTCCCGACCGCGATCGCGCAGGGCGGCGGAGTCTCCGAATTGTCGCTGGCAATCGGCGAGGGCGATTTCCGTTTCGGTGATTCGGGTTTCCAGTTCCTGGACGGTGAGTGTTCCGAACGGCCGCGCGTAGGGGTTCTCGGCCGGCTTCGAGGACTTGCCCCCCGACCGCTTCGACGACCCGCCCGGGGCGTTCTTCGCGGCCGACCTGGATTGAGGCTTCCGGCGCTGTTCCTGCTCCATCGCCTTCCGCTGCGCCTCCGCCGCCGACTTGCGCATCCACGCGCTGTAGTTGCCCTCGAAATCCACCACGCCCGGCGGCTCGAGAACCAGCAGCCGCCGCGCGACCCGGTCCAGAAAATAACGATCGTGGCTGACGAACAGGATCGTGCCCGCAAATCCGTTCAACGCCCCCTCGAGCGCTTCGCACGAGGCGATGTCGAGATGATTCGTCGGTTCGTCCAGCGCCAGCACGTTGGGCTTGTCAATGAGCAGCTCCGCAAGCCGGACCCGCGCGCGCTCCCCGCCGCTGAGCAGCCCGATCGGCTTGTGAATGTCCTCCCCGCGGAACAGCATCATCGCCAGTACGTCGCGCAGCTCCTGCTCTTTGGTCGAGCGCCCCTCGGCGACTTCCTCGAGGATCGTGTTGGCCGGATCGAATTCGTCGAGCCGCTGATCGTAGTATCCAATGTTCAGGTTCGCGCCCCAGCGCACGACGCCCCCGTCGGCGTCGCGACGGCCCAGCAGGGTCTCGAGCAGCGTCGTCTTGCCCGTGCCGTTGGCGCCGATGATCCCGATCCGCTCCCCGCGCTTCACCTCGAAGCCGATGTTCTCCCAGAGCCGGCGGTTGTCATAGGACTTGGACAGCTCACGCACCGACAACACGCGATCGCCCGCACGCTGATCCGTCGTCAACGACAGATTCACCCGCTTCTGAACCTCGACCCGCCCGATGATCTGATCGCTCTCGAGCAGCCGTTCGAGGCGCTTCTCGCGCCCCTTCGCCTCCTTGCTGCGCTGCCCGGCCCCGAAACGCCGGATGAACTCCTTCTGCTTTTCGATATCGGCCTGCTGCTCCTCGTAAGCGCGCTGCTGCGACAGTTCCTGCAGCTCGCGCTGCTCCACGAACGCCGAATAATTCCCCGGATAGCTGCTGATCCGCCGCTGCGTCAGCCACGCGATGCGGGTCGCGAGGCGATCGAGCAGAAACCGGTCGTGGCTGATGAGGACGACCGCGCCGTCGAACTCCAGCAGATATTTTTCCAACCACTCGATCGCCGCGAGATCGAGATGGTTCGTCGGCTCGTCGAGCAGCAGGATGTCGGGTTCGCTGATCAGCAGCTTCGCCAGCGCCAACCGCGAGCGCTGCCCGCCGGAAAGCGTCTCCACCTTCTGCTCCCACGTGCCGCGCTCCAGCCCCACGCCCAGAAGGGTGGCCTCGAGTTTGTGATGCCATACATATCCCCCCGCGAGATCGAAGTCGTGCTGTACGTCCTGGTAGCTGACCAGCACCTTCTCGAGCGCGTCCCCGGTGACCTCCGCCATCGCGTGCTCGAGGTCGCGCAGCCGATGCGCCAGCCGGTGCAGTTCGGCGAACGCCAGCTCGGCCTCATCCAGAACCGTGTTGCCCGGATCGAACACGGGATCCTGTGACAGATGCCCGATTTTGAGGGATTTGCCGACGCTCACCGACCCGGCGTCGGGGATCATCTCCCCGATCAATGCCCGGAACAGCGTGGTCTTGCCCGAGCCATTGGCCCCGATCAGCCCGATGCGTTCTCCGCGATCGATGAGCAGGTTGAGCTTGTCGAAAACGACACGTTTTCCGAAGGTTTTTTCGAGGTTGGTCAGTGAGGCTATGGGCATAAATCAACGGCAATCTCCCCGTGTTCCGCAGCGGGGCGGGGGATTGTAACAGGTGAGGGAGGCTGGTGGCAGACCCAGAGGCGGATTCTCCCCGCCCGCTCGCGAGCAGGGAACACCGCGCAAAAAATTATTGGTCCTTCCATTTGACGTGCGGTGTTTGTTAGGACATATTATTACCTAACAGACACCTACTAACCGGAGTGGTCATGGTGACAGTACGGCAAATCGAACGACTTTGGACGGCGAAGCGGTATGGGCAGTTGGTTCGCGAGTTGATGGGTCAGCGGCCGGAGGCGCGGTTCGGACTGCGCTTCGACGACGGGCTGACCGCCGCCGCCGCCGCTTTCATCCTCATCCGCCTGGATGAATTGAATCAGCCGTTCGTGCCCCTGTATTCCCGGCTTACCCGGACGCTGCTGGCAATGCAGGAATCCGACGGCGGCTGGGGCGACGCGCCCCTCACCGCCCTGTGCCTTCGCGCCCTGCTGTGCGGTCGCGGCCACGGCGTGGCGGTCGATCGTGGAATCGCCTACCTGGCGAATCTCCAAAAGGACGACGGCCTCTGGCCGCGCGTGCCGATCCGGCGCATGGAAGCCGACCCGGACACGACCGCCTTCATCCTCTATCAACTGGGCGATCAGCCTCAATTCCGATCCGTGATCCGGCTCGACCAGGCCATCGCCTGGTTTCACAAGCATGAAGACCGGTTGGACACCGACACCCGCCACCGCTGGCAGCACGCCGGCTTGCGCTGCCGCGCCCGCTCCGCCCCCCAACTCCCCTTTCCGTCCCTGTCATGACCTCTCCTGTCATGAAAGCCCTGTATTTATGGCCCCACCGTCATAATTCTTTCAATTCCCCCTGTTTCACCTCTCCATCCACCTAAAACGGGCATCAAACCTTCATGCCGCCTTAACAGGACTGCCGATCTGAGGTAAACAAATTCATGCGGCGGACATGGTCGCCGGATAATCATCATCGAGAATTTTCAACCGTCTGTTCCACTCACACGATCACCTCGATTGGGATCGGCACCACATGGACAACACGCAGCGCATCTCCGCAAAGAACAGGAAGGGGATTGCCGCCGGCGCCCGATATGCCGCCCTCCCCCTTCCGCGATGGATTCAGCCCTTCAAAGATGAGTTGCGACCGCTGCTCGCGCCGGAGAGGCCCGCGCGGACGTGGGTCATCCTCAGCGCGGCGATTCTCCTCCTGGGCACGACGGCGCTGGTGGTCCTGCTTTACATGGGATATCGCGACACCCGCTGGCCGGCGGAATACCTGCAGGATGGGCAGCCCGGCACGGTCCTGACCGTCAGCGCCCTGACCCTCGCCGGCACGTTCTGCCTCCTGACCGCCCGACGATGCCGCCTGCCTTATCGCGGCGGCTTCTGGGTTGTCTTCGGCCTGATGTTCCTATGGACCGCGGCGGACGATCAGTTGCGAATCCACGAAAGCATCGGCCACGCCGTCAGTCACCTTGCCGAACGCGAAAGCCTGCTCTACAGCCTCGTCGAAAACAGCATCGTCGCCACCTATGGATTCATCGCCATGTGCTATACCTGGCAACGGCGAGAGCAGTTGCTCCGCCTGCCCTGGACGGTCTATTCGTTCGCGATGGCGTTCGTGCTGTTCGTGCTGATGGTGGTCATGGACATCCTGACCCTGTCGCAAACGCTGGAGGAATCGGCCAAGACCCTCGCCACGCTTTTCATCCTCATCGGCTGTCTCGCCGCGTGGTTCGACGTCCAGACACGGCAGCGACAGGACGCCCCCGCATGAGACCCACCCGCGCGGCTCGTCTCCCCATAACCCCCCGGATCATTCAAAAATCATGAAGCCCGCAGGATGCGCTTCAACGTGAGCGGGGCGCCTTTTACGAACTCTGGGCACGCATTCCCGCATCGCATACCATGTCGCGCGGATTCGGAAAGGCCCATGCCCATTCAGCGTTACAAGCTCACCCTCGGCTATCGCGGCACGCGCTATCACGGCTGGCAGCGCCAAGCCGTCCCCACCACCTACACGCGCCAGCGCCCTCCCCAGGGACAGGGCATTCCCACCGTCCAGGAAATACTCGAACGCACCATGGGCGGCGTGATCGGGCATCCGATCACGCTCACCGGCAGTTCGCGCACCGACTCGGGCGTACACGCCAAGGGACAGATCGCCCATTTCGACACCGACCAGGTTCAGATTCCCCCCGAGGGCATGCGTCGCGCCATCAACCACCGGCTCCCCGAGGATATCCTGATCCGATCCATCGAGCCGGTCAATCGCGGGTACAGTGCGGTTCGCTCGACGATGAGCAAGCGCTATCAATACTTCATCTGGAACGCGCTTGATCGGCCGTTCTTTTTTTCCGATCTGGCGTGGCATCGCTGGCAGGAACTGGACGTGGCGGCGATGCGGCGGGCCGCGGCGCACTTCGTCGGGGAACACGACTTCGCCAGCGTCGCCCGTCCCGGCCACGGACGCGACAACACCGTGCGCACGGTCCACGATTGCCAGGTCTCCCGCCAAGGCCCGCGCGTGCTGATCGGCGTTTCGGGCAACGGGTTCCTCTGGAACATGGTCCGCATCATGGTCGGGACACTGGTGGAGATCGGGCAGGGCAAGCGGGACGCGGACGCGATCCCCGACATCCTCGCCGCCCGCGACCGTCGTGCCGCCGGCTCGACCGCGCCCGCGCATGGGCTGTATTTGCACTGGATCAGGGACAAGAGAGGCGAGCCTTCATGACGGCCGCAGGATGACGTGGAGCGCATCCCCACCCCCGGAGCGAAGCATGATCCGCTTCAGGCGCTCGATCCGTTCCGGAGCGAGCGAGCCGTCCTCGATCGCCTCATCGAAATGGGAGCGGAATTCAATCGCCTGAAAGCCGGCCGAACGAGCGGCGCGATCGAATGTGGACCGCGTGAAAAAAACCGTGTCCGCATCGCGAAACCCGCTCCATCGCGCGCGGCTTCTCCGCAGCAGGGCCGAATCCGCGTTGGGCATCGTCAGGAGCGCCGTTCCCGCTGGCGCAAGCAACTCGCGCAATCGCGTCAGGGCCGCGATCGGATCGGTATGGCGGGGCAGCACGCCCCACAACGTGATGACATCGAACCGCCGCCGCGCGATCGAATCGGGAAGATGCCGCAGCGACCCCTGAACCGCGACGGTCGCACCCAGCTCGCGGTTCATCCGCTCCACCGCGGCCGGCGAGGCGCTGAGGCCCCGCGCGTCAAATCCCCGCGCCGACGCCAGCCGAAGAAAATCGCCCTCGACGCACCCGATGTCGAGCAGCGTCCTGCCCGCCCCTTCATCAAGCAGCGGCGAGAAGGCGCGAATGCCGAGAGGGAGCGCCCGCCCCCGCTGATGAGGGTTGGCGGCGCGGCGCGGCGGCGAGCCCATCTCGCCCGAAGTCGCCAGCAGCTTCAGATGCCGGCGCTTCACGGCCGGGTTGCGAAACAGCGCGTGGCAATCCGTGCAGCGAACGACGGTGTATCGTCCTCCCGCGCCCGCAAAGGCCCGTGCGCATTTCGGGCGGAACAGCGGCTGCTGCCGCGCCTCCTCATTCCCGCAAACGGGGCAGGCGCGAAAATGCTCGTGACGACGCTTGCCGATCGCATCCTTCAGCTCCGCCAAACGATACCGCCTTCGGCGCAGCAGGCGGGCGCGATGAACGAGTGAATCGAACCACCGCTCGAGCGTCGCGAGATACGCGCGCTGCCGCGGGGGTATCTGGTCGTATCGCCCGCGATACAACCACCGCGACAGCGTTGCGATTCCGCGCGGCGGGGCGCTGATCGGACGAATCCGTTCAACGACGGGCATCGGCGCGATGGGAGCCGGATCGACAGGCTCGCGCAAAAGCGCCGCGGCCTTTTCGTCCGCCGAGCGAAACGTCTTCAGCAACTCATCGAGATCGGGCGACCGATCGGGGAATGTCTCAATCGCCTCATGAAATCGCATCCACGCCGACAGCGCCCGCCCGCCGCGATCGCGCGCCTTGTGCCGACTGCCGTAAATCGTCTGCCGGCGCCCTGACGCCAGGCACATCTCCGCCGCGTGAAGCTGACCAAGGATCATCGCCGGCGCGGCGTGGGTGTCCCACCACCGCATCACGGCCTCCGGCGCCTGCGCGCGATAGGCGTCGAGAAATGCCTCGCGACGCTCGCGATCATCGCCGCAGAAATCCCACAACACCTGCGCCAATTCAAACACCACCGGACCGAACGCACACCCGGACAGGTCGATCGGCGTCGCGGTCGCCCCGCGGAAAACAAGGTTGTCCAAATGCAGGTTTCCGTGAACAAGCCCCGGCCGGGGCAACCCCGACAACGCCGGGGCGTTCCGTTCCAGCCAGGCATCCGTCCTGTTGGATGGCGCGGCCTCGGACAACTCCCGCGCGCCGCGCAGCGCGCGGATTCTTTTCCGCCATCGTGACGACGACGCCTCTCCCGTCATCACGGGTATCGGCGAATCCTCCGGCGGAGGGGCGATCCGGTGCAGCCGCCCCAGCGAATCGCCGATCGCCGCAAGCCTCGCAAGATCCTTCGTCGGCGATGCGGAGACTCCATCGACATACTCCCACAGCGCGCTGCGCGCGGCGCGTTTCAACAGCGCGGTCGAGGACGCATCGCACTCGTGAAAACGCGGCGAGGGAACCTCGTGCTCACGGCACAGGGCATGAATCGCCCGGGCGCGCCGCATGGGCCGGGCGCTCAGACCGATCAGGCCCACGTATCGCGTTCCCGCCGTTTCAAAAACAACCTGCCGGCTCGCGCCCGCGCCTTTTACCGCGAGCGGATACAGGGCGCGCCGGCGAGGGAACAGCGAAGCGAAGCATCGCCGGATTCGACGGGGCGACTCCAGCCATGCCGTCGTCAGCCGCGTCAGCCGCGCGATCATCGCCGGCAATCCGCCATACGGCATCTCGGCGCGTTCCGTCGGCGGGGGCAACGCCGCAAGGCGCTCGCGCTGCTCTCCGGAAGATTCGTCATAAGCGTCCAGCACCTCCCCCGCCAAGCCGTGCATCCGCACCGTGCCCCGCTCCATCCAGAGACAATGCGTGCAGATTTCCCGCAAAAAAGCGGTCGAATGCGACACGACGACGATCAACCGGCTCCGGCGCATCATCTTTCGGATGCGGGCGCGGCTCTTGTCCCTGAAGCTTGTGTCCCCAACGCTCACGATCTCGTCGAGAATGAGAATGTCCGGTTCGAGCGTCGTCGCGACGGAAAACGCCAGACGCGCCCGCATGCCCGTCGAGTAGGTGCGCAGCGGCTCGTCGATGAACCGCCCCAGCTCGGAAAAGTCGATGATCGCATCCATCCGCCGCTCGATCCGCGCCCGGGGAATGCCAAGGAACGACGCAAAAAGCAGGATGTTCGCCCGCCCGGACAGGTCCTTGTTCATGCCCGCGCGCAGGCTCAGCACCGTCGAGATTCTCCCCCGCACGATGGCGTGGCCTTCGTCGGGCGTGAGAATCTTCGTCAGCGCCATGCACAGCGTGCTCTTGCCCGCGCCGTTGTGTCCGACGATCCCGAGCACTTCGCCTTCATGGCACTGAAGATCGACGTGCCGCAGCGCCCACAGCAGCGGGGCTTTCTCTCCGCGGCGGCCTTTGAGCAGCCGCTCCTTCAGCGGCACACGGCGGGTCTGAAGCTGGTAATAGACCCCCAGGTCGCGCAGCTCGATCAGCGGCGCGACGCGGCCGAAAGGCGCGTCGCCCGGCGATGAAGACGGATTGGACTCGTTCGGAATCACCGTCATATGAATTTGATCACGCGACGATCGTGGTGGCGATAAACGCCGTATCCCACGATGAAAACGACAATCGTCTCGATCGCCAGGATCAGCCAGTGCGCATATCCCAGGAAATCGCCGTCGAAAATCGCCGCGCGATAACCGGTCACGAGAATCGCCAACGGATTGAGCATGTAAAGCGCCATCACCGCGTCGGCCCAGGGAACGCCCTGCCCGGCGAGGCGCCCGAGCCGCGATTCGACGAGATCCAGCCCGTAGATGATTGGACAGGCGTAAAACCCGATGCGCAGGAGATAGGACAGCGCCGTCCCCAGGTCCGGGACAATCACGCCGTAGATCGAGATTGCGAGGCATACCCCGCACATCAGCACCATCTGCAACAACAGCAGCAGCGGAACCTGCATGAGCGCGACGGGGCTGAACTGCCCCTTCCACAACGCGGTCGCCACGATGAGGATGACCAGGCCGATCGCGAGATAGACCAGCCGTGACAACACCAGCGACAGCGGCAGCGCCATCGTCGGAAACGGAACCGACCGAATGAGGCTCTCCCGCTGCGCCAGCACCTTCACCGCCCGCGTGGACGAGCCGGCGATGTGATTCCACGGCAACAGCCCGCACAGCACGAACAGCGGATAGGGTTGATAGTGATGCCCCCGCCCGAGGATGCCGACCACGACCGCCCAGTAAATGCACATGAGGATGAGCGGATCGAGCAGCCACCACAGCCACCCCAGCCGCGTCTCGGCCGAGGTGGATTTCAACTCGCTGAGGATCAGCTCGCGCAACAGATCACGCCGGGCGCGGAGGTTGTGCCATGTGGAGAGCAATCGCGCAGATCATACGGGGATCAAGAGCAAACGGGTAGATATCGCGCCGCTAGGCGCCGTAGCCCGCATTGACGTAATGGGGATTGGCGTTCGGACCGAAGCCGAGATCGGCGCATCGCCGGCGAAACTGCGCCATGACCCGCGCGTATCGCTTTTCGTCAACGAGATTGATCCGCTCCCCCGGATCGCGCTTGCCGTCGAAAAGGATGTCCCGGCCCGCGAAGTGGATGTATTTCAGCGATCCCTGCTTGATCATGATTTCCTTTCCCCCGAGCTGGCTGACGGTTTCGTCATCCCAGCCGCTGTCGGCGGCGACCTTGCCCTCCATCAGCGGCACGAGCGATCGGCTGTCCAGACCGCGGGCGCCCACGGTCCGCTCCCTCGGTGGCAGGGGAATCTCCGCCAGCTCGCACAACGTCGCGAACAAGTCGCAGAGGTTGACGTTCTCCTCGACGACGCGCGGCTTGAAGCGCTTTGGATAACGGATGATCAGCGGCACGCGCGCCGCGGAATCATAGAAGCTGTTCTTCCACCATGTGCCGTGCTCGCCGAGGTTTTCGCCATGATCGGAGGTGTAGAGGATGATCCAGTCGTCGAGATTCTCACCGACGTGCTGAAGCCGCTTGAGTACGCGGTCGAAATGGGCGTCGGTCGTCTCGACCATGCCGTAATACGCCGCGGTGGCGCGGCGGGCGTCGCGCGGCGAAGGCGGACGCTTCGGAATGCAATGCCGGTGCGTGCCGTCGTATGGATCGCTCTTCCCTTCATGCTCGAACACCGGAACGCGGTTGAGATAATGGACGAACTTCTCCTCATCGCACAAAAACGGGTAATGCGGCAGCAGCAGGCTGACCTTCAGCAGCAGCGGATGGGGCGTGGTCCGGTCGTACCAGGGATCGGCGAAATACTGGTCGATCAGTTCGAGCGTGGCGTCCATCGTCAGGCGGTCCTGGGATTCATACCGGCTCAGGCCGATCCCCGCGCGGGCGATCTCATCGTCCACGCTCCGCCCGCCCGTTCCCGGCGCCGGCCGATAGCGCTCAAGCTCGCCGGGCGCCATCCCGTCGATGTATTCCGGGAACACGTGCGCGTCCGGCGAAATGCGGCGGGTCCATCCCTGCATCTGATCCTGACCGGTGTGATGCAGCTTCCCCGCGCAAACGGTCTGGTAGGCGTAGCGGGAAAACCATCGCGCCCACGTCATCGAAAAAGGCTCGAGATCCTGCCCGAAATGCTCGACCCCGCAGGTGCGCGGCAACTGCCCGGACATCAGGCACTGGCGCGCAGGCACGCAGATCGGGCTGGGCGTGTACGCATTGCGGAACACCACCCCCTCCGACGCCAGCCAGTCCAGCGTATGCGTGCGCGCCACCGGGTTCCCCTCATATCCCGTCACATCCGCGCGATGCTCATCCGACATGAGGAACAGAATTTTCGGCCGATCCGGAGTGGCGCTGGACATTGTGGACAATCTCCCTGGAAACATGAAAAAACGGAAACGTGAGCGGATCACCCTCCCTTCTTACGTTTGCACACCTCACGCTTTCACGTTCCGTGCCTTTCCGATTCCACCATCCGCCTCGTCACCTCGAGCGTGTTGCCGCTTTCGGAGAATATCTCAAGCTGGCGTTGGGCGGAAGTCGGTTTGCCGATCACGTCGAGAATCCGCTCCAGGTGCTCGCTGCACGATAGATGCTGCGCCGTCGGGCGCAGGCGATCGACCAGCATGTGAACCATATCGCGCACCGGGTGGAGCGAATAGCGCTCCGACTCCACCAGCGCGGTCTCCATGCCATAGCGCGCCGCCCGCCATTTGTTCTGGCGGATGATCATCGGGTGGCTGTCGTGCTGATAGGCGCCTTCGTCGATCTCGTCGGACAGATGCACGACCAGGCAATGCGTCAGCGCCACCATCGCCATCGCGTCGTGAAGGTTTCCGGGCACATCGAAGACCCGGACCTCGACGGTTCCGAAATTGTGATGCGGGCGGATGTCCCACCAGATCTCGCGGATCGTCTCGATGTAACCCGTCTCGATGAGATGGTTGATCAGCCACACATACTCGCTCCAGTTTCGCATGAGGGGCGGCAGCCCAGCGGTGGGGAGTCCTTCCATCACCTTGGATCGCCACGAGTGCAATCCCGTCGGTCGGCCGACCCAGAATGGACTGTTGCAACTGATCGCCAGCAGCGTTGGAACATGCCGCAGCAGCCGGTCGCAGATCATGACCGCCTTGTCGCCCGACTCCACGCCCACATGCACATGCATGCCGAACGTCACGAGCTGCCTCGCCGTGTCCTGAAGCAGCGTGATCAATCCTTCGTAGCGTTCGTTCCGCGTCACCACCTGGTCGCGCCACGACGAGAACGGATGCGTGCCCGACCAGAGCAGGCGCAGCCCCATGTCGCGGGCGAGCGGCTCGAGCACGTCGAGCTTTCGCCGCAGGTCGGTCTCGGCTTCGGCGACCGTGGCGCAGATGCTCGAGTTGATCTCGATGTAGCACTGCATCAGTTCCGGCTTGATCCATTCCCGCATCGCTTCGGGCAGCCGGGACAACAACTCGGGCGCGGCGCTGACCAGCGCCATCGTCCTGGCGTCCACCAGCGCCAGTTCGATCTCCACGCCGAGCGTCGGGGCGTGGCTGGGAGTGAATTTCACACGGTTCACGCCTGCCTCCGGTTTGGGAAGGAAATCGCCCCGCGCGTCGGGGCGGCATCGCCTTCAGCCTTCGGGCCTGGACCACCGCACCACGCAGCGGGCGAGGATTTTCGCGCCGATCGCGAGGGCGCGTTCGTCGATGTCGAACTCCGGCGAATGCAGCATCGCGCGTCCCGGCGCCGCCGTCGCGCATCCGAGCCGGAACATGCCGCCGGACACATGAACGAGGTAATGGGCGAAGTCCTCTCCACCCATGCTGGCGCGGGCGATGTGCCTCACCCGCTCCGGTCCCAGCAGATCCACGCCGACGGCGCGGATCAGATCGGTGAGTCGCGCGTCGTTCAGCACCGAGGGCGGGCCGGGAAGAAACTTGATCTCGATGCGCGCGCCCGAAGCCTGGGCGATCCCGCGCGCGACGGCGTGGATGTGCTCCATCGCCTTTTGACGAATCTCCCCACCGAGGCTGCGCATGGTCCCGCGGAGAACGACCTGGTTGGGGATGACGTTGTAATTCTCCCCGCCGTGAATCTGCCCGATGGTGATGACGACCGGATCGTGGGAATCGATGCGTCGGGGCACGAACAGGTAGATGGCGTTGATGAGCTGCGCCGCGGCCGCGATCGGGTCGATGGAATCGTGAGGCCGTGAGGCGTGCCCGCCTTTGCCGGTGATCCTGATGTGCAGTTCATCGCAGTCGGCGGTGAGGATGCCGGGTCGCACGCCGATCTCGCCGGCGGGGCGTGACGGGTCCATGTGCAGGCTGAGCAGCGCGTCCAGGCCATGGAGCGCTCCGGCCGCGATCATCGCCAGCGCCCCGCGGTTGGTTTCCTCCGCCGGTTGAAACAGCGCCCGGCACCGCACCGGCCAGGGCAGCGCCCCCTCACACGCGGCGAGATGCAGCGCCAGCATCGCCCCCAGCACCACCGCCGAATGCCCGTCATGCCCGCAGGCGTGCATCACGCCGGGCGTCCTGCTCCGGTACTCGCATTCCTTCGCATCCTGGATGCGCAGCGCGTCGATGTCCGCGCGCAGCCCGATCCGCCCCGCCGCCTCCCGCGGATTTTCCGGCAACTGCGCGATCAATCCGATCTCCCCCATCGCGATGCGGGTGTCGATCCCCGCCTCCTCGAGGCGGTCGCGCAAAAACCGCGTGGTCCGCACCTCCTCTCCGGACGGCTCGGGATGGGCGTGCAGATGCCGCCGGATGGTGACGATCCGATCCGCGAACGAATCGACCGCGGCGTCCAAACGCCCCTTCCACCGATCGCCATCTCCAGTCATGATGCAACTGTAAATCCGAGGCGGGCTTTCTGGCAACAGGCCAACCGGCAAATGATCCGCCTCAAACTCGCCGTAAATGAATGATTGCGCAAAATCAGCTTTTCAGGCGCACCATCGCCGTATATCAGGAGTGTCGCCTGGCGTCGTCATGGTCCTGGTTCAGTCGTGAACCCGTTCGCCGCGTCTCTCAATGCGCTTCGCAGGGTCGAAATGAAAAAACGAACCCAAATCGGACGGATGCTCTGGACTTCCTGGCTGCCGCTTTTCGCGTGCCTGCTGCTTGCGGGCGCTGTCGGCTGCGCCGGCGGATCGCCGGCGCTCGATTGGCGGCGATCATCCGCAACGCCCGGGATGACGTTCGCGTATGAAGTCGAAGGACCGGCGGGGACGGCCCTGGCCGCCGGATCACAGGATGGCGCGATCGCGACGGTCCATCCGCTGGCGTCGCAGGCAGGCTCGGCCGCTTTCGCGCGAGGCGGCAACGCGATTGACGCGGCGGTCGCGGCGGCGCTGACACTGGGGGTGGTCGATACGCACAACTCGGGCATCGGCGGGGGATGCTTCATGCTGATCCGAACCGCCGACGGAGCGATGCTTGCCATCGACGGCCGCGAAATGGCGCCCGCGGCTTATGACCACGCCCTTCGCATCGCCGGCGAGCTGCCGCTGCGCCAATTGCTCCGCGACGCCGCGGACCTCGCGGACAACGGGTTCGAGATCGACGCGACCTACGCACAGCGCCTGGCCGCGGAACGTGAGAACCTGTCGCGCTTCGCCGCCTCACGGTCGATCTTCCTCCTGCCCGACGGCACGGCCCCGGCGCAGGGGTATATGCTCAGGCAGCCGGACCTGGCGCGGTCGTATCGCAGGATCGCCGATGAGGGAATGGAGTGGTTTTATGGCGGCGAGTTCGCGCACAGGCTCGAGGCCTGGATGCGCGACAACGGCGGCATTCTCACGGCCGAGGATTTCGCCGGATATGAGCTGAAGCGCCGGCGGCCGCTGGTGTCGCGGTATCGCGGGCACACGATCATCGGTTTTCCCCCGCCGAGTTCCGGCGGGGTGCATGTGGCGCAGATTCTGAACATCGTCGAAGCGTATGATGCGCGGCATACCGAGGTGATGGACGACGCCGACCGCCTGCATGTGCTGGCCGAGGCGATGAAGCTGGCGTTCGCGGATCGCGCTCATTGGCTGGGCGATCCCGACTTCGCCGACGTTCCCCGCGGACTGATCGACGAAACCTATGCCGCCGCACTGGCCGATCGAATCGATCCCGATCGCGCCATCGAAGTCCCCGGCGCCGGTAAACCGCCCGGCTGGGAGACGGACCTGTTCGGCAAGCACACGACCCACATCGCCGCCGCCGACGCCGAGGGCAACTGGGTCGCGATCACGACGACGCTCAACACCGCGTTCGGATCGAAGGTGGTCATCCCCGGCACGGGCATCCTGATGAACAACCAGATGGATGATTTTTCCGCCCGGCCGGGCGTGCCGAACGCGTTCGGTCTGATCGGCGCGGAAGCCAACAGCATCCAGCCGCGCAAGCGGCCGCTGTCGAGCATGAGCCCGACGATCGTGCTCAGGGACGACGAGCCGGTGATGACGCTCGGCGCCGCCGGCGGACCGACGATCATCTCGCAGGTCGTGCAGGCGATCATTCATACGATCGACCACGACGCCTCGTTGATGACCCTTGCCGTTCCGCGGATTCATCACCAGTGGCGGCCGAACGTGATGGTCGTCGAGCAAACGCTGGACGAGGCGATCATCGAGCGGCTCCGGGCCAGGGGGCACGAGGTCGAGGTGCGTCCCGTTTTCGGCGCGACGCAGGGCGTGCAGCGCTCACCGGCGATGCCGATGGCGGGAAGGCTGGACGGATGGATCGTCGGGTTCACCGATCCGCGCGTGCAGGGCAGGCCGATGCCGCTGGTCCGGGAGCGCGACTGACCCGCACGATGCGCGGAGAAAGGAGGATCGCGGGACAGGTGGAATCACTGGGCCGACATCACGCGGCTGATGGTGAAGATCGGCAACAGCAGCGCCAGCGCGACCCCGCCGATGATGAGGCCCATGACCACGATCATCGCCGGCTCGATATAGCGGGTCATCTCGGCGATCTTGTCCTTCAGTTCCTGCTCGGAGTAATTCGCAACCTGCTCCATCACCTGGGAGAGCTTGCCGCTCTTCTCGCCGCTGTGGAGCATCTGCGCGACGGAGCGGGGAACGAGGGAGCTTTCAAACAGCGGCTCGGAGAGCTGCTTGCCCGACTGGATGCAGCCGGAGACGCGATCCCAGAGATCGCGGTAGTACGAGTTGCCACAGAGGTCCTTGGCGGTGTGAACACAGTCGAGCAGGTTGACGCCGGCGCCGGCCATCGTGCCCATCATGCGCAGCCCACGGGACAGGTGGAGTTTCCTGAACATGCCGCCAATCAGGGGGATGCGCAGTTGGACGTAATGCCACACGCGCTGCCCGCCGGCGGAACGGAAGTAGGTAAGCCCGAGGATCACGACGATGATCGAGGCGATCGCCAGCATCCGCCAGTCCGTCACGATGAAGTCGCTGAGGTTCATCAACACCCGCGTGGGCGCCGGCAAAGCCGCGGCTTTCGAGGCGTAGATGGCGGTGAACTTCGGCAGCACGAACGCGAGCAGGAAGATCGTGGTGCTCACCGCGAAACCGAGCATGATGCCCGGATACGTCAGCGCCCCCTTCACGCGGCGCATCGTCTCCTGTTCCTCGCGCATGTAGGTCGCGGCGCGCATGAGCAGCCTGGTGAGCATGCCGCTTTTCTCGCTGGCCTTGATCAGTGCGATGAAGAGCTGTGGAAAGCTGCGAGGATGGCGCATCAGCGCGCCGCTGAAATCCCCGCCGCCCTGCACATGGAGGCTCATGTCCTCGACGAGGCGCTTCACGACGGGCTTTTCGCATTGCGCCCCGATGCAGTCCAGCGCCTCCGTGAGCGTCACGCCGGTCTCCATCATGATTGCGAGCTGGGTGGCGAGATGGATGACATCGGCCCGGGCGACCTTGATCCCGCGGACGCTCTCCGGCTGATCGCCGGCCCGCGCGTCCTCGACGGGTTCGATCGAGGTCGGATATTTGCCTTCGGCGCGGAGTTGCTGCGTCGCGTGCGCGACCGACTCGGCTGTGAGGGTTCCCGCGGCGGCGGCGCCGGAGTGGTCGCGGGCGGTGTAGGCGAACAAAGGCATGGCGTTTCCTGTGCGGGTCAGGCGGTGACCCGGTAAACCTCTTCAAGGGTGGTGATGCCGGCCTTCACCTTTTCAATGCCGTCGACACGAAGGGGCCGCATCCCCAGGGCCTTGCCCAACTCGCGGATTTCGTGGAGCGTCGCGCCCTGACTGATGCGATCGATCATCTCATCGTCGGGCACGAGCAATTCGTAGACGCCGATCCGACCGGAGAACCCGAGGTTGCGGCAGCGCGGGCAACCCTTCGGACGGTAGAGGAGATCGACGCTTCCGGCGAATCGTTCGATCTGGCGTTTCTCGTTCACCGTCGGCTCATACGCCTCGCGGCAGCTCTGACAGAGCTTGCGCACCAGCCGCTGGGCGAGCACGCCGGAGATCGTGGCGCCGACGAGATAAGGCTCGATGCCGAGATTGAACAATCGCGTGATCGCGCCCGGGGCGTCGTTGGTGTGCAGCGTGCTGAAGACGAGATGCCCGGTGAGGGCGGCCTGCGTCGCGAGGCGCGCGGTCTCCCCGTCGCGAATCTCACCGACCATCATCACGTCCGGATCCTGGCGCAACAACGCCCGCAGGGCGTTGGCGAACGTGAAGCCGGCCTTGTCGTTCACCTGGAACTGGTTGATCCCCTGCAGGTTGTACTCGACGGGGTCCTCGACGGTGCAGATGTTGATGTCGTCCGAGAGAAGCTCCTGGAGCGCCGCGTAGAGCGTCGTGCTCTTGCCGCTGCCCGTCGGGCCGGTGACGAGAAGGATGCCATTGGGCAGGGAGATCAGTTTCCGCCACTGCTTGAGCGTCTCGTAGCCGAAGCCGAGCTTTTCAAGATTGACCGAGGCCTTGTCGTTGTCGATGACGCGGATGACGACCTTTTCGCCGTTGCGTCCGGGCATGGTGCTGACGCGCAGGTCGATCGGGCGCTTGTCCATCATCACATGGATGCCCCCATCCTGGGGCAGGCGGCGCTCGGAGATGTCCAGCCCCGCCATGATCTTGATGCGCGACGAGACGGCGGCGTGCATCTGGAACGGCGGTCGGAGCTTTTCGGTCAGCCGCCCGTCGATGCGATAGCGGATGCGGAGGATGTTGTCGCCCGGCTCGACGTGAATGTCGCTGGCGCCGTCCTTCACCGCGTGATAGATGACGTAGTTGACCAGCTTGATGACCGGCGAATCACCGGCGGCCTGCTCGAGGTTGGCGATGTCCTGGACGGGCGCTTCGATCAGGGTGAACTCTTCAGGGCGAACCTCCTCGATGATGTCGTCGAGGACGAAGACCTTGTCGTTGGGCAGATAGGTCTGAAGCGTCGCCTTGATGTCGCGCACCGTCGCGGCGACGACCTGCACCTGGTATCCGCTGAGCCGTCCGATCTCCTCGATCAGGAACACGTTCGCCGGCTCGGGAACCGCGACGGTGAGCACGCCTTCGACAAGGTACAGCGGAAGCACCTGGTGCTTTTCGAGGAACTCCTTGGGCAGGACGGAGATCACCTTCGGATCGGCGATGCGCGGGCTGATGCGGGCGTAGGGCACGCCATACGCCTGCGCGAGCGCCTCGATGATCTGGTCCTCCGAGCAGATCCGCAACTCGACCAGCACCTCGCCGAGCAGCTTCTGGTGATTGCTCCGCTTCTGCTCCTCGAGCGCGCGCTCGAGTTGATCGGGCTTGATCAGCCCCTTGCCGAGAAGCAGTTGGCCGAGAGGTTTTCGTGTGAGCGTCTGTTGCATGATGACATCGTCGCCGATTCCAGGAAGCGCGGGCGCGCCGGGTCTATCTCATGGTCTTCAACGCCGACGCGAGATCGGCGTGGCATTCGAAGCGCGGCTCCATCCGGGTGATCTCGAGGATTTTGCGGCAGTTTTCATCCAGGTTCGCCAGCTTGAACTGCCCGAACAGATCCTCCGAGCGGCGCTTGATCCAGAGCAGGGCCTCCAGCCCTTCGCTGTCGATGAAGCCGGCTTTCTCGAAATCGAGGACGAAATCGACGATCTGCCGGCGATCGACCATCTCCTCGATGGTCTTGCGGGCCAGCG
>CAYUNS010000004.1:14909-17088 GCA_964446155.1 uncultured Tepidisphaeraceae bacterium | reverse complement strand
CTCGCCGTTGAAATCGCCATCGACGCTCAGCACCGACACCTGGTTGTATTCCTCACACTTGATCGCCATGACGTTAATCCTGGTTGACGCGCGCCGGAGCCGACAACTCCAGCATCTTCTTCGACTGCTCCTGGTGATTGCGGAGAATCGCGCGGAACTGATCGGCGCCGATCAGCAGAAAGGCCTCCGTCAGCCGCGGATCGAACTGCGTGCCCGAGCAGCGGCGGATCTCGTTGAGGGCGACCTCCAGGGGAAGGGCCTGGCGATAAGTGCGGTTGCTCGTCATCGCGTCGAAGCAATCGGCGAGGCAGATGATGCGTCCCATCAGCGGGATGCCTTCTCCCGAAAGCCCGGCGGGGTATCCCTTGCCGTCGTACCGTTCGTGGTGATGCATCACGCCGGGGATGATGTCCTCGACCTGCTTGATGTCGTGCAGGATGCGGGCGCCGATCAGCGGATGCTGCTTCATCTGCTCGAATTCCTCGGGCGTGAGCTTGCCGGTCTTCTGCAACACGCTTTCGGGCACGCCGATCTTGCCCACGTCGTGCAGCAGTCCGGCCATGTAGACGCGATCGACCTCGTGGTCGCCAAGCCCCGCCCTGGCCGCGAGATGACGGCTCAGCAGCGCCACGCGCTCGGAATGACCGCAGGTGTAGGCGTCCTTCGCATCCACCGCGCTGGTGAGGCTGTGCAGCAGCCCCATCATCAGCCCGTGGACATCCTCGTACAGCCGGGCGTTTTCGAGATAGATCGCGGACTCGTTCGCGATCGAGTTCAGCAGCTTGCTGTCGACCGAATCGAACTCGCCGATCGTCTTGTCCAGACCGAACAGGCATCCGAGCACCTGGTCCTGCCGTTGCAGCGGCACGGCGATGAGCCGTGCGGCGTGCTCGGCGAGCCATGCGAACTGCGGATCGGCCGACAGGTCGTTGACGAGCAGCGGGCTTTTGCGCCGCGTCAGGATCGAGACCAGTTGATTCGCCAATCGATGCACCGTTCCCGGTGGGAGGCTGAGATGACCATAAAGCACCGGCTCCTGGTGGTGCAGGTTCTCCATGTCCAGCGCCACGCCCATGCCGCGCACGTTCATCACCTCGAGCACGTCGAGGCAGGCCTGCTTGAAGAACTCGGGGGCGCGGCGGTTGATCCGCATGCCGCTACTGATCTGGTAGATGAGGCTCAGTTCCTCATAGGTGTTGGCGAGTTGACCGGAGAGGGAGTCGAGTTCCTCCTCGAGTCCCGCGAGCCGCATCTGGTCGCGCAGCACGGTGAGGAGCATACGGGCCTGGCGTTGCAGGCCGGCTTCGGAATAGGTGGGCAATTCGTCGGCCTGCTGGTTGAGCCAGATGCCGTCGATGCCCAGCCGGCTGCACACGCGCACCACTTCCTCACCAAGACGGAACCGGCTGCTCTTGCCGATCAGCAGCATGACGCCGACAAGCTGCCGCTTCTCGGTGCAGGGGAAGGCGGCCATCACCAGTCCGGGCAGATCGCCCCAGACGCTGACGGAGGAGGCGGCGTTGAGCTTTCTCGCCTCGCCGATCGCGCCCGATTCGAGCGAATCGGGATATTGCAGCAACGGCAGGACGTATCGATGGAAGAACAGCCCGGCGGCATGATCGTGAAAGGCGACGGACCCGTCGGGATGCAGCATCACGAGGTAAAGCCCGCCCGATCGGAATCGGCTGGCGAGATTCTCCAGGACCGACAGCGGCAAGGCCGTCTCGGTCGGGGAATCACCGGCGATGTTGTGTGCGGTGTCAAGAGCCATATGCAGCAGCCGCCGGGGCGGCCCTTCTCACTTTCAAGCGGCGGCGTCGGTCAACACCTCGTTGACGGTCGCCAACAAATGCCTTGGACTGAACGGCTTGCTCAGCATGCGCAGCACGCCGCTCGAACCGGTGTCATGCGGCTCGAGGTGATATCCCCGGGCCGTGAGCATGATCGCGGGAATGCCCCGCGTCGCGGGGTCGTCCTTGAGCCGCTGGCACAATTCCAGCCCCGAGAGCCGGGGCATGTGATAATCCGTGATGAGCAGGTCGGGCTGCTCCTGCTGCGCCAGCTCCAGCGCCTCCTGCCCGTCGCGCGCGGTGACGACATCGAAGCCCGCGTTGCGCAGCTTCAGCGACACCACATGCAGAATGTGCGATTCATCGTCCGCGACCAGGATCTTCCTGCC
>CAYUNS010000004.1:0-14899 GCA_964446155.1 uncultured Tepidisphaeraceae bacterium | reverse complement strand
CCTGCCTTCCATCTCGCATCTCTCCAATCCCCCCTATTCCGTCATCTCCAGCTCGAACCCGAAGCAGCTTCCCTTGCCGACGCTGCTTTCCACGAAGACCCGTCCATGATGAACGGTCTCGATGATGTGTTTCACCAGCGACAGCCCCAACCCGGTTCCCTTGGCCATCCGGTTGTTGGATTCGGCTCTATAGAACTTATCGAATACAAAGGGCAGGTCCTTGGGCGGAATCCCGACGCCGGTGTCGTTTATTCTGGTGATGACCTTCCCCGCATCCTCGTTCACAAGGGTCTGCACGGTTATCGAACCTCCCTCGGGCGTGTATTTCACGGCGTTGCTCAACAGGTTGAGGATCGACTGGTACAGCATGTCGCGGTCGGCGTTGGTCTGATAAAACGCAGGGGCGATCTGCTCGTGGACGCTGATCGCCTTCGTCTTCGCCTGCGGCTGGATGACCTCGAGCGCTTCCTTGAGGATGACCATGAGGCTTTGCGGCTGCTTGTTGATCTTCACCAGCCCGGACTCGATGCGCGAGATGTTGAGGATGTTGTCGATGAGGCGCGAAAGGCGGTTGGATTCGCTCTGGATGACCTCATAGAACTCGTGTCGGGTCCGGTCGTCGTCGGCCTCTCCGTCGATGAGCATCTCGACATACGCCTTGATGCTCGCCAGCGGGGTGCGAAGCTCGTGGCTGACATTGGAGACGAAGTCGTTTTTGATCTTGGACACTTCCTTCTCGCGAGTCATGTCGTGCAGGACCGTGACCACGCCGGCCGGACGATCGGACTGCCCGGAGACGCAGGAAAGCGTGACCTTGAACGCGCGCTCCCCCGACGCCGTTCGCATGTAGTGCTCGACGATTCGTCGCCCGCTGCGGCTGTTGCTTTGGCGCATCTCGCGCACCAGTTCGATCATGCGGGTATCCCGGAGAACCCGGTCGATCGGCGTGCGGGCGCAGCGGTCGATGTCGAAATCGAAGGCGCGGGCGGCCGACTCGTTGGCGAGAACGATCTCGTCAAAGGTGTCGGTGACGAGTACCGCATCGGAAATACTGTGGATGATCGCCTCGGCGTGCTGCCGCTCGGCGGTGGCGACCTTCAACTCGATCTCGATCTCCTTCACCTTTTCCAGCGCGTCGGTGACGGATTGCCCCGCGCAATCGACCAGGTCATTCAGCGCCGAGGCGAGAGGCGCCAGATCGGCGTCGGAACTTTCCAACCGGTCGGTGTGGATGAAGGTCCGCATCGCGGCGAGGCGCGCCGCCATCTCCCGGCACTGTCGGCGAAGGATCCGCGCCGACAGCAGACAGAGCGCCCCGGCCATTGTCACCAGGCCGACGCTCGCGATCAGCGGTGGATCGGCGAGCAGACGCTCCATCGCGCCCGAGGCGTCGTGCGCAAGGCATCCCACCCCGGCGATGAACATCGCCAGCGCCAGAAATGTAAATGCCCTGCCTCGTCGCATACGCAACTCCACGACACACATCCCATCCGGAAGACATGCTTCATTCGACGGCCGACACCTTCGTCATTCCGTCACGTCCACGCTCGCCATCAGGCTCATCGCCAGACGGTCGCGCGGATCGAGGCGCAGCGCCTGGGCGTAATACCGCATCGCCTGCTCGCCGCGGCCGGTTTGTTCGAGAACCAGGCCGATCATGCACAGGCTGGTCCCATCCTCCGGATCGAGCGCGCTCGCCTTGCGAAACGCGGCGAGCGCCTCGGGGTGCTTCCCCTGACGCAGACGCACATACCCCATCAGCAGATGCACCTGCGCGTCGGCGGGATCGATGGCAAACGCCTTGCGAATCGCCAGATCGGCCCGGCGCAGGTCGTTGCACGCCATCGCCGCTTTGCACAGCCCCAGCCATGCCGTCACCGACGCGGGCTGAAGCTGCGTGGCAAGCTCGAAGCTGGACCGGGATTCGCGCGACTGGTTCGATTGGATCTGGCATTCCCCCAGCGCCGTCCACAAGTCGCCGCGCCGGGTATAAGCCGGATCGTCGAGCAGCCGCTTCAACACCACGGCGGACTCCGCGTGGTTGCCGGTGTGCAGCAGCGACATCGCAAAATGCTCGCGAATGGTCGAATCATCCGTCGCCAGCACGCTGGCCTGGCGAAGAACATCGCACGCCTCGCGATACCGACCCTCCTGCATCAGGAGCTGTCCCACCGCATCGCGGATGGCGGCGCTGTGCTCGAAATAAACCACCTTTTCCTGGAGCAGCGCCAGCGCTTCGGCATTGCGGTCCAGGGTGACGAGCATCTCCGATCTCGCCAGCAGATACGCCAGCTCCGCCGGCGACTTCTCACTGGCGCGGGTGTAGCATTCCAGCGCCAGATCGAGTTTCTGCCAGCGCTGATAGATCACGCCGAGAAGGTATTCCGGTTCGGCGTTTTGCGGATCAAGCTCACGCGCCATGAGCAGATCGCGCTCGCCGCGCTCGAGATGCGCCTGCTCGATCGCGAGCTTGGCCGAAAGCACGAACAACGCCACGTTCTCCGGATCGAGAACCATCGCCTGATCGAGCGTCTTGCGACTCTTGTCGAAATCGCCCGTTCGATACTGATCGCGCGCCAGGCTGTGCATCACCCCGGCCCGCTGCTGGTTCCACTTGCGGGTCATCGCCTCCTTCTGCGTCTCACGCTTGTTCTGGCATCCCGCCAAAGCCGCGAGCAGCAGGGTGAAAATGCACCATCGAATCAACATGGCAATCCTCTTGTGACGCGCGATCCACACACGCGGGGCTACATCCGGTTCACGTTCCATCCCGATCACGGGTTCTCGCCGGCGCCGGGAAGCTCATCCATCGGGAGTTCGGTGATGATGACCTCGGACGGATCGTCCTCGAGCACCCGCACGGTGACGGTGGGTTCGGCCTGCGCTTCGTCCAGCGGCATCGTTTCATCCATGGGACGTTCGGCGATGAGGGAATCCTCGCGTTCTTCGACGGTGGTTTCCGTCGAGGCGGCCAGGGGCGCGTCGAGCGATGCTTCGGACTTCGCAATCGCCTCGACATCCGTATCTTCCGTGCGGATGATTCCGGCGATCACGTCATCGGCATCGGGCTGGGCGGCGATGGATTCATCGGCCGCATCCGGGTCGTCAATTGCCATCGCGGGCTGTGTCGTCGGGTGTTCCGCGACAGGCTGTGTGGAAGGAACCTCGACGGTGGGTTGCGTCGCCGCCGGCGGGTTCTCGTCGGCCGGCATCCCATCCGCCGTCACGTCCTCAACCGCCTGCGTGGCGGGGGTCAGGGCGCGATCGGCGAGAATCTGGCTGCGGACAAAAGAGCGAATGTGGCTGTTGTCCACGGCCGACACCTGCCGACCGGTGACGGTTTCCTTCAGCTTGATCGCCTCGATGAATTTCGGATTGAGATAGATCGCGCAATCGAGATGCCAGTTGACACGATGGAGGCGGGGATTCGGCCGATTCATCTCCGCGACGGCGCGCTCGTAGTTGGTCTCGGCCATCCGCTCGCGGCCCCAGGGCATGAGGCCCTGCCGCATGCCGATGCGGATGCGATTGGCGTCGGCGAGCGCTTCCTCGCCGGCTTTGGCATACGCCTCATCATTCTTCACGATGTGAGGCGTGAGCATGATGATGATCTCCTCTCGCGTGCTGCGATCGCGCTGGTTCTTGAACAGCCGGCCGGCGAAAGGCACGTTGCCGACGAACGGAACCTGCGAGCGGGCGATGTCGGTCGATTCGCGGAACAGCCCGCCGATGACGACCGTGTGCCCGTCCTTGACCATGATGTTGCTGGTGACTTCGGTCGTGACCTTGAACGGCAGATTCGACGAGGTCAGCCCGCCGCTGGAGTCCTCAGGATGAATTTCCATGCGGATGTATCCGTCATCGCCGATGAACGGGCGGAAAATCAGCCGCGTGCCGGTGTCGAGAAACTCGACGGTCTGCACGGCGGCGCTGTCGGTGACGGTGGTCGTCAGGTATCCGTCCTTGCGGCCGACGATGACTTCGCCCTTCTGCTTGTTGAGCGCGAGAATCTTCGGATTCGCCAGGATCGCGGTGTCCGTCACGCCCTCGAGGGCGGCGAGAAACACCGACACGTTCTGCGAGACGAATCCCACCTTCAACCCGCCGGCGATCGGCCCGGCGAAGTTGTTGCCCGTCCCCACGCCGCTGGCGCGGGAATCGACCGGAGTGCCGGAAGCGATGGTCGCATTGGTGACCTGCCCGTTGCTGGTGATGACATCCGTGAAATCAACGCCCGAGAGGATGTTGAAATCCACGCCTAGCGCGTTGTCCTCGGTCAGCGAGGCGCGGAGGATCGTGGCTTCGACGAGAATCTGCTGCGGTCGCTGATCGATCTCCTTGAGGATGCGCGCGACTTCGGCGAGGTTGTCCTCGTAGTCGGTGACGACGATCATGTCCTCGGTGGAATGCGAGTTCCCGCCGAGTTCCCCCGTCCCGCTCTGAAGGCCGCTGCTCGCGGCGGTCGTGAACGACACCTGCGCGCCGGAGCTGAGAACAGGCTTGATCATGCTCACGGCATTGGCGGCCGGTGTGTAGAAGACGCGGAACACCTGCGTCCTGGCGACCCGATTGGCTTTCTCAATCTCCGCGATCTCCTTCGCGGTGTAGATGTAGATGAAATTGCCCTTCTCGCGATAGGCGTATCCATTGGAATGCAGAATCGCGTCAAGCGCCTCGCGGACGGTGACGTCGTAGAGGTTGGCCGTCACCGTGCCGCGAACGTCCTTGGAGGCGATGATGTTCTTTTGCGATTGCAGCGAGAGCATTCGCAGGACTTCGACGAGGTTCGCGTCGTTGACGTGAATCTCGACGGTTCCCGCCTCCGACAGGTGGATGTCGGTGCTTCGGACGCTGGTGCCCTCGACGGGCGCGGTGGCGGTTTCGACGGATGCGGCGGGGGCGTCAACGGGATCGGCGAAGATGTCGGTTGCGGGTTCTGCCGTCTCCAACAGTTTTACCTCGGTCGCGGGGTTTTTGCCCTTTGCCGGTGTTGCCGCATTTGCCGAATTCGCCTGACTGGAATAAACGGACGCCGCGGCCAAAAAAAGAAGACCGGCTGTCCTGGTCCACTGGGTCATAACAAGCTCCTCATCAACCCGCCGCATGAAGCGGGGTCGATTCCGCCGTCGTGACGGTCGGATTAAACGTCGCGGGCATCGTCGTCATTTCATCTGGATCTCGAGCTTGATGCCCTCTCGCTCGACAATGATCCGCCGCGCCTCGATCTTGAGGACGCGGAACGACGCGACGACGCTGTTCTCTCCCACCAGTTCGCCATTGATCAGGGCCTTTGGCTCGGCTCCCATGATCGTGGTTTGCAGTCTGAGCCGGGCCGCCTGCGTGCGCAGGTTGTCGATCAGGATCTGCCTGTCTCTGAGATGATCGGCATCCGAGGCCATCGACTTTGCGACCTCGTCCCAAAATCCGTTTTCATTCATGGCCCGGGACGGTTTGGCGAGCCTGCCGCCGTCGCGGGGAAAGTAGTCGAGCTTGACCGCGAACAGGTTTCGGCTGAGCGGTTTGGGCGGCGCCAGCATCCACTGGCGCATCGCTTCGGCGGCGCCGTGCGAGATGGTCGGACGGGCGACGACGTTCCCCGGCGCCTGCGCGCCGCGCTTCGTTGTTTTCGACGACGCCGAGGCCGTCTTCGCCGGACCCGACCCGCCGGATTTCATCATCTGCCGAGTCACCAGAAAGACGAGCACCACGCACAGGATCGTGAGAAAGCCCGCCTTTTTCGGGTCCTCCTTCGCGTTGCGCTTGATCTGCCGCAGCCAGCCGGTTGGAAATCTCGCGGGCATGGATCACTCCGAAAAGTAAATGTTCATGGCGAGTTGCACTTCAACCTGCCCCTTTGTCGCATCGCGGCACTTGAGGCTGAGGCTGCGCATGCGCGTGAGCCGTGCCATTTCCTCGGTCTGCCGCAGGAAGCTGAAGACGTTGAGGAAGTCGCCCTCGAACTTCATCACGATGGGCAGTTCCGAGAACAGTTCCGTTCGCCGGGGCGCGCCCGGCTCGACCGACAGCTTGCGCACCGATGTCTGCCGGCTGATGTTGGTGATGTCCCTCATGAACTGCCCGAGGTCCGGCTGCCTGGGCATCTGCTTGTCGAAGCGCTCGAGGCGAGACCGGAGATTTTCAACATCCATCGCGATGATGGGCATGATCCGGGTCCGGTCCTGGTTGCCTTCGAGATACCGCGTGTTCGAGTCGATCTTCCGTCGCAGGTCGGTGAGCCGGTTGTCGGCCGGGCGATAGCCGAACACATAAAACGTGATCAGGATGATCCCGATCGCGATGCACAGCACCCACTGCATGCGGGTACACCAGCCATGTTGCGCCTGAAGAGTCTGCATGGTTCATTCCTCGGGCGGGTTGAGGTTGAGGGCGAAGGTCATCTTGAACTCGCGCATGAGGTGTCCGCGATCGGTGCGATCGCGCGCGTACAGCAATGTCACCTGCTCGAGGTACGGCACGCCGGCCATCCGCGCCAGAAAGTTCGCCAGATCGACATCGGTGGGCACGACGCCGAGCAGTTCCACCCGCATTCGCCGATCGATCATCTGCTCGCGGTTTTTCCTGGACCCCGCGCCCGCGAGGCTGCTCACCACACGAGTCTGCTCCTCGGTCTGAATGTTCATGTCCAGCAACGTCATCTCGGTGGGCATGGAGCCGTCAAGTGCGGTCAGCAGGCGCGTCGCGTCAATGTGCATCCCCAGCTTGCTGAAGATCAGGTCCTGCTGCCGCCACTGCTTCTGAAGCGTCAGCAGATCATCGAGCTTGCGAAGCTCCTCGTTGCTCTGGCTGATCTCGCCGTCGAGGAGCCTCAGGGAACCCTGCGCGATGCGCAGGTTGCGCTGCGCGAGGAACATGTACAGCCCCAGGCCGATGATCAGAACGATGGTCATCCACGCCTGGAGAACGACCAGGCGCTTGCGCTTGCGAATCTGGGGATACCAGGCGGGCAGGAATTCGACTTCACGCATGGGTCGCCTCCAGGATACGGGAAGGCGCCGACGATGCGGGGCGCTGCACGGGCTGCGTGGAGGGTGTTTCCCCGGCAAGCAGCGCGGCGTTGAGATCGACCACTTCCACAGAGGAATCGGGCGCGGCGGGCGGCTCGTTCGGATCGCGCGGCTTGCCGTCGCGCGGACCGAAGCGGCCTTTGGTCATCTTCAATCCAAGCCCGAAGGCGATGGCCCATTCGGACATGTGCCCGCGCCGATCGCCGGGCTTGATGCGGCTGACATCCGCGCTGAACAACGGCCGGCCGATCTCGACCGGAATCGTGAGCGATCCACTCAGCACCGACTGGAGCTGCGGATCCCACGCTTCCCCTCCCACCACGCGCAGCCGATTCGGACGCTGCCCGCGGAAGGTGACGGAGTAATATCGAAGGCACAGCGAGATCTCGCGCCCCAGTTCCTCCATCGTCCTGCGCGTGGCGTCGAACACCGCCTGCTTGACGGGATCGCGTCTCGCCGCGCCATCCGCCGAATCACCCTCCGAGGAATCGCCGGTCTCCATGAGGCGGCGGCGAAGCGAACGGGCCTCCTCGATCGAAATCCCCAGCGTCCTGGCGACGGCTTCGTGGAAATGCCGCCCGCCGATCTCAATCGGCTTGAGAAAGCTGATGTCGCGCCCCTTGCCGATGATGACCTGGCTTGCGCGGGCGCCGATGTCCACGACGACGTGGACGTTCTGCTCATCCTCGCGGCGGCGGATGAACCGCTCAAACGCGCGATACGCCGCGAACGGCTCGAAATCGAGCGACTCGATAACGATTCCGGCGCGATGCAGATGCTCGAGATGGTTGTTGACGTCCTCGTGACGCGCCGCCATCACGATCACTTCCTGTCGAATGTCGTTGCCCTGCCGGACTTCGCCCGCGGGCAGGTGATGAACGCACGCCTCCCCGGTGTCGAATGGAAACACGTTGCGCGCCTCGAACTTCACGGCCGCCTCAAGCTCGTCCGGAGGGATGAGGGGCAGGCGCAGGTTTTTCACATGCACGATTTCGCGGGGCAGCGCGGTGACGACGCGCCGACCGGAAAAACCGCCGTTGCGCAGCATCCGACGGATCATGTCCACGGCGCACGGCAAACGAAGTTCGGGCCGCTCCCGGACATCCTCGGGCAGCGCCTCCCGCGCCGCGGCGATCACGCCGAGCGTATCGCCGACGACCTCGAGTTGCAGCATCCGGATGCTCTCGAACCCGATATCAAGCCCAATTGGCTGAAGTTGTGCGCGCGTCAGTCGAATCATGTGATCTACTTGACGGTGATTTCCCCCGTCGCAGGCTCGATCTGAATGGTGATGCCGAATTCACCGCCCTGATTCGTCAGCACAAGCTGTCCGGCGGCGTTGAGCGGCGCGACACCGGGAACCTCGGGGTCATACGCATAAGGCGTTCCAAGTTCGTCGAATGCGAGCACGGTCTGATCGTCGAAGTCGGCCGACGCCAACCGCACATCCGCCATGCCGGCGCTTCCACCGCCACCGAACATCGCCTTGAAATCATCCTTCGAGATTGGATGCGCCGCATAGGCCGCTGGCGAGAGTGAGGTGAGCACCTCGTAGTTGTTCAACCCGGACGTGATGTTGAACCGGACGTAATGCATCTTCTGCGTGGTGATCGCCTGGTTCTGGGCATAAATCAGGTCCGCCATCACCCGCCGCGCCGCGGCGGAGACCTTCAGGTCGTCGCGCGAACCGAGTTGCGGAATAACGATCACCGACGCGATCCCGATGATGACCACCACCGTCAGGATTTCGGCCAGCGTGAACGCATGGGCGTTTCGGTTGTGTCGCATCAAGCACCTCATAAGCCGGTGGACATGCTTTCTTCATCCGGCCGGATGATGCCTGCAATCGGATCATCCTGACTATTCCCCCTTGTCCTTCTCATCGACCGTCGGGAGCTTCACCTGAAGTTGCCCGCTTTCCAGAATCGTTATCAGTCGATCGAGCTTCTCATTGACGCCCACAAGCTGCTCGACGATCGCCTGTCGCTGTCCCCCGCCATCCAACGCCTGCGCCTGGGCGCGCGGCTGATAACTTCCATCGCCCAGCCACTGCCCGGCGAGAATCAATCCCTGGAGCACAAGAATCACGGCAAGGCATCGGTTCGTTGTCATGGACGTTTCCTCCGCAGGGGGGTTAATTCTCAAGTCGATTCCAATGGAGCATTTTCATCGAGCGCGGATAATCCTCGCTCGAGGTCAGATCGATCATTTTCACGTTGGCGGCGACATAGTTGATGGTGGTGGTCCCCCCACTTTTGATTGCGTCCACCGTTGGTGACATCAGCGCGCCGTTGATGGTGATGCTGGACGAATTCCCCGCCCCCGGCCTATACCTGATCCCCCGGCTGGACCACACCAGCCCATCCACGATCAACGATTTTTCCGGCTTATGGACATCGATCTCCCCGCCGACAATCAGCGCGGGAAAACCCTGAACCGGGGTGATCCTGATGTTTGCTCCCCTCACCCGCAGATCGCAGTTGCCCTTGACGATCAGCGTGCCGTTGATGGCAACCCCATCGTGAAGATCCAGGGGTTGACTGGTCCAATAAATGCCGGCGGGATTGGTGTCGGTCGGCCCCTTGTCCTCGTCGAGAATGGCGTCGGTCAGCTCGACCGCGCTGTAAGTTTCACCCTCGAACTCATACGTGTCATAGGACCGGATGTCCGATTCGCTCGGCGTTCGCTCCATCGAACCGGATGGAAGTTCTTGCCAATCGAGCACCCCCAATGGATCAGTCCTCTGGGGAGAGATGACCTTGCCCTCCACGCTTCCCCCCATCACCATAACCGCCCCTTTTGAATAAATGCCCCCGGTGATTGTCGTTCCCGCACGAATAGTGACGGCGCCGCCAAACACCCCACCATGCCTGACCGTCGTGAGATTGGCGCGCATCCGCGCGTTGGCCGATCGCGTGACGCCTTCATTCATGGTCGCGGTGACGGAGACGTTATACACATCTCCACCGGCCGACATGACAACGATGTCCGCCCTCCCGCTCAGTTCATCGGCAAGGGTGAGATTCTCCCCGCCCGGCCAATATCCATCGGCATTCAGGCTCGGCGCGCGGTTGGGATACTGGAGATAATACGCCGTCAACTCCATCGCCGAATCGACCAGCAGATCGGCCTGCGCCATCCGGGCGATGTTGCCGCTCACCTGGGCGCGCATCGCGTTGCTGCCGAGCATGCCGAACCCCATCACCGTCGCCAATCCGACGACGATCAGCACCATCATCAGCGCGATCCCGCGACGTTGAACCGGTCGGCCTCTCACGGGATCGCCTCCCCCGGCCCGCGCAGCGCGGCGCAGCCGTATTCCAGTTCCGTCCTGCCGCCATTGCTGGTGGCGATGATGAACTCCAGCATCGGCCGCTGCGTCCCCGACTCGCGGCCTTGCACATGAAATCTCGCGCCCGTCACCTGACGGACCAGATCGATCCCCTCGACATGAAGCCATTCCTTGAAATCCTCCGGCGCGGATGCGGTGTCCAGGCTTTCCGTGGTGCAGATGAAATTTTCCTCGTCAATTTTCTCCTGCGTCCATCCCGAGGGAAACCGCACGCGATGCAGGCGGATCGTCCCCGATTCCCCGTCCGCATGTTCGAGCAGCGCGACCTCGCTGAATTGAATGATGCCGTCACCGTTGTCGTCCCCCGCCCAGAAGATCATCGCCGCCGGCGCTGGCGCGTCGCCGTCCAGCGACCCTTCGCGCACCGTTCCGATCCGCTTGGCCTTGCGCACGACATCCTGGATGCGCAGCGTCGCGAGGGTTCCCGTGATCTGGCTCGACTGCGAATCCCGCTGATGACTCCACGCCCGCGACACCGCGAAGCTCACCGCCGTCACCGCGCCCATCACCATCGTGGTGATTGTGATGCCGATCATCAGCTCGACGGAGGTGAATCCCCGTCCGCCGCCCCGCATCGGGTTGTCGATCCGCATCGTCATCGCGGCTCCTAATAGACCCACTCGATGTTGCCCACAAGACGGGACAGCGTGAAAGTCTTCTTCGATGGCGTCGTCACGCGGACGGTGACGAGCGCGAAGTCATCGCCCTCCCCCGCCGCGCCGTTCGGCGAGGCGCGATACTCCACCGTCACCGCGCGCGTATAGCCCCCGCTCGTCACGCCCAGCACGCCTCCGCCCAGGAGGCTGATCGAATCCCCCGTCTCGCTCAGCCCGTGATAATCGTCCACATTGTCGAAATCCGCCCGACCCATCTCTCCCGATTCCGGCCCCGGCGTCATCGTGTAGTCATCCGGATCCATCATCGGCTTGGCGGCGATCTCCTCGAGAAGCTGCCTGCCCAGCGCCGTCGCCATCGCGGTTTCCTCATGGCTCATCGCCTGGTGCGCCGATGCCGTCAGGAGCGATGCGATGCCCACCACCGCGGCCGCCAGCACGACCGAGGCGATCATGCTCTCGACCAACGTGAATCCGCGCCGGGTCTTCTTCCGAAAACCCGTGCCGGGCTTAATAGGTGGCGTAAATAATCCCATTGGTGTCCGCCCCGGTCAGGTTCGCGACGATCTCCTGGGTCAACGGATTGTAAATCCAGCCTGTCGATCCGTCGGGCGTCATCTCCGAGGAATCGGTGACGATCTTCACGCTGGATTTCCCGTTGATCGGATTGAAGGGCATCCTGCTCAGGTAAGGCCCGAGCCGATGCGCCGATGACGACGTTTTGCTCACGTCGCAGGCCTCGTTGGTGTAATGAATCAACTGCTCGATGAAATCCTGTTCCGTCGCCATCTCGCTTTTGTCCCCGCCGGGGTAGCCCGGCGGGCAGTCACGATGCTGCGCCATGAACACCACGATCTGCGTGCGCAGGTATCGCATCTCGTCCTTGAGGGTGTTCTCGCGGGCCTGGTTCGAGGCGTTGGAAAACTGGGGGATGACCACCGTCGCGAGGATGCCGAGGATCACGACGACGATGAGAATCTCGATCAACGTAAAACCGCGGTCCCGCCGCCGGCAGGCCCGCGCTTCCGAGGATGGAACGATCCACTGCGTCATGTTCAACTCGCCGCACCCCTTGATGGAGTTCGGCATATTCCGCGCCCGACTTTCGGTGTAATTTGCCCGGTCTGCCGTGCGGCGAAAGAAGGGAAGGGGTTCGGCCGGGAGGCGAAAAAACCGGCGCGTTTAACGTCGCGCGCCATCACCCCGGTGAAAGCCGGAAAACCGGCGACGGAGGACGAGTCCGCCGCCGGCGAAATTCTACGAATCAACCTTACGGTTCGACGGCCCCAGCAATGTCGTCGTTGAACGGATTGTTGGTGTTGCCTTCGTCAAAGACATACCCACCGAGTTTGCTGGCGGCGTAAATCTTGCCCGAAGGGGTAATCAGCCAACCATCGGTGTCGGCATCGCCTTCCCATCCATCACCGAAGGCGACTTCATCATCGTGGATGAACATCCCTTCCGCGCCCTTGGCATGGACCGAATTCTTCGGCGCCGCCTGGAGGTACGGACCGAAGCGAAGCTCGCCGTCACTCACCTCGGCCGTGCCCTCTTCATTGGTCTTGCCCGTCAGCTTGGTCCAATCCCAGGTCCCTTCCAGCGTCCCGTCATCCGTCGGGTATTGATCCCGATGCTGGAGCTTGTACAGCTCGACCTGGCTGCGCAGGGTCTGGAGCTGGCTGGTCAGGCTGCTCTTGCGGGCGTCCTGGCTGGCGTTGGTGAATTGCGGGATCACGATCGCGGCAAGGATGCCGAGAATGATCACGACGATCAGAATTTCGACCAGCGTGAAACCGCTGGATCGATGACGATTGCTTTTCATGGATTCTTCTCCTGTGTCTGTATCCCTCGCGATGCGAATTGCACCGCGAAAATGTCGTTGACGACCACATTCCATCCGCGGTTTGTTCACCAATCGCGGGCGATTGGTGACGATTGGCTTGACGCCTCCTTTCTGTGTGCCGTGTCCACAGAGCGGCGACACCGCGGGGTTGTCGCCAACATGGGATCACATCGGCCTGAAACCGGCCCGACTTCACCCGCGCCCGATGTATCAACGCTGATACACCGGACGCGCGGGTCGATCGGACCGCAAACGGAAACAGGAGCCAGAATCAATCTGATAGGACGGTATGAAGGAATGACGCTTCATCTCGAGCATCCTTTCGGCGGCGTCCCGATCCGATTTATCGGACCGGACGCTTTGCGCATCATCGCGGGAAACGCCCCGCGACGAGCCGGCGATTCGCATCGCCGGCGCCGCCTCTCGACGGCTTTGCCTTTGTCAGGGATTCTCAACTCCATCGATCCCGCCATGAGCGGAACCGACCAGGTGGGATGTACGATTCACTTTTCAGCAAGTCAAATGGAAAAGCGTAAAAGGGTGGGAAGTTCGGAAGCCTCTCACGGCTTCGCATCCTCCATGTCCAGCCCGATGTCCAGCGCCGGAGATGAATGCGTGATGGCGCCGACCGCGATGCGCTCGACGCCGGTCGAGGCGATCGAGCGCGCCGTTTCCAGCGTCACCCCGCCGGAGGCCTCGAGGTCGATCCCGCGCCCGGACTGGTTCCGCAGTTCGACGGCGGCGGCCATCGTGGGACAGTCCATGTTGTCGAGCAGGATCACATCGACACCCTCGACCTTCAGCGCCTCGCGAAGCTGATCGAGATGATCGACCTCCACCTCGACAAAGCGGCAGCGCGGATCGCTCTTCGCGGCCGAAATGGACCTGGACAGAAACGCCGGCAGATCCCGCAGCGCCACGCCCGCGAGATGGTTGTCCTTGATGAGCAGGCCGTCAAACAGCCCGATGCGGTGATTGTGCCCCCCGCCGCAACGAACGGCGTACTTGTCGAGCAGGCGGAATCCCGGGGTCGTCTTGCGGGTGTCGTAGATTTTCGCGTGCGAGCCTTCGACGCGGCGGACGAACCGGTGCGTCTGCGTCGCGATGCCCGACAGATGCTGCAAAAAGTTCAGGATCACCCGCTCGGCCGACAACAGCGACCGCAGCGGACCGCGCACCCGCAGCAGCGGCGTGCGCTTCGCCTCGCTGAACCGCCCTTCAATGATCTCCATGTGAAAACCGGGAATCAGCTCGACGCGCAGACGCTCGTCATAGACCGCACAGATCATCTCCACCAGCGGCAACCCACAGACGATCCCCACCTCCTTCTGCATCAGCGTCCCGACGCCCACCGCGCCCTCCTCGATCATCAGCCGGCTCGTCAGGTCGTCCCCCTCCGCGCCCAGGTCTTCCGCGCGGGCCAGTTGAATGAGATCGCGAAGCTCGGAAAACTTTGGAAAGTCCAGCATGAAAAACTCCCGGTGTTTCAACCTTCACCGCGCGGCGCGTCTCGACCGGCCTTTCCCTTTCGGTTGCCATATCTTCGGACTGCCATCGTCGTCATCGATCGATCCCCGGGCCTGGCCGCTGGTCAGGGTCGGGGCGCCTTTCACTTCGTTCAGCTTGTCGCGGAGCTGCGCGGCGCGCTCGAATTCGAGGTTGCGCGCGGCCTCGAGCATCTCCTCCTCCAACAGGCGGACCAGTTCCGTCTGATCGAACTGCTCCTCGTTGGCACGGATCGCCTCCTGCGCGGTTCGGCGGGCCTTCATCTCGGCCTCGATGCCGCTGCGAATCGCCTTCTTCACCGTCGTCGGGGTGATGCCGTGCTCCTGGTTGTAACGCATCTGAATCTCGCGACGACGGGCGGTTTCGTCCATCGCGGTCCGCATCGCGGGGGTGATGTTGTCCGCGTACAGGATGACCTTCGCGTTCACATTCCGCGCGGCCCGTCCGATCGTCTGGATGAGCGACGTTTCGCTCCGCAGAAAGCCCGCCTTGTCCGCGTCCAGAACCCCCACAAGCGACACCTCCGGCAGATCCAGCCCCTCGCGCAGCAGGTTGATGC
>CAYUNS010000003.1:2617-57692 GCA_964446155.1 uncultured Tepidisphaeraceae bacterium | reverse complement strand
ATCGCGCCCGCCGCCCGGCAAGCTGGGCGGGGGTGTGGGTGGTCCGATTCGCGCGCGTGGAGGATGCGGACGATGACGCCCGATCGGCAAGGGCCTCGAGATCATCCGGCGGGCTGAGGGTGGATTGGGAAAGTGAGGATGTGACGATCGTGGCGGTGGGGGTGCTGTCGTATCCTCCGCTGAGCGGGGGATGCCGCGATGCGGCGCTGGGCCTTGGCCGATGGCGCCTGGCGCGACGGCGGCGGTTCGTCAACGCGAACGTGCGCACCATCAGCCGGATCGTCGTTCATCCGCGGTTTCGTTCGCTGGGGCTGGCAAGTCGGCTGATCCAATGCATCTGCGAGCATTGCCCGACACGTTATGTCGAGGCCTTCGCGATGATGGGGCGCGTCCATCCGTGTTTTTCGCAGGCCGGCATGAAAGCCTTCCCGCCCCGGCGGGCGGATGAGCCGGTCTATTACCTTCACGACCGCCAGGCGAATGGCCCGCCGACCCCGACTTCATCCCATGCCAATGGGGAAACCCGTTTTCCGTCCCATTCATCGCGCGTCGCCTTTCGCGCCGTCGCGTTCATTTGAAGGAGGATTCCATGTCGCAACGAATGACCCGCACGCAGCGGCGATTCATCGAGAAGGCATTCGGCCGGCTCACGCCCTGCGAGGATATTTTGAAGGAGGAGAAGATCGGGCTGTCGCGCGCGGCGCGGGCCTTGGAGGGGCGCGCTTACCTCCGGGAGTGCCGGCGGTTGATGCGCCTGATGCGTCATCTGAGCCAGATGGACGTGATGCGCGCGGTTCACAACGGGACCAGGCTGTTGCTGAAGGTCGCCAACGGCGAGGGGAGCGTTTCGCTCAAGCCGCAGCAGCGGAGCGCGATCTTGGCGATGCATCGGTTGTCGCGCGAGATTTTCCGGGGGCGGTCGCGGAAGCTGACGCCGCAGGAGCAGCGTGACTGGCGGATGCTGTTTCATCCCGATGCGCGTCAGCATGCGGAGGAACTGCTGCACCGGATGGAGGAGGCGCGGGCCGAGTTCGAGCGGCAGCGCGGATTGGACCGGACACCGACAGCGCCCGAGCCGGCGGAGCGGGGGATGCATCATCTGAAGAAGGAATGAGGCGGCGGGCGGTGTTCATGGGAGTCCGGCGTTATGGGGATTTTCCCATCCTTCCCGATTCGATTCTTTGGAAAGGAGCCTGTCATGGACAAGGGCAAAGAAGGCAAAACCCGGCAATCGTTCAGCACGCCCTGCGTGAACGATGAGACGTTGTCGATCTGGCTGGAGATGTTTTGCGGGCTGAAGGTTCCGCGTCGGGGGGTGTGCCCGGATCACGATTCGCCGTTCGATTATGTGCGTCATGCCTATTTCGAGCCGGCGGGGGATGTGGTCGTCTGGGCGCCGCGGGGCGGTGGCAAGACGCGCCTGGCGGCGGCGGCGACGCTGCTGGACCTGGTGCATAAAAACGGCTGCGCGGTGCGAATCCTCGGTGGATCGCTGGACCAGAGCCACCGGTTGTGGGAACACCTGCGCGACGATGTGCGTTCGCACGCCAGGCGCCTGATCGATGTCGAGGAGCGCGTGGGGGTCTACCGGTTCAGGAACCGCTCGAACGTCGAGGTGCTGGCGCAGTCGCAGACCCGCGTGCGCGGGCAGCGGGTGCAGAAGCTGCGCTGCGACGAGGTGGAACTGTTCGATCCGAAGGTGTGGGCGGCGGCGCAATTCGTCACGCGCAGCCTGCCGCGAAACTCGCGTCATGCCGGCATTCACGCCTCGATCGAGGCTTTTTCCACGATGCACCGGCGGCACGGGCTGATGCGGAAAATCATCGATCACGCGCGGGCGAACGGCACGCGGGTGATCAAATGGTGTCTGCTCGACGTGCTCGAGAAGTGCCCGCCGGAGCGACAGTGCGCGACGTGTCCGTTGTGGGAGGATTGCGGGGGCGTGGCGAAGACTCGCTGCGAAGGGTTTTTCAGGATTGAGGACGCGATCGCGCAGAAGGCGCGGGTGAGCGTCGAGTCGTGGCGCGCGGAGATGCTCTGTCATCGGCCGAGCGAGAGCGGGTGCGTGTTTCCGAGTTTCGACCGGAGTGTTCATGTCCGGGACGACCTCGAACCTTCGGGAGAGATGACGCTGGGGATCGACTTCGGGTTTCGCAATCCGTTCGTCGCGTTGTGGATTTGCGAGCGCGGGGACGGGACGGTGCAGGTGTTCGATGAATACATCCGGGCGGGGCGGACGATTCACGAGCACCTGAAGGAGATCGAATCGAGAGGGTGGGGCCGGGTGGGGCGCATCGCGTGCGATCCGTCGGGGGCGGCGAGGAACGAGCAGACGGCCCGATCGAACGTGGGACTGCTCCGTCGGGCCGGATACAGCGTGCGCACGCGCGGCAGCGCGATCCAGGAGGGGTTGGAGATGATTCGCGCCGCGTTGCGTCCGGCGCATGGGCCATCGAGGCTGTTCGTGCATTCGCGGTGCGGAGGATTGATCCAGGCACTGGAGTCGTATCACTACGCGGAGACGGGTTCGAGCGAGTTGCCGGTGAAGGACAATGAGAGCGATCATCCGGTGGACGCGTTGCGTTATTTTTTCGTCAACCGTCCCGGCGGGGGGGAGGGGGCGCGGCGGTATTGAGGGAGAAGGGAAGGGTTGGGGCAAGCAGCGGGACGATGGCGTCGTCATCCGGGCGGCGGCGGGGTCGATCGGGGAGGGCGCGCATGTCCTGTTCACGAAAGGTGAGGGCGTACATGCGATGGAGGGAGGCGACAAGGTCGCGGGCCTCGCGGCCGGTGAGGGTGGTCTCCCGCTCCCGACCGATGCGCCGGAGGATGAGATTCATCGGCAGGGGTCGTGGGCCGGATGAGGCGTCAATCTCGGCGGGGGATCGGAAGTCGGGCTGATGATAGTCGATCGCCGCGGGGTCGATCTCCAGGAAGCCGGACTTTTCATAGGCGCGCCGGCGGGCGAATGCGGAAGATGCGGCAGGAGAGGTGTCGGGGACAGGCTCCATCTCACCGACGAGGGTGATGGGGGCGTCGCAGGGATGGCCGGATTCGACGAGGCAGGTCCGGGCGGTGAGGATGGGGAAGGCGCGCAGCCAGCCGGCGACGCCGGTTCGGCGGAACGCGGGATCGACCAGCGCGTGCGACAGGTGAACGACGGCGTGGGGAGCGGCGCGGTCGTGAGGCGCCATGGCGGTGTGATCGCGCACGGCGACGAAGTGGCCGTCTTTCAGAATCACCACCATTTCATAGAGCAGGGACCAGCCGTCGATCGGCGATCGGGGGTTCCACCGCAGCCTGCGCTCCAGGATGTCGCGGGATTCGATCTCGTGTCGTCGGCCGAATTCCTCCCACAGCCGGGCATAGCCGACGTCGAAGACCGCATCGTTCGCGGATTGCACGCGATGGATGGACGCCCCGTTCCAGTCGAACCGCGACGAGCGCGCGTCGCCTTGCGAGAGGATCGCGGGGTCGGGAGGATTGAGGGAGGAATCGGGCATGATGCGAAAACGGGTCATGGGTTCGGCCCACGGCGTCATCTTGCCATGGAAGCGTCATCGAGGGCAATCCCCTCCGTATGGATGAGGCTCGCGGCATGTGTGAAGCGCCTTGCGGGGCGTCGGGGGGCTTTCAATTTCATTGAAACGGCCGCGCGTCCTTCTCCAATCGGGCGATCCTTCATAAACTTCTGAAACCATGGGAAAACTGTCGTTTGATATCGATGCGGTGATCGAGGGGAAGGCGCGGCTGACCGATGCGCAGGCGATGGAGCTGCATCGGGAGGCGTCGCTGCACGATCTGGGCGACTGGGCGCATGCGGTGGCGGGGCGGATGCATCCGGAGGATTACCGCACCTATGTCATCGACCGGAACATCAACTACACGAACGTCTGCACGGCCAAATGCACGTTCTGTGCGTTCCGGCGGGACCATGAGGACGAGGACAGCTACACGCTGGATCACGGCGCGATCGGGGAGAAGATCGCCGAGCTGGTGTCGATCAACGGCACGCAGATTCTCATGCAGGGCGGGATGAACGACCGGTTGCCGATCGAGTGGTACGAGGAGTTGCTGCGGTACATCAGGACGAATTTCCCGACGGTGCATATTCACGCCTTCTCGCCGCCGGAGTTTGTGGAGTTCGAGCGGTTCTTCAATCTGGATGTTCGGGAGATCATCCGGCGGTTTCATGCGGCCGGGCTGGACACGATCCCCGGCGGCGGGGGGGAGATTTTCGCTCCGCGCGTGCGGAGACGGATCGGTTTGGGCAAATGCACCGGTGACGACTGGCTGCGGGTGATGCGGGTGGCGCACGAGGAGGGTTTGAACACGTCGGGCACGATGTTGATCGGCCACATCGAGTTCGTGCGCGAGCGGATCGAGCATATGTCGGCGTTACGGGACATGCAGGACTATGCGCTGGCGCTCGGGGGAAAGTCGCGGTGGGTGAAGGGCGAGTCGCGATTGCAGGAGATTCAGGCGCGCTGGCCGGGCGTGTTCAGCCAATCGCCCTTCGATGCCGGCTCGATCGCCAATCGCCCATCTCAAGCCGCAAACGTCTTTGGTTCCTATACCGCCTTCATTCACTGGCCTTTCCAGCGTGAGAACACGCCGCTCGGTCGGGCGAAGGAGTGGGACGAGGCGATTTACGGGCCGTTCGACGACAGCACAAACGAAGACGTGCTGCGTGGCCGCGTGGTGCGGATGGCGGGAGGGGACGAATACCTGCGGATGCTGGCGATCGCGCGGCTGTATTTCGACAACATCCCCTCGCTGCAAAGCTCGTGGGTGACGATGGGCCCGAAGATCGGACAGCTCGCGTTGTTCTTCGGCGCGACGGATATGGGCAGCGTGATGATGGAGGAAAACGTCGTCAGCGCCGCCGGCACGACGTACAAGCTCGAGGAGCGCGAGATTTGCCGGTTGATCCGCGACGCCGGCTGGATTCCCGCGCAGCGCGACCAGTATTACAACGTGCTCAATCGCCACGACGGCGCCGATTCCCCGGATTTGCGGTCTGCTCCGGTTTCCCGGACCCGAAACGTGCGGAAGATCGACAGGGAATTCATCGGCGCCGCGCCCGGCATCGATGATGGACAGGATCGAAGCGTGGGGGTGCAGTTGCCGATCCTGGGCGATCGGTAGGCGTGCCCTCACTGAAGTGAGCACGCCGATGGATATGGATCGATTTCTCACCGATGACGCGCTGCTCGCTCAATGCCGGGAGGATCTGTACCGAGGCTCCGGACCTGGGGGGCAGAAGCGGAACAAGACGTCGAACGCGGTGCGGCTGGTGCATCGGTCCACGGGGTTGATCGTGACGGCGACGGAAGCGCGTTCGTTGTTGGAGAATCGAACGCGGGCGCTGCGGCGGATGCGGGTGAAACTGGCGAGCGAGGTTCGCGAGCCGATCGACGCGGGGGAGTTCACGCCCCCGGAGTGGTTTTTGTCGATTCGGCGCGAGAGGCGCATCGAGGCGTCGCCTCGGCATCCGCTCCATACGTCGTCGGCGGGGCTGATCCTCGATCTGCTCCAGGCCTCGGGCGGCAATCCATCCATGGTCGCGGCGAGTCTGGGGACATCGACGGCGGCCGTCCTCAAGGTGCTGGAGTCGCGGCCGGAGTTCTGGCGCGCCGCCAACGCCATCCGCGCCCAACTGGGCATGAAGGCCCTGATGCCAAAAAAATCAGGCGACCGGAAGACAAGATGACGAACGCGATGGGCGGCTCAGACGGGGGTTGTTTGTCGCAGGTGGGAGACGGTGCGGGTGACGGCGTCAACGGCGAAGTCGATGTCCTGTTCGGTGGTGTATCGGCCGAGGCTGAAGCGGACGGACGCGTAGGCGAGGGCGTCCTCGACGCCGAGGGCGCGGAGGACGAAGCTGGGTTCCTTGACGGCGCTGGTGCAGGCCGACCCGGAGCTGACGGCGATGCCCTGGAGTCCGGGGATGAGATATTCGCCATCGACGTGCGCGAAGGAGAGATTGGTCACATGGGGGAGGCGATGGGCTTCGTCGCCGTTGACGGAGACGCCGTCGATCCGGTTCATGATGCCGCGCTGGAGCCGGTCGCGCAAGGCGGCGAGGCGGGCGCATTCCTCGTTGAACAGGGACATGGCGAGTTCGATCGCCGCGCCCAGCCCGACGATGCCGGGGACGTTCAGCGTGCCGCTGCGCATGCCCTGCTGATGTCCGCCGCCGTCCATTTGCGGGGTGAGATGGACGCGCGGCTTTCCGCCGCGCACATACAGCCCGCCGCACCCCTTGGGGCCGTAGATTTTGTGGGCGGTGAAGCTCATCAGGTCGATCCCGTCCTCGATGACATGAACGGGCGCCTTGCCGATCGCCTGGGTGGCGTCGGTGTGAAAGAGGACATTTTTTTCCTTGCAGATTTTTCCGATGGCGCGGATGTCCTGCGTGGTGCCGATCTCGTTGTTGGCCGCCATGATGGAGACGAGCAGGGTGTCGGGGCGGATGGAATCGCGGAGCTGGTCGAGATCGATGCGGCCGTTGCCGTCCACGTCCAGCCAGGTGACTTCGCCTCCGGCGCGGGCGTGGCGCTTGATGGTGTCGATGACGGCCTTGTGCTCGGTCGGCTGGGAGATGACATGGGCGCCTTTTTCGCGATACATGTCGATGACGCCTTTGATGGCGAGGTTGTTCGACTCGGTGGCGCCGCTGGTCCAGATGATTTCGCGTTCGGTGGCGCCGATCGCGTGGGCGACCTGTTCAGCCGCCCGCGCCACCGCGCCGGTGGCGGTGTGCCCGAAGGCGTGCCCGTTGCTGGCGGCGTTGCCGAAGGTCCGCGTGAACCAGGGGCGCATCGCCTCGAAGACCCGCTCATCGACGGGCGTGGTGGCGTTGTAATCAAGATAGATCGCGGGGCGAGGATTCATGGACAAACTCCGAATGGGGCCATTTTAGCCGGGGCGAGCCGGGCGACAAGGCGGGGAAGCGGATTCATCCGGTTTGGCGGCGGCGCGCGGAGCGGCGCAGGTGGGCCATGGCGCGATGGGAAACGGTCGAGGTGGGTTGCTGGCCCGCGATGGTTGCGCGCCGGGCGCGTTTTCCGGGGACCGGAGCGGATGATGGGGGGCTTGTGGGATGAGAGGGTCGGCGGTTGATGTGGGCGGTTTTCACGGTTTGGAGAAGCCGCGGGTCGGCGTTTCCGCGATGAGTGCGAAAATGAAAAACGAACCCAAACCAGGCAGACTCAACCTTGGTTTTGAGGTTTTCTCGCGGTTCGGCAGTGAATCAGGGGTCTGTTTGAGGCTCTTATTTTCGGCGGGGCTTGTCGTGGTCGGGGTGCTTGAGGTGATAGTGGCCTTTTTCGCAGGCGACGACAAACTTTTCGGCGCAGGCCTTGAGGTCTTCCCATCGCTGACGGATGAGATCGGCCTCGTCGGGGTCGATGCCGGGGTCATCCTCGGTGGATTCGGTGATGACATCGAGCAGTTCGCTGAAGTCGCGCATCATGCCGCGGGTTTCGCTGAAGATGGCGGCGTCGAGGTTTTTGCGAAGTTCGGGGACGGGGTTGGCGCAGAAGAACCCGCCGGCCTCGTTGCACAGCCAGCGGACCAGGCGGATGTCGCGGGTGAGCAGATACATTTCGCGGACGCGATCGAGCGGATTGCGTGCGCCGCTCTGATCGGGGCCATCGACATCGGCCGGTGGCTCGCACCACTTGTAGACCAGCGCGGGTGAAACGCGCAAGGCGGCGGCGACGGTCTTGACGCCGGGTTCGTCCACGGCCTGACGGATGACTTCGTGGGATTTCATGGGGAGGATTGTAACCGAGGGGGTGAAGACGGGAAGACGTGTGGGGGTTTGGGGTGGGTGATTTGGAGGGTGGGGCGGTGCTCCCTATCATGGTGGTTCACATGGCCAAAGACCTTGCAATCATTCTCAACAGCGGCAGTTTGAACTCGGCGGTGGTGACGGCGCTGGCGATGCAGAAGTATCGGCCGATCCTGCTGCACGGAGAGATGTCCACGCAGACCGGCTCGCGCGCCCGCGTGGCGTACGATCAGCAGGTGCAGCATTTCAAGCCGTATCGCGAGCACACGCTGCCGATGTCGTATTTGCAGGTGGCGGGAACGGGCGCGCCGTCGTCGAGCGTGTCCGATCCGCGTTTTCCGGCGGCGCTGGGACCGCAGATGCTCGATCTGCTGCCGCTGCTCGCGGCCGCGGTGCGGTTCGCGGGAACCTACAAGGCCTCGACGATCCACCTGGGCTGGCGGGTGGGCGCGCAGGGGGATGAGCTGGCGCAGGCGACGGAATACATCCAGGTCTGGAACGAGATGATCCAACTGCCGTGCGCGATGCCGGAGCTGGAGATTCAAACGCCGCTGCTCGAACTGGAGCCGTGGCAGGTGGTGGACGTGGGCTTTCAGGCCGCCGCCCCGTTCGAGAAGACCTGGAACTGCGTCGAGGAAATGAGCGAGCCGTGCTGGGCGTGCCGCGGTTGCCGGCAGCGCGAGGGGGCGTTTCAGCAGGCCGGGAAGCCGGACCCCATGCGCGCGGTGCGGAGGCTGTAGTCGTTGCTATTGGCGGCGCGATCGGTTGTTCAGGATCAGGGCGCAGACGGCGCCGCCGGCGAGGGCGCCGAAGATCGGCGCGGGCAGCGGGACGGGCACGCCCGGTTCAAACGTGGGGACGACGGCCGTGCCGAAATAGAGCGGCGAGGATCCCCGCTCGGGCGATTCGGGAATGAGCAGGTCGATCGTCGTCAGACCGCCCGAGCGGTATTCCGTCGCGTCGGTGCGGACAAAGACGAAGCTCGTCGAGTTGCGGTCGTGCAGGCGGGAGAAGTAGTCGTCGAAGTCGAAGAAGACCTCGTGACCATCATGGCTGCGCCAGACTTCGGGGGGCGCGCTGCGGCCTTTGACGTCGCTTTGCCAGTTCACGTCGGTGGTGAGATCGGAGAAGCCCGTGGTCGCCAGGCCGGCCACGCCGATCGTCTGGGGGGAAAGGAACTTCACACGGTAGTAAAAATCGAGCGTTCCGGTCGCCTCGACGCGCACCACGCGTTGATGGAGCAGCCCGTTGATCAGCACCCCCTGCGCGGGATCGGGCGCGATGCTGAAGGGGATTTTGATGTTTTCGACGATCTCGCCGATGAAGCTGTCGTCCTCGAGGACCGCGACGCCGTCGATGACGTTGAAGTCGCCGGGATTCAGGGACGTTGCGTCGGCGGGCGAGGCGGTGATGAAGGTGAGGAGTGAGCAACCGATCAGGGCATGGGTCATCCGTGTCATTTGTTCCTCGTTGTGTTCGCGCGGCGGGGGCGCTGTGTTGTTATCGAACCACGGCGAGGAAACGCAACATCAAATGTGTCGCGAAGGGATTATCGGACGTTCGCGGCGGGTGAGGGCGCGAGGCGGGATGAGGAAGCGAGACGGGTGGTCGTCGGTTCATCGGGGCGATGGAGGCGAGGGGATGTTGACGGCGGTGTGTTCGCGGGCTTTTTCGGCGAGCGTCAGCTCGGCCGAGACGATGTCCTCATTTGCCAGCGTGCCCGCATACACGGCCCATCCGCGCAGTCCGCTGACCATGAGGTTGGTTCGCACGGTGTACAGGCCGCCTTCGGCGACGAATCGCAGGCCGGGGAGTTGCGGATCGCGCCGCTTGTCGATCAGCCTGGCGGCGCCTTCGGTGCGGCGCATCTCCCGCAAAAACGCCCAGAGCGCCAGGTCGGTTCCCATGGGCAGGGGCATTTTGAATCGGATGATGCCGTAGGCGGTTTTGCCCGAGGGGCTTAACCAGACCTGGTGGGCGTGTTCATCGGAGGACTTGAGCGGCTCGGGTCTCCAGTGCTCGGGGGGCGCCGCGATGGCTTCGACGGATTCGACGTGGATCGTTTCCGTGAACCCGGTTGCGGGGAGTGTCGTGCCGCCCGGTGGGTTGGAGAGGTCGGCCGACGATCGGCATCCGCCGACGAGCGACGCGATCATCAGAAGGGAGGCGATCCAGGGGAGTTGATGCCGCATGTTCATGATGAATCGGGCGTCGAGCCGCCGGAGCGGTCGCGCTGGTGAATGGACCGAAATAGAACCACGCCGCCGACCAAAGGCTTTGACGGGGGCTGTTCTGGTCGGCGGCGTGATGGATTGCGGTCGCTGCCGGGGCTTACTTTTTGCCGGCCGGCGCGGGGGCGGTCTTCTGGAAGCTGTAGGTTCCGCCGAATTTCTTGCTGAACTTCTCGACGCGACCGGCGGTATCGACGAACTTCTGCTTGCCCGTGAAGAACGGGTGGCAGGCGTTGCAGATATCGACGGTGATGCGCGAGGTGGTGCTGCGGGTGACGAAGGTGTTGCCGCAGGCGCAGTGGACATTGCAGGTCTGATAGCGGGGATGAATCTTGGCTTTCACGGTGGACGCTCCTTGTGGCCGTCGTGCGTGTTCGCAACCCGCGATCACGTCAGACGCGCCCGTTATCCTGTACGGTTTTCCATGGCGCGGGGTTCCCGCGCGAAACAGGGCGGAGAACTGTAGCAACCGGCTTGGCGGGATGCAAGATCGGATGGTGGGGTTTGTCGCAGGTCCGCAGGCCCGCAAAGTCATGGAAAGGCCGGATATTCGGACTGGTCAAGCGGGGCATCCGCTTCGGTGGGGCGGTCGGGGGTGGATGGACGCCCCCGTGGATCGACCGGGCGGCGGATCATGCGTAAAATAAGACCGGACAGCCGGTTCGCGTGATTGTCGCATCTTGTTCGCCGGACACCAACTACATGTGATTTATGCCCAATGCACTGGTTCTCGGAATAGGTGGGGTCGGTTCGGTCATCGGATTGAAGCTGCATCAATGGGAGGTCTTCGAGAAGATCGTCCTGGCGGATCTGGACACGCGGTTCGCCATGCAGCTTCATGAAAGCACCCGGCACAGCCGTTTCGAGGTGCAGTCGCTCAACGCGCTGGAGACCGCCCGACTGGCGGAGTTCATGAAGGCGAAGCGGATTTCGGTCACGCTCAACGCCTGTCCGTGCCTGACGAACCATTCGGTTCTCGAGGCCTGCTGGCAGGCCGGCTCGCACTACATCGACATGGCCGCCGACATCTACTCCCCGCCGGGCAAGACGCGCCCGACGAAGAACTCCTTCGAGGCCGAGATCGAGAAGTTCAATCACAAGTTCATGGACCGAGGCCTCACCGCCGTGCTGTGCATGGGGATGGACCCCGGCGCGGTCAATGTCTTTGCGCGCTGGGCGATGGATCGGCTGGATACGGCCTCGAGCATCCGCGTGCTCGACGCGGACAACGCCGAGGTCAAAGGCTATCGCTTCGCGGTGCTGTTCAATCCCGAAACGCTGTTCGAGGAGCTTGGCGCGGTTCCTTATTATGTGAAGGACGGGCGCGTCACCTCGGGCAAGCCGCTGGAGACGGAGGTGGAATGGGTGCGCTTCCCCGATCCGATCGGGCTGATGAAGGCCTATGCCGTCGCGCACGAGGAGGGGGTGAGCCTCGGGACGTATCCGCCGTTCGTCGCCAAGGGCGTGAACCACTCGATCTTCAAATACACGTTGTCGGACAAGGTGTATCATCTTGCGAAGAGCCTTTCGATGCTGGACCTGGACAAGTGGAAGAAGATCAAGGTGGACGGGGTGGAGGTTTCGCCGATCCGGGTGGCGGTGGCGTCGCTGCCCAAGCCGGCGGCGCTGGGTCCGACGGTGGACGGCTATTCCTGCGTCGGCACGGAAGTGCGGGGCACGAAGGACCGCAAGCGAGTCGAGTATTTCGTCTACACGATGGACGATCACCGCGAGACCTACGAGCGTTACGGCTACTCGTTGACGGAGGTGCAGACCGGCATTCCCCCGGCGTTGACGGCGCGCTTTCTGGCGACGGGCAAGATTCACGACCGAGGCGTCATGATGCCCGAGTCGCTCGATCCCGAGCTGTTCATGGACCACTTCAGCCGAGAGGGATTGAAAATCTTCATCGAAAAGCGCGAGGTCGAGCGGCTGTAGATCGCGTCCTGTTGTCATCTGGCCGAGCCTCTGGCCGAAGGTGAAAGCTTCGATACACTCCCCGTAGGAGATTTGAATATCAATGGCGATTCGACACGGCCTCGCGGGGCAATACGGCAAGAAGGAAAGCCGATGGCGGCTGAAACGAATGATGATTGTCTTCGTTGGCGTCGGCGCGAGTTCAATTTTTGCGACGGGATTCGCGGCGGGATTGACCTATGGGAGACCCCGCTCCCTTTCCATAGGCCTTGCCGCAGTGCTGATTCCCATCGCCTGTGTTCTCATCTGGCGTCGGACCGAGGCGTATGGCAACCGCATGGCGAAAGAGCGTATCAGATATCTCCGTGGCGCCCAGAGCGAAGCGGTCATTGCCTGGGTGCTCGAGGGGCTGGGCGACGAATGGCACATCTTCAACTCGCTGAAGCTCGAATCTTTTAGCGACATCGATCATGTACTTGTCGGCCCCGGCGGACTCTATTGCATCTCGACGAAATCGCACCGGGGCATTTTCACCGGCGCACCGGACGGCCTGCTTTACAACGGCAAGCCGTGCGATTTCGCGCAACAGGCTCTTCGTCAGGCCATGAATCTCAAGGATCGCATCGGTGTCGCCATGGGCAGCGACGTTCCGTGGGTTCAGTCCGTTCTCGCGCTTCCCTTTGGTTATATCGAGGGTGATGCTCGCCGTGACAAAGTATGGCTGGTGCATCAGGAGAACATCCTCGATTGCCTTGTTCCCGACGATGGTCCGAGAAGACTGAGTAAATCCCAACTTGCCCGCACCATCGCCGTGCTGGAAGAAATCCAATGCCACGCCGCCCATATTTACCGGCGGCCTGTGCCCGACTGATCGCGGTCAGTCGTCGCGTTTGAAGTCGGGGGTTTGGGAGAGGGAGGCGAGTTTGCTCCAGGATCGCATGAGCTGGATGCACAGGTAGGCGACGGGGAGCAGGAGCAGGAGGACCAGGGCGGCGAGGGGGCTGACATAGCCGGCGACGAAGGCGGCGTCGTAGACGATGAGCCAGAGCAGGCCGTAGAGCATGAGTTTCCGACCGGCTTCCGGGCGGGGCGTCTCGCCTTTTCGCTCCTCTGTCGAGGAGGCGGGTTGTCGCTTTTTCAAGCCTTGGCCGATGCGGATCGCCAGGGCGATGAAGACCAGGGTGGCGAGGACGGGTAGAAGCAGCCCCCGCTCGATTCGGAAAACCTCGGCGATGGAATGGCCGGGGCGGTGGTGTCGATACCAGATGGCGGCGATGGCGATCAGGTTGAGCAGCCCCAGCCCGCCGGGCACGGTCCACCAGTGCAGACGGGTGAGAGGCGGGCGCTTCTCCTCGAGGTGGTAGCAGATCGCGGAGAGAATCGCGACGTGGTTCAACAGCCACAGCGGATGCCACGGCAGCGGCAGCTCGGGCGCGGGGATGGTGGCGTGAAAAAAGCGGATCAGACCGAGCGTGAGCAATCCCGGCGCGACGAGATACTTCGCGGCGGTGTCGTAGAAGGTGATGAGCATTCCGGACCAGAGGATCAGGAGCATGGTCATCCATCCACTGCCGGGAGACGACTGCGAGGCGAGGACGGCGCCGGCGAACAAGGCGAGCAGGCCGAGGAGGAAGCACAGGACATGGGCGGTTCGCACATCGATGCGTCCGCTGGGCAGCGGGCGATGCGCCGCGAGCCGCTGATCGCGCCGCCGATCGATGATGTCGTTGAGGCTCATGCCGTATCCGTACAGACCGACCGAGACGAAAGCCATCGCGATCACCTGGATCCAGTTCAGGTGCTGAAGGAAGTGATCGCCGGCACGGTCGGCGCGATGCTGCGCCAGCAGCAGCAGTCCGCACAGGCTGTCGGCGATGGCGGTGAACACCAGCGCCATCCGCGTGAGTTGCAAGGCGGGCAGAAGTCGGTGGGAGACCGAGAGCATGAGGATAAGGTAGTGGGAGAGAAGCCGACGCGATAGCCGGCGCGCGGATTCGGTGTCGAGGGGGATGATCTGGTATGATCCGGGAAGAACCATTGGGAGGCGATCTTATGTGGCGAATCGGCGTGGTGGTGATGGTGACGGGTCTGATCGCGGGCGGATGCGCGTCGAGCGCGCGCGACGAGGCGTCGGCCGACGGGACGTTGACGCCGGGGGATTATGTGACGGTGATCGACGGCAAGCCGTGCGGCAAGACGGGGACGGAGAAACTCGTGTGGAACGCGCATCCCGATCGCATCATCATCGCGACGGTGGCCGAGACGTGGGGCGGGCACACGTTTCACCACACCCTTCGCATTCCGCCCGGCGCGACGAACTGGGTGGGATGCTCGACGGGTTCGACCGCTCCCGGCGAGGCGGAGTTCGAGAAGGATTTCGCGATCCGGTCCGCGCGCTGGAGTCCGTGAGACGAAGGGGGTTGTCGTTGGGAATGGCGCGGGCGTGCCCGCGGCCTGCGGTGGGTTTTGCCGAAGTGATGTCATGAGTCGAAAAATACCTTCCCCGGTTTCGGTGACGCTTCCGTCCGATGCGCGGGTCGCGGTGATCGCGGCGCGGTTCAACGCGGAGCTGGTGGACGAACTGCTGGCCGGCTGCCTGGGGCGGCTGCGCGAGATCGGGATGGACGATTCGCGGTTGGAGGCGCATCGCGTGCCGGGGGCGTTTGAATTGCCGGTGGCGGCGAAGGCACTGGCGGAAACGAGGCGCTACGCGGCGGTGATCTGCCTCGGCTGCGTTGTGCGGGGCGACACGCCGCACTTCGATTTCGTCGCGGGAGAGGCGGCCAGGGGGATTCAGCAGGTGGCGATCGAGACGGGCGTGCCCGTGATCTTCGGAGTGCTGACGACGAACACGGAGGAGCAGGCGCGTGCTCGCATCGGCGGGAGCCACGGGCACGCGGGCGTCAGCGCCGCGGATGCCGCGGCGGAAATGATCGCGCTGCTGGCGCCGCTGCGTCGCGGCGGGACATGATCGCTTCGCGGGGCAAGGCCGGATCGACAAGCTGATCGGGGAGGAGTCAGGTTTCCCTGCGCTGACGGATCCTCCCGCGCAGCGAGGGGATGCCGAGCATCGCGAGCGTTCCCAATCCCGTCCACGCCGCGACGGGGAGAGGAATGGGAGTGGCGGCGGTGGGCTGGAAGACGCCTTCCATCACGGCGGGGCTGGTTGGCCAGTAAACGAGGAAATCGACTTCGCGCAAGCCGATATAGGTGACCGTTCCGTTGGTGTCATACTCCGTTGCGTCGGTGCGAACAAACAGGTAGGGCGGGGCGCCCTGTCCATCGGCATTGGTGAAGGTCAACGCTTCACCATCCGATGAGCGGCTGAGGTAGCCTACGGTGTCGTCAAAGTGTCCAATGCCATCAACGGCGAATTCGCCGTAGCCGGTAACCGTGAAGGGGGAGGCGCCGCCGTGATAGATTCCGGTTTCGGTGACATCGTAAAGAAAGGCGAGCGTGCCGTCCGAATCATCGCGGTACACACTGACCAGCAGCGTGCCGGACATGTTTGCCCCTTCATATATTTCGATGAGATGGTCCGGCGCGTCCGGATTGGGGATGAGCGGTTCCGCGAAGGCGAAGGATTGCTCGTCGATTTTTGTCAGGCCGGCAAAGATGTCGACAGGTTCCCCTTCCGGTGTGTAAAAGTCTTTGCCCCGGTTAGGGAGAACTGTTTCTCCGGGCGCGACGCTCACGGCGGAGGTGATGGATGGGGCAGCCAAGGCCATCGCTGATGCGATGACGCATACTTCGGTTAATCGACTCATTGAATTCTCCCTTCCGAGGTAAAACACCCCCCCCGCCTGTGGCGATGCCACCATGGGGCAACAGTTGGAGCCAGATCAAGTGAAAAATAATGTGGATTTTACGCCACGTCCCCGGTCGTCAGCAGGGGATGTTGTCGGGAGGGCGTTGGTTGGAGCGGGTTCGGTAGGGTGCTATTCTGCTATTCATGCCGGATGCGTACCATTCACGTCAATAGCGAAAATGACTATCTGGCTGGATTTGGGTGGCGAAAGAGATTGACATGCATCGCCGGACTCTGCTAAAAGCCGGCCTGATCGGGTGGGTTGTCTGTCAAAAGAGGCGGTGGCTTCAGGGGCATGTCCCCAATTCACGTTTCGTTGGTATGGTGGCGACGCCCAGTATTTTGCACATCGCTCAAATCAGGGATGCTGGCCATGACGACCTTGCGCAAGTTGATTGTATTCGTTCTCGGTTACTCGCTTGTGTGCAGCAACGGGTTGCTTGCACAGGTGGCGTCGGCCGATCCGTTGGACAGCGTGAAGGTTGCGGTTCGGAAAAAGGATTATCCGGCTGCGATCGACACCCTGGTTGCTTATCTGAACGCCAACACCGCGAGTGTGGGCAATCCAAAGGTCGACGAGGCCAGGCGGGTTCTGCTTCAGGTCACCCGCACGTACTCGGCCGCGCTCGAGCGGGCAGGCAAGTCCCTGGAGGCCGCGCGGGTGCTGCTGGACACGGAGGCCGTCACCGCGGTGGGTGATGAGGGGGCCGCGCTGCGGGATGAGGCAAAGATAATCCTGCGGCGATCCTACGAGACGGCTGCGGGCAAGAAATCCGCCGCGCCCGCGCTGGCAATCGCCGATGCGTTCGCGGCGCTCTTTCCGGATGACCCGCCGTTGATCGAGCCCAGCGAGCGCGTGAAGCTCGAACTTGCCGGTTTGGCCGCCGACACAAAAGCCCGCGCCGCATTCCTGCTGCGCGAGATCAGGCGGCTCAAGCACGCGGGCGTGACCGATGACCAACTCCATGCGGCGGGCATTGTCGAGGAGGAATTGGTCGCGCGTCATGCCGAAGAGCTTGCGGCTCGCGGCTGGGCGCTGCAGGCGGCATCGTTCGCGCAGGCCGAACTGACGATGGCGGAGGCGCCGCCGGCGATCAATGCGCGCCTGGTCAAGGTGGCCGAACAGGCGCTGGCCAGCCATGTCGATGCCTGCATCCAGTTGGGCAACGCGCGCATGCTCACCGACGCCGTCGCACTCTACACCGACCCAATCAACACCGGCGCCGACCCCGCCAAACGCGCCCGCTATGAAGCAGCCGCGCAGCGCGCGGCCGGCAAGCTCGAGCCGAAGAAACTGGAGTTCCCCGGCAAGTTCGTCGAAGGCGAGGGCACGTGGAAGGACGATGGAGCGGGGTTCACGATTAATGGTGTCATCCAACTGGGGAACGGAAAGAACAATCGCGGCGGTGAGTGGAAAAAGGCCCAGGTGCTCATTCAACCGGGCATGGTACTGCAGGGTGGAACGCTTCGTGCATCGCATGGACGGCTGGAGATCAAGGGTACTGCCGAGCGTCCTGTCATCTTGACGGGTGTGACGATCGAGTGCGAGTATACGGCTACCATTGCCGCATCGTATGCGGTCTTCATTGACTGCAAATTCACCAAATCCGGCGGATGGTTCTATAATAACGGCTTCAGCAGTAAATGGGAGTTGACCGATTGCATGCTTGTACGGTCGAACTTCAGAAATCTCAAGAAGGTCGATTACGGCATCAAGTTTCAGCGCTGCACGTTCGTGCAGTGCGACCTGCCGGATCGATCGCTGACGGAGGATGCGGCCAAGGACAATACCGGTCTGTTTCGTCACGGCTGGAACACGATTGTCGATTGCCAGTTTTATGACGTAAAGCTGCGCCCCTCGCTTTTGTGGGCCAACGGCCGGTCGGCGTACATTGATTGCACCTTTACCGGGGAATCGACGTTCGCCAGCAGTCAACCGCTTAACGTGGAATTCTTCACCGTTGCCGACGGCGTGAAGTTCGCTGCCGAGGCACCGATCAAAACCCTGTCCAAAGGCACAGGCAAGGTAAACTACAACGCGACGGCCGTTAACGTGACCAGGTTAAAACCCTCGCCGTTGTGGCGCTTCGTGCCCCGACTCAACGACCCGACCGAGGCGCCCGTTCTCTGGGGCGATGAATAGTTCGTATCCGTGTCAATGCTGTCCCCGCTTTTTACGCCACGTCCCCGGTCGTCAGCAGGGGATGTTGTCGGGAGGGCGTTGGTTGGGGCGGGTTCGGTGGGGTGCGGAGGGCGGACATGGTGCCCATGTCGATGAATCGTCCCGTGAGCCAGAGCGTGGCGGGGCGGTGTGTGGAGGCGTCTTCGGCCAGTTGGAGCACTGTTTCGATCATCTCGTGGGAACGGAGGAAATATCCGTTGCAGGGGGCTTCGCCGTCAAGGTATCCGACGGCCGCGATCGACACGCGATCCGGGGCGTTCCATTTCGCTTCGGTCAGCGCGTCCCGCGTCCGTTTCGCCGAGGGCGCCGAGTCGCAGATCAGGGCGGTGATGCCCTGCTCGACCATCGAGACGGCTTCCGAGGCATACCCCGCGTCGATGGTCGCCTCGGGAGCATAGCGCGCCGCGGCGCGACGGAGGGAATCGCAGATCAGCGTGTTGCCGCGATCTTCGATCACCCCGATGCGAGCGTGCCCGCCGAGCATCAGGTCGCGCGCCAGATGGAACGCGCCCAGGGCGCGATCCATCGTCACCGAATGGGTCGAGTAGGTTCTGGGTTCCCGTCCGACCGCGATGACCGGAATGTTTCGCACCGCCAGGTCGCGTAGAAACGGCTCGGGTGTGGAACTGGCGAAGTCGATCACCAGGTTGAACTGGTTGAGAAAGCTGGGGCGCATCGACAGGCGTTCGCCGGCGATCTGGGAGAGGGGATGAGCGGCCTGCACCTTTCGCACCAGGTCATTTGATTCATCCTGCGGATCGCACAGCAACAGCCAGCGTTTCGCGGAGGTGGGGGCGGGGGCGTGGCCTTTGACATAGGTTCCGCGTCCGACGCTGCGGTCCAGCAGTCCCTCGGCCGCGAGATCGGTCAAGGCCTTGCTCAGTGTTTTGGCGTTGACATGGAACCGTCGCGCCAGCACGCGCTCGCCGGGGAGCTTGCCCGACAACTCGCCGCTGGTGATCGCGTGCCGGAGTTTTTCGCGGAGTCGCTGGAACTTGTAGCTCAGGTTGTTTGTGGGCACGTGAGGCCCGGGGGATGTTGAGATGATGATCCGCATTCAGTCCTCACCGACGCCGGGCGTCATCGCCTTCGACGTCTTTTGTTCGTGACAGGATATGGTCCGGCCGCCATGGGCGGGTGTTGCCTGCAGGGTCAATCCATTCAAACCGATCATGTAATGTCGGAAACTTACGAAAAAGAGAGGGCGGGGGCAATAGTTTGACACCGCCGTTTTTGTCGAAACTTCGTCTTTCCGTTCAGGCGGGAGTCGTTTTGTTTTCGTCGCCTGTCGTGGGCGATGGTGGTAGAATGGTTTCCCGTGTCCGAAAGGAGGGATCGTGGATGGATGTCTGATACGAGCGCTGGCGGCTTTTCTGGCGGGGGTGATCTGCCTGATGACGGCGGTTGCGGCGGCGGCGGAGCGCGAGCTGCGCCTTCCGCTCGAGGACGGGCGGCTGAGCGTGGATGCGCTGTCGGCGGAGCTGATGCGGGAACTGGATCTGCCCGCGGTGCGCTGGCCGGGCGCGGAGATCGATTTCACCGGGCTGCGCGGATCGATCGTCATCGAGGCGCTCAACGCCTCCCTGGGAAAAGGGTTTGATCTGCGCATCGAAGACGACGCGCTGATCCTTCGCGTGGATGTGGAGCGGCTTCCGCGGAACGTCGCGCAAGCCAAGTCGGCCGCCCGGGTGTTCACCAGCGTCGTCGTTCCCGACGTGGCCGCCGACCAGAATCGGCTTTACGGCCTGTACATGCCCCCAAGCATCGATCCGAATCGGCCGATGGTGATCCTCGTCCATGGTCTCGACTGTACCCGCGCGCACTGGTCTTCCCTGGCCGAGCGACTCGCCGCCGAGGGGCGCCAGGTCGCCTATTTCAGCTATCCGAGCGATCAACCCCTCGCCGACAGCACGATGTTTTTGCAGCGGCAGTTCACCGCGCTACACGAGGCCTATCCGTCGCTTTCGCTGAACATTCTCGCTCACAGCATGGGTTCCCTTGTCGTCCGCGCTTATCTCGAAGGCCCGGACTATGCCGGTGGGGTGGATCGCCTCATCCTGATCGCCCCGCCGAACGCGGGATCGAAGTGGGCGAGCCTGCGATTGGCGCTGGAGATCGAGGAGCATTGGATGCTCTGGAAAAACGAGCCGTCGTGGCATCCGGCGTGGATGATTATGGACGGGCTTGGCGAGGCGGGGCGCGATCTGCATCCCCGTTCGGCGTTTCTCGATCGGCTCGATCAACTGCCTCGTCGGGAGGGAGTGAAGTACACCATCATCGCCGGGGAGCGGCATCCGGCGGCGGGGGTTGTCGCGGATTGCCTCGACGCGGCCTCGAGTCGGATTCCAGCGAAGGCGGAATCGTGGTGGGGCGTCGTCCATTGCCGACAGGGCCTCGACGCGCTCGCGGATCGCGTGCGGTCGATCCAAACCGGCGGCGACGGACCGGTGTCGATCGACAGCACGCGCCTTGCCGGCGTGGACGATTTCGTGGTTCTGCCGGGGGATCATTCGACCTTGTACCAGGGCGATCCTCCCGTCGCCTGGGAGACCATTCGGGATCGGCTGGCGCGATAGGGCGCGGCGGCGTCTTGCCTCCGGGCGCGCGGCGCTCTCTAATCGTCCACCATGCCCGGCGAGTTTGATCTGATTAACTGGATTCGCGCCCAGACCCTTTCTTCCGATCGCGTTTCGCTCGGGCCGGGGGACGACCTGGCCGTGTTGAAATGGCCGGGGGAGGAATTGCTGCTGGTCGGGGCCGACCAGGTGCTGGACGGCGTGCATTTCGACTCGCGGATTCATTCGCCCCGACAGATCGGGGCGAAGGCGATGAACCGCAACCTGTCCGACTGCGCCGCGATGGCGTGCCTGCCGGCGGCGGCGGTCGCGACGGTGGCGCTGCCGCGCGGAGTGAGCGGGGATTATGCGAAGGAGCTGTATCTCGGTCTGCGCGATGCGGGCGATCGCCACCAGTGCCCCGTCGTCGGCGGGGACACCGGCTCGTGGGAGGGGAAACTGGTCGTCACCGTCACCATTCTCGGCAGAAGCGGGGGGATCGATCCGATCACCCGCCGCGGCGCCCGGGCGGGGGAGACGGTGTATGTGACCGGACCGCTGGGGGGGAGTTTGCGGGGAAGGCACATGACGTTCGAGCCGCGCGTTTTTCTGGGCCAACAGTTGGGCAGAAGCGGTTGCGTGTCGGCGATGATCGATCTGTCGGATGGCCTGTCTCGCGACGCGCGTCACATCGCCGAGCAGAGCGGCGTGGGTATCGTCATCGACGCGGACCTGGTGCCGGTGCATGAGGACGCGATCGCGGAGCGGAGCGATGGACGGACCGCGCTGGAGCACGCGCTGCATGACGGGGAGGATTATGAACTGCTGTTCACCGCTCCATCGATGAGCTTTGGTGATTGGGCACATGCGGTGGGAACAGTCATCGAGGGATCGGGTGTTTACCTCGATCGGGACGGGCGGCGCACGCCGCTGGCGCCGCAAGGCTGGGAGCATTCGCTGTGATCGGGACGCATCCATCCAACAGCGTCGCCGAGACCGAAGCGCTCGCCGGCGCGCTGGCGGCGAAACTGCGCGGCGGAGAGTGCATCGCGCTCGAAGGGGAGATGGGCGCGGGCAAGACGCAGTTCGTGCGGGGGCTGGTGCGCGGATTGGGAGGAGAGGCGCGCGGGGTGTCAAGCCCGACGTTCGTTCTGCTGAACGTCTACGATGCCGGTCGGTTGACGGTGTATCATCTCGACGCCTACCGGGTCGGCGGGGCAGAGGATTTCGAGGGGATTGGATTTTCCGAGCTGCTGGAGCAGGGCGGGGTGGTGGTGGTCGAGTGGCCGAGCCGGGTGCGCGAGCTGCTTCCGCGCGACTGTCTGCATGTCGAAATCCTCGCCGAAGGGGTTTGTTCCCGTTCCATCCGAATCTCCGGTTCCCGGCGTGACGAATGACCCGCCGACGGGGCGCGCTTGTCGATAGGTCGATTCAAGACTAAGATTGTTCATGGCGAACGGGCGAGGGAGAGACTCTTCCGTGCCGCCGCGGATCGACTCCCATGTCGCCGCGATTCCCCACAAACGTCTTCCCAGGCCCGAGAGAATCCCTTCGGCGTTGCCGGCGAGCGTTGGAAACGGATGAATATGACCAAGAAAGGCAATACTGCCCTGCTGAGCGCCCGAGAGGCATTGAGCAGCCCTGCGGATTTTGATGCATTTCTGGCCAAGCTGGGCGCCAAGGATCGGTTGAACGTCGAGCGGCATCTGGCCGCCTGCGAGACGGAAACCGACAGTCACCACGCCGACATCTGGAAACGGATGGCCCGGGCGTTGTTCACACTTTCCCCGCACGCGGTGCAGACCGCCGGGCAGCAGGCGGTGCAGTTTTTCGTCGCGGACGGGAAATACCGGATGCAGGTCTTCGCCATGGAGGATCTGCGGGACGGCAAGATTCAGATTTACACGCCCGACGCGCTCGAACAGGCATTGTCGGCCGGGCTGTTCACGCCCCCGACCGATGAGGAATCCAACGCCTTCTCGCTGAAACGCGAAAGCCATTCGACGCTGATTGTCGAGCAATTGGACGCCGTCAACACTCCAAACCCCGCGGCTTATTACAAGCACATGCTTGGATGGAACCGCAAGGCGCTGCGGATCACGCTGCTGGTCAACGCCAACGATGCTCAACTTGCGGCGGCGGAGGATCTGTGCGCGCTGGCCGCGGCGAAGTGGACGAAGGCTCCGGCGGCGCAGGAAAGCTGATCCTCGTTGAGGGGTTTCATTCACCCGGTTCCGATTTCATCGGCCGACGGGTCTTCAGACCCGCCGTCGGGCAGGTCCATCGTCCGATCCCCCTTGTTTCCATCGGTCAGATGAATGCGCTGCGTCGGGAAGGCGAACTCGATGCCCGCCTCGGCGAACCGCCGCATCAGCCGCAGGTTGAACCGCTGCGCGTGATCGAGGTAGTCCCACCAGTTGGGAGGGCTGAACCAGTAGAAGATGACGATGTTGAGACTGTCCGGGGTCACATTGTCGAACGCGACTCGAGGCGGGGATTTGGCCGCGTCCCATCCCACGGCGATTTCAGGCTCGGCGAGAATGTCCTTGATGATCCGCACGGCCTGCTCGACCTTGTCAGGCGGGGTGTGATGGGGCAGCCGCAGGTTCATTGTCTTTCGGATGCTGGGCCGGCGGGAGACGTTCAACACGCTGTTGTCGATGAATCGCGAGTTGGGGATGGTCAACACTTCCCCGGTGAGCGTGCGCACCTTGGTTGATCGGAATCCGATTTCCTCGACCGGCCCGTCGTGTCCGTCGAAGATGATGCGGTCGCCCATGGCGAAGGGGCGATCGAGGAAGATGGTGATCGAGCCGAACAGGTTTTTGATCGAGTCCTGCGCCGCCAGCGAGACGGCCAATCCCGCGATCCCCAGCCCGGCCAGCCAGGCGGTGATGTCCGCCCCGAAGATGTTTTCCGCGGTGAACAGCATGAACACCACGACGAGAAACAGTCGCAGCGTCTTGCGTATCAATGGAACGATCTGGTCGTCCAGCGCGGACTGGGTGCGGGTTGTGAACCGGCGCAGCACGAGATCGACGAGATCCACCAGGTTGAACAGGAACCAGCCGAGGACGACGATATGGAGGAAGGCCAGGACGCGGGTGGTGAACTCGCGGACGTTGGCGGTCATGACGATCGGCGCCAGCCCGATGGTCAGTCCGATGGCGATCAGCAGCAGGTGCGTCGGTCCGGCGGCGTCGAGGCAGATCATCTCCCGCATCGCCCAGCCGCGTTGCCGGAACCGAGCGGCGGCGGCGCGCAGGGTCGTGTGGACGATTTTTCCGACCACCACGCCGGTGGCGATGCCGGCGAGGAGGAGAATCCATCCGCTCATCGGCGTTTCGTAAAACGTCCGGCCGAGATCGAGACGGCCGAGAAGCCGATGCAGTTCGCCTTCCGGGGCGGAAGCCTCCGCGAGCGCGTTCGTTGTGTGGAATATCATGACGTGGGGCAATGTATCGGGATCGTCGCGGCGCGACAGCGCGTGCGCGCGGGATTTTTGAAGATTGATCGCCGCACCAGTCTGTCGGCGGGGATCGGGTTGACCAAAAAATGCTGTTCCGAGGCGGGGCGAATGTCTACCATGACGCGAATGAACCGGATTTTCATCCTGATTTTCGCCTATCTTGCGCTGACATCCGTTCCGCTGTGGGGCGAGGCGCCCGCTCCGTCGCGACCGAGCCGACCGATCACCTACGAGCATGAGCGGCGCGATGATCCACCGATGCAACTGCATGTGGTCACGGTCGATCTGACCGATCCGCGCGTGTCGGTGCTGGTGACGCCCGGCGGCGAGGATCCGGACGGGCCGGGGCCTTGGGAGACGACGCTTGCGACAGTGAAAACCGTCGCGCAGCGCCACCAGTTCCATGTGGCGGTCAACGGCGATTTCTTCCAGGTCCGCGACGAACGCGAGCGGATGGGGCAGAAGATCAAATATTTTCCGGGGAACGCGGCGAACGTGCTGGGCGGAGCGGTGAGCGACGGGCGAATCTGGTCCGACCGCAGGCCGGGACCGATGCTGGTGATCGGAAAATCCGGTCGGGCGCGAATCGATGCATTCGAGGATTTCCCTCCGGATTCCTGGCAGGCGATTGCGGGAAATCAGTGGTTGATCCGCAACGGCGCGGCGGTGAAATCCAGGAACCAGGATCGTCATCCGCGCACCGCGGTGGGCGTGAACCGGGAGGGGACGAAGCTCACCCTCCTGGTGGTGGACGGCCGGCGAAAGGGGTTTTCGGTCGGGATGACCTATGCGGAACTGTCGGTGGAGTTTGAACGGCTGGGGTGCTTCGCGGCGATGAACCTCGACGGCGGGGGCAGCACGACGCTGGTGATGGAGGATGAATCGGAAGGCGGGTTGCGGGTGATGAATCGTCCGAGCGATGGATCGACGTTGGCGATTCCGCTCAGCATCGAGCGGCCGATCGCCAACGTGCTGGGGGTGCGCCTTCGGGACGACGCGCCGGAGAATTGAATCATCGCGCGGTTTTGTCCCGTTGCAGGAAATCGGTCAGCAGCGGTTGAATGCGATCGCGGAGTCGCGCGTTGGCGAAGCCCGCCCAACTCAGGCCGGTGGTGACGTCCATCGGGCCGTCGAGGGGATTGCCCAATCCGTCGGTGATGAGGATGCCGGCCTCCTCGGCGATGAGAAGCGTGGCGCAGTCATAAGGATGGCAGCACAATCCCTCGGGTTGATTCTGAAGGCGATAGAAAAGGGGACGGAGGTCGGCGTTGAAGCGGTCGTGCCCGACGATCAGCTCGTAGAACTGTCCGCCGGTGCAGATGTACTGGTCCTCGAAGACGGTGGCCCTGGTGACATCGGCCGGACCGATGAGATGCCGCACCAGATGTTCCATCAACTCGCCGGCGAGCACCTTGGTGCCGGGGAAGAAGTTGCTGACCATGGCGAAGCCGTGGTCGATCCGGTCGGCCTGCGACGGCTGAAAGGAAAGAGCGGAGGCGTGACCGGTGTGAAGCTCGACGCGCTCACCATGGGCGCCCTGCCCTTTGACGCTCCAGAGCACGTCGGCGAAGCCCATCTTGCTGGTGGGCAGTTCCGTCATGACCGCGACCTCGATGTCGCGCAGTCGCGTTTGCGGTCCCTTGTTGGGCGCGACGCCCGCCAGCGCCCACGCCGGACGCTTGTCGTACATGATCCCCCGCGTGCCGTCGATGGGATCGACGATGACGCGGATCACCGCATCCTCCTCCCTTGCGGTATGGGGAAAGACCCGGTGGTCCACTTCCGCTCCGTCCGGGCCTTCAAGACCTTCGGCGATCAGCACCAGCGGCGTGGTTTTGCCCCACTCCTCGCAGAAGGATTCGAGGATCGGCTCGACGACGGTGTCGATGGCGTAAATCGTGTCGGCGGCGCTGGAGCGGTTGACGGCGTGAAGGTTGGTGTGGGAACGCGACTGGATGATCAGGTCGCGAACCTGCCGCTGGAACGACTTGAGCCGCCGAACGATGTCAGGGTGATCGAGTGAGGTCATCGTTCACATAGCGTAAGCCAATGGTCTTCCGCACGCACGCGCGGGATGGAGGAAAGACGGGAAAAGACACGGGAAACCGTCCTTCCCTCGGGAAGGCCGCCGCCGTACAGTGGCCTGCGTTCTTCGAAGGAGAGGCTTCTTATGGCACAGCTCATCATTTCGGCGCTTGGTCCCGATCGCCCCGGCATTGTCGGGGAGTTGACGGCGCGGATTCATTCGGCGGGAGGGAACATCCTGGATTCCCGCATGGTCAATCTTCGCGGGCAGTTCGCGCTGATGATCCTCATGGAGATCGCCGAGGATGTGGCGGCGACGGTGTCGCGCGATTTTCCCTCCGTCGGCGGGCAAATGGGCCTCAGCCTCACCGTCACGCCGCAGACCTCGACGGCGAATCCACCCGCCGGGTTGCGTTACCGGTTGAAGACGTACTCCGCCGATCAGCCCGGCATCGTCGCGCGGTTGACGGGCGTGTTGCGGTCGCACGCGGTGAACATCGAGGAGCTTGGCGCCTGGCAGGAGTCCGCCGCCTTCGCAGGCTCGCCGCTGTTCATGACGGAGATGTCGCTCACGGTCCCCGTCGGGACGCCGTTGCGGCGGCTTCGTCTCGATCTCGAATCGCTGTGCAACGAGTTGAACTGCGACGTGGACCTGGAGCCTGATGAAGGATAGGCCGGCGCCGCCCCCGTAGGACGGGAGCGGCAGCGCCGCCATCCTTCATGCCGGTGGATTCCGTCTCATTGCTCGTCTTCGGCGCCCAGTTCCTTCACCATGTTGATGACTTCGATGGGAAGGCTGGTGTTGAACGCGATGTATCCCTCAAACCAGCCCGGAGCGAATTCGCGACAGCGCATGACCCGGCCACGCGTTTCATGGCGCGCGCCGTTGGGCAGATCGAGCGTGACCGGACCGTCCACGCCGCACTGGATCGGCTTCACGCTGACGTATCCGATCGTGTAGGCGTTGATGTCATGCGACCAGAATTCCTGCGCGCCTTCGGTTCCCGCGATGGCGCCCGCGGCGTTGTACGACAGGCGCGGCAGACGCCTGCGGTCCTGGAGACGCGGGAACATGCTTCGCATGTACTTCATCATCCGCGCCGCTTCCGCCGGAACCTCCTGCCCATCCGACACCACGCACCCCGGCATATTCCTGGTTCGATCGATCGTGCAATGCATTTGGTCTCTCCTCCGTTTCCCCATGTCCACCGTTGGGCGCCGCGCAGCGCCGGATCAACGACGGGTCTGACAAGAGAGGGAAATACGATTCGCTTCCGGTCGGGGCAAATCGGCGGAGGGGAAAAATGCCGTCGCCCGGATCGACGCCGGCGCGGAGGCGGGAGCGGGCGGAGGAGCGGCGCTTTTATCGGCCGGCATGATTGTCGGACGTTCCCTGGCGCGCCTGCGAGCAGACGAAGTCGGGGATATTCCCGAGATCACAGCCGGCACATGGTGCAGGTTCCGTCCTTGAAGCCCAGCCGAGCGTAAAACCCCGGGCTGAAGGTGAAGAGGAAGACCCACGCCCCCGCCGGACCGCGCTGACGCAGGGCTTGCATCAGGGCTTCCAGCATCGCCGTGCCGATGCGCTGGGACTGGTGCGCGGGATGGACGACGACATCCCAGATGCTGTACCACGCAGGCGCATCCTCCATGGCCCGCGCCATGCCGACGACCCGGTTGTCGCGGGCGTCGATCGCGACCACGCCGAGGATCGACCGCGAAAGCCCCTCGCGATGTTTCGCCGAGTCCGTCCATTTCACCGATCGCGTGAGTTCCGCGTATTCCTCGACCGTTGCAAGCCGATTCTCGATGTGGATATGCGCGGGCAGGGTGTCGCGCGCGGTGGGCGGTTTCTCGTAGGACTTCGGCCCGCCGAAGCGAAGGTGATAGCCATTGGGGTCGCGCACGGTGTATTCGCGCAGGCCCCAGGGTTTGTTCCCGATCGGCTCGATCACGTTCGCGCCGCGCTCGACGTGCCGGGCGTGCAGTTCGTCGATGCGCTCGGCGAAGAAATGATGCTGATGTCCTTCGATGCGCGCGGCGATTTCGGGCTGCCGGTTGAACATCAGTTGGATGTCGCCCAGCCCGATCCCGCCGAAGGTGACGGGGTCGCCCCAGAACCAGGGGTTCTCGAATCCGAGCACGTCCTGATAGAACGCCATCGTTTCCTGGACATCCCTCACGGCGAAGATGGGTTGGGATCGTTGGATCATGCGGGCATCAACTTTACCGTTTTGCGTCGAGGACGGAAAACAGGGCCGGCGTGGTGTCCGCCGGTCGCGTCCGCCGGGCCGCTTTGCGGGGCGGGGGGCTTCGGGGGATCGGAATTTCAAATGGATGTACCTTTTCGGTTTTCACGAGGGTACACTTTTCCGTTCACACGAATCCGAAATCCGGAGGAGGTTCCCGTGTTGTTCGATGGTCGTCATTCGCTGGTCGTCACGCTGGTTGTGCTTTTGTCCGCGATGGTTCCCGCGCGCGGGGAGGGGGGTGATCCGGGCGGGGGGGCGATCACCATGAAGCAACATGTGTTGTCCGATCCGGGCATGAACAACATGAAGTCGCACACGGTGCTGGCGCCGGCCGACTGGAAGGTTGAAGGCGGCGGGTGGTGGGCCGGCCCGAACTTTTTCAAGATTCTACCCAGCCAGGACATCACCGTCACCGCGCCCGACGGCCGTTGCGTGCGCATCGGTCCGAGCGTCGGGGCGGTGGACTTCCGGCCTTCGCCGATGGCGATGCGGCAGTTCGGCGCGAAGCGCCCCGCCGAAGGCGCCGCCGACGGCGGGATGCCCGTGCTCTACATGCCCAACGACGCCAACGAATGGAAAACCTGGATCGAGCGCAGAGGCATCTCCCAGACTTATCCCGGCGCGACCGACATCCAGGTTCGGGATGTCGTCGTCATTCCCGAGCTGACCGCGATTCTGCAACGCCAGCTCCAGCCGATCAAGGAGCAGCAGGCACAGATGAACCAGCAGTCGCAGATGATGGGCGGCGGGATGCGCAACTTCGCCGACGCCTTCGTCTACGGCGCGACCTGCGCTTACGAGCATGAGGGGAGGAAGTGGGATCAGCTCTTTGTCTTCGGCGCGGGATATCTCGGGACCGAGACGGAACTGGGCGTGCAAATCTGGTGGAGCATCGAGCCGAACGTGTCCTATCGCGCCCCGGCCGGTCAACTGGACGCCAACATGCCGCTGCTGATGGCGATCGCCAATTCCGTGCGCACCACTCCCGAGTGGCAGCGGATGAAGGACGATCACGCCATGAAGATGAACCAGATCGCCGCCAAGGGCGCCGCCGACCGCAGCCGCATCATTGCCAAATCCAACGCCGAGATCAGTAAAATGATCACCGACGGATACAATCGGCGGCAGGCCATACAGGATGAAACCCACCGCAAGGTCATCAACTCCATCCGTGGCGTCGAGGATTACACCACTCCCGACAGCGGCACGAGCGTGCAGCTTCCCAACAACTACAATCACGTTTACAGCAACGGCGCCGGAGACTACATCCTCACCAACGACGCCAACTACAACCCCAACACGGACTCCAGCATCAACAACCACACCTGGAACACCATGGAGGCCGTGCAAGGCCCGCAATAGGACGGGACGGCAGTCGCTTGCGGGGTTTTGGCGGCGAACCGGCACGCAGGGGCGCGCCCTGTGCCCGGATCAGTTGGACGCCAGGTTGGCCAGGGCGCTGCAGTCTTCGGCGGTGATGACGTATCGGTCCCCGTCGGAAGTGACGTAAACACCGGGGTCGCTGTTATGCACGACGATCGGCGGACGGCGATGTCGGGAGACGTGCCCGTCGAAAAAGAGATAGTTCAGCCCCTTGTGCCGAACCGTCGGAGGGATGATCGTGCTGTTGTACAGCGTCACGTTGCCCAGCGCCTTGTTGTCCACTTTGTACAACCCGGCGCTGTCGTTTCGGAAGTTGTATTCCGCAAGGAAAACGAGCGTCTGGGGGTGTCGGACCTGTGAGTACGCGAAGTAGTCGATATAGGTGAAGTCCGCCATGCCCGCGGACGCAGGGGCGCCGGACGATTTTACCTGGTGATTGAGCACGATTCGCCGGCTCATGCCGTAGCTGGAGACGAACACGCCCGGATCGCGCCGGGACTGATCGACATCGGGACACCAGAGATATTGCGTGACGCGCCGGAACTCGTCGTGTTCCGCGGCGGCGTATCTCGCGGCGATGGTTCGCGCGCCCGTCCACCCGTTGAGCGCGGCCAGCGCGTCCGGCCACTGATAGTTGGAGGTTGATCCCTCTCCCGTCTGCAACGCCCATATCCTGCCCCGTGTTCCCGCGGGCAATGCCGCCTGAAACGCCGCCGGATCGTCCCGCAGCGTGCGGGAGTTCACCGGCAACCGCCCGTTCCAGTCGGTGATGTAGACCTGGCAGCCGAGACCGATCTGCCGGAGATTCGAGGCGCAGCGGATCGCGTAGGCGCTGATCCGCGCCGCGGTCAGCGCGGGGATCAGCAGGCTGACGAGGACCGCAATGATCCCGAGGACGACGAGCAGCTCGATGAGCGTAAACCCGCGCAGGGGGGCGCGTGCGCTCATGGTTCCTCCCGCTCCATCGCATTGAGGCAAAGCTGGGCATATCGTTGCAAGGCGGGTCCGCTTTCGATTCGGAGCAGCCGGCGATAGCGGTCCCTGGCGCGGGGGATGTCGCCGTCGATCCAGAAGCACTGGGCGTCGGCGAGGAGGGCTTCGGGATCGAACGGTTGATCGTTCACGTCGATCGAGCGGATCAGCGGGCCGACCCAGGCATGCTGGAGGCGAAGCCGGCGCCAGCTCGCGAGTTCGCGGATCGCGGCTTCGGACGGCGCCGCGTGCATTTGCCGCATGGCGGCCAGGGCGCGCGGATGGGCCTCGTCCAGTTGCGTGGCGCGGTTCAGATCCCACACCGCGATGGCGTGTCCGTCGTCGGCGGTGGCGACGAGCCGATCCTCGTCCCCGGAGATCGCAATTCCCGAAACGCCCGAGGAATCGTGGGCAATCGCCCGCATTCGCCGGCCGAGGAGAGCGTCCCACAGCAGGATCGTTCCATCCGCTCCGCCGGTGAGGAGCATCCTCCCGTCGGCCGAGAAGTGGACGCGGTTGATGGCTTTCGTATGCGCCGCCTCCAGCCAGCGCCACTTGAGGGTGCGAAGGTCCATCAGTCCGAGGAATCCATCGTCGTGTCCGATCGCAGCGTAGCGCCCGTCCGGAGAGACCGTCATGACCGAGGGGATCGGATGCGTGTCCATCCTGGCGGATCGTGATAAGCCGGAGTCGAGATCGATCAGGATGATCTCGCCGCCCTGATGGAGCACCCCGAGCAGCGCGCTGGCGCCGTCGGGCGTGAAGCAGGCGGCGGTGGTGGGGCGGGATTCGAGCACCCGGCGGCGCTGCCCGCGATGCGTGTCCGAAAGCGCGGCGCCGCGGATGCCGTAGTGAACGGCGAGCCGGGCATCGTCGGAGAAGACGGTCCGCGTGGGGACGACCCGGTCCGGGCGCGGGATTTCACCGCGCGGGCTGACAACCCGGTATTCGTTGATCGGCAGGCCGCTCAGCACATCGATGCGCGCGACGTTGCCGGTCTGGTCCGCCGCGACGATCGTCATGCCGTCCGATGCGAACGACAGGGCGCCGACGGTCCTCGGCATCGTAAAGGACCAGAGCGTTTTCCCGGAACCAGCGTCGAGCAAATGGACGTGGCGGTTGCCCGTGGTGACGGCGAAAAGACGGAAATCCGGGGAGATCGTCATGGTTTCGATCCGTCGATCGAAATGCGCGACCGTGCGGCGGATTTCATTTTGAGCGACCGGCCAGACGCATATCCGTCCGGTTTTGTCGCTCGTGAGCGCCAAGCCGCCGTCGGGGGAGAACCGCACCGACTCGATGGGCGCGGAATGCCCGCGGAGGATGCGCAGTGGTTTTCCCGACCGCATATCCCACAGGCGCGCCTCTCCGTTTATATCGCCGCTCAATCCGTACCTGCCATCCCGGGAGACCGCGAGGTCGGCGACAGTCGCCCGTCCGGAATGCAGTTCGTGAACCACTTCGCCCCTGTCGAGATCGATCGTGTGAAGGCGTCCTCGCACGGCGATGAGGGCGGTGCGTCGATCGTCGCTGAAGGCGACGTAATTGAACCCGGCCGAATAGTTCTTCAGCTCCACGCGCTGGATTTCGTGACCGGTCGTGGCGTCATAGGTGACGAGCGTATTCGATTCCCCGGCGACGAGGAGCGATTTTCCATCCGTGGAGAAGGCGATGGCGGGGGGTGTCGGGTAGCCGACATGCGTCTCCAGCAGCGGTTGGGAAGTGTGCCCGCCGGTGAGATCGTGGAGCTGGAGACGGTAGTCCCAGCCGTCCTCATCGTGGACCGACCCGCCGTAGACCGCGCAGCGATCGCCGTCGGGGGAGATGGCCATGAAAAGGTAATGGGAATGCGGCAGCGGAACGCGGTGGAGCACTTCTCCGGTCGTGACGTCTATCCGGGCAAGCCAGTAAAGCGGCGTTTCAGGCCGCGCGTCATTCTCGCGGTTTCGTATGAGGCGGACCACCTGCTTCCGGTCGGCCGTGAATTGTGTGAATCGACTGGAATCAGCGAATGATTTCGAGTTGCGGGTCACGCGCATCGAGACGAGATCGACCGTGACGATCTGGCCGGTGCCGGTGGCGTAGTGGATGGATCGACCGTCTTCGGAGAAGGACGGGATGGATCGCCGGGGAGGATCGCCATCGGACAAGGCGGTCAGTTCCAGCGTCACCAGGGGCGCGGGCGCGAAATCATGGACCTGGAGAAGCCCGAGCCTGGAGGACAGGCGGTTCAGGTCGTGCTTTTCCTGGAGCGACAGCGCCTCGATGTATTTCTCGCTCGCCTGGGCGGGGAAACGTTCGGTGAGCAGGACATCGCCCCAGGAGACGAGGCTTTCGGCGAGCCGCTGCTCGGCGATGGCGCGCAGCTCGCGTTCGCGTTCGGTGGCGAGGGTGGCGGCGTCGCGTTCGTGGGCGATGCGGAGCGAGGCGTTGACGCCGATCCCCAGCACGAGGATGAGGACCGCCGCCGCGATGCTGAGCGGGGTGCGGTATTTTCGCAGGGCTTTTCGGGCGAGGTAGAGGGGCGTCGCCCGCTGGGCCGCGAGCGGCTCACCGTCCAGGTAATTGCCGATGTCCTCCCCGAACGCGCCGGCGGAGTCGTAACGGTGATCGGGGTTTTTTGTCAGCGCCTTCAGAAGCATCGCCTCGATGTCCCGATCGAGCGAGGGGAGGATGGTTCGCGGATGGGGAATGTCCTCCTCGACGATGCGCCGCAGGACCGCGATGCTCCCGCCGGTGAGATTGTAGGGGGATCGACCGAGAATCAGCTCGTAGAGGATGATCCCGAGGGAATAGACATCGGTGCGAGTGTCGAGTTGTCCGGGTTGGCGCGAGGCCTGCTCGGGGCTCATGTAAGCGGGCGTGCCGGCCCACTCGCCGTCGAGGGTGATGGTGTTCCGCCGGGCGTCGTCGCGCAGGTGCGAGGCGAGGGAGGTCTCATCGAACACCTTGCCCAGCCCGAAGTCCACGACGTGGGGTTGTCCGTCGGGGGTGACCAGAATGTTGGAGGGTTTGAGATCCCGATGGATCACGCCGCGCTGGTGCGCGTGCTGGACGGCGAGGCAGATTTTGCGGAACAGCTCGAGCAGCCGGCGCGGGTCGAGCCGCTTCTGCCGGGTATAGGCGTCGAGCGGCATGCCGTCGATCAGCTCCATGGCATAGAAGTAGATGCCCTGGTGGACGCCGCTGTCGTAGATTTGCGCGATGCCGGGATGCTGGAGCCGGCTGGTGACCTCGACTTCGCGATCGAATCGCCGGCGGGCTTTTTCGGAGGTGTTGGCGGAGAAGTTGAGAAGCTTGAGGGCGACTTCCCGCCGGGTGGAAAGCTGCCACGCCCGCCAGACCGTCCCCATCCCCCCGGCGCCGAGGCGCTCGATGACCTGATATCCCTCGACGAGGGGAAAGGACACGGGCGCGGTGTCGCGAGTCTCATCCGAAGCCGCGCTGCGCGCAGGCAGCGGCCTGCCCTGGCCGACCCGGTCAAGCAATCCCATGGCAGAACGATCGCCCACTATGCGCTTCATTGAAAATCCACGAAATGGCAGGCACTGATTTTCGATCGCCGGCGGAAAATCGCAAGCGCGTTTTTCCCGATTCCGGGTGATTTTCGCGCTCGACCACCTGATTTTATCCTGTCAGGTCGTCCATACATACACCTTGGAGATCATCTGCGATGCCCCCAGATCGGGAGGGAATCTCCGATCGGGATCGCTCGAGACCAACTCCACCTCGCCGCTGATCTCGACGCGTGTCTGGTTGTTGTCGGGAGCGGGGACAATGACGATGGGCTTCCGGGTCAGCGGAACAATCGTGCCCGGTGTCCCCTTTTTAGCCGCCGCGATTGGAATCAACTCCGCAAAGGGAGGTTCGCAGGTCAACTCGATGGGAGTGGCTTCATCCATGGCGTCGTAATAGGTGACGTTGTAGGCGTTCCACTGGATGGTGACCGGGCCATAACTGCCCGATCCGAGGGGCTTTAGCGCCTCCACGCGGATGCCGACCTTGGTGATGCGGGTATAGGGGGACATCAGCTTGGACAACACGGGCCTGTTATCCACCGCCCAGGAGGCGGAGGACTCGATGACGCCGTTCTCGACGATCAACTCGACGGGAATCCCGCCGGAACTCAGGTATCCGTTGCCGTCCTGCTCCCAGGTGATGTGTCCGTAAACCCCGTTGAGGGCCAGTTCCCACGCCCCGCCGATATCGCTGGCATTGCCCACCCGGAGCTGCGCGACGTAGGTTGCGGTGGCGAAATTGTCGTCCTCGGGATTGTAATCACGGCAGGCAGGCTCGTCTTTCGCCGTCGGTTGATCCGCCTGGTTTGAATCCTGTACGGGGGCGGACTTCTTTTTTGGGACAGCCATGTTTCACCTTCCATTTCCGGATGCGTTGACAGGCCGGCATCCCTTGCCTTGTGAATGACAACGGACGTTATTCGTCGGGCGAGTCGGGCCTGTCCGAATCGCGCTGGATACACTGGACAATCACGAGCGCCTCGGCGAGGAGGTCGCGGAGCGGGTTGCCCGGATTGTTCAACCAGGGTTGTTGCAGCCCCCATTCCAGGCCGTCGTGCAGCTCGTCGGGGGTGAGACGGGAGATCCGCTCCCCATGCCGCGCCAGCGCCGCCGCGATCGAGGCGTAATAGAGCGCGGTGGCGATTTCTGGGGGAAGCGGCGCCTCGCCGGCGCGGTCGCTGGATTTGGCGAACTCCTTCATCAGCTTCAACAGCGTCAGGGGCGGGCTGGAGTGCTGAAGCAGTTCCCCGAAGCTGCCGATCGCGGCCATCTCATCGCGGGGGATGGTCAGGTCCACGCTTTCCATCACGCCCGCGAGATCGAACAGCAGCGGCGCCTGCAACTGGTGTTGCAGGATTTCCGCAAGCTCATCGTCGTGCCAGTGGCGGTATTCCTCCCGCTCAAGCCCCATGAGAGGCGCGATGTCGCGCGGGTCGCTGCGATACAACTCGGCGTCCACCGCGAAGCCGGGCTTGAAGAACTCTTTCATCCTATTGGTAATTACCCGCGGCGGGGCGCGAGACTGCGCCGCTGGTGGACAGAATTTTCCGCAAATCGGCGATTTCCTGGTCGATTTCCATGTCGTTGCAGGCGTATCGCCCGATGACGCGGCGCAACAGGCGTATGAACATGCGGTTGGCCGTCGTGAGGACGTTGGACGCCTGCGACGGGGAGACGAATTGATGCTCCGCGACCAGTTCCCGGTAGGACCGCGGGGGAGCATGATGGAGAATGGGATTGAGGATGCGGCCTTCAAAGACGCCCCAGATGTCCGGTCGGGCGGACTGGCGGCATTCCTCGCGCATCCGCTCCAGCGCCTGATTCAACACCTCTCTGGCCCAGGCGATGTCGTAATGATCGGCGAGGCTTTTAGCCCCGGTGGGGACGATGAGGGCCTCCTCCAGGGGCGTCGTCGCCGCGGGGGATCGCCTGGACGAGCGTTCGGATCGCAGGTGATTGGCGATGTAGTGATTCAGGCTGGTCAGGAGGAAGTTCCGGAATCGGCCTCGCTGCTGCTCGGCGCGGGAGAGGATGTTCTGCTCGAGCACCTTGTCGGTGGTGAAACCCTGGAGAAAATCGTCGGCAAGATCGGCGTCCATGCGTCGCGCGAAGATCAGGTGGCATCGCAGCGCGGGCAGATACCGATGCAGAAGGTCCGCCAGCGCCTGTTTTCGGGAGATGGCGTCGCTTTGCCCCGCTTCCTCGACGAGGGACCAGTGCGTGGAGGGAAAGGGCTGGGGCGCTGAGGTTGCCCGGTTGGCCGTCATGGTCTGTCCATTCTGATTCACCATCGAATCAAGTGACCCGGAATAAAAAGAAACACTCGCGCAGGCGGAGGCTCCAGGTGGTGTAATTAGGTTAAAGGGCATTCCGCAAAGCGTGGATGGGGGGGCACGCTCTGCGGAATGCCCTCCTCCGCCGGTGAAGAAGAGCAACTCCCATCAGCCCCGCCATTCCTGTCAGCGAAGCCGGTTCCGGAATGACGGCGTCATTGAGCGTCAGGTCGTCAATCGCCACATATGCCATGTTATGGAACCGCAGTTGGTTGATGGGGCGAGCATTGCCGACGGTCACCTCGAACCATTGCCAGTCCGCGGTGGGCGCCGTGTAGGTGAATCGAAGCACGCCGTTTCGCCAGCCTTCCAGTGTGGCGAGATACTGGTCGTCCGGGCCATTGTCCCAATTGCCAAGTTCATTGAACATGAACAGGCTGGAAACCACGACTTCGGTGCTGAAGTCGATCACCGGCGCATCGGTATATCCCACCAGGTAATTTCCATCGCCGCTATGGTCAGTGTCCAGCAAGCCTGTGTCGGCGCCTGCCGTGAAGCCGTGAAAGGCCGCGGTAGGGGGACCGGACATGTCAAATGGAGAAATAAGGGCAATCGGGTAAACCCCATCGTCGCCTTCGGCATCCGCGAAAGTCAGGGTGATGCCGTAGGCGGTTTGGGGGAAGGGAATGAGCGCCGTCATGCCCACGATCAGACTGAATGTAAAGGATGTCCGCACAAATGGCACACAAGACATCGTGATCTCTCCTTGCTCCCGACATGAAACCGGCTCCCCCTGATATTCAAGGCGGCAAGAAATAATAACAATCCTCCCCGGTCATACACAATGGTTTTATGGAAATGGCCAACGGATTGTCCTGGCCGAAGCCCATCACTGGATTTCCGCAATGGCGCGGGCGGGGGAAGCGGTTCATTCCGCGCGGCGTTTGAATTATCGTAGGGTGGCGGACAGTGACATCGGTGTGCGGCGATGCTTTAATGAATGAAAAGGATGGATATGGCGACAGCAAATGTTCCGGGGATCGATCCACAGGTGCGGCAGTTGACCGATGCGTTCCGGCATGACTATCGCGCGGTGCAGGCCGAGATCGCCAAGGCGATCGTCGGGCATGAGGAGATCATCGACGGCGTGCTGACGTGTTTGTTCGTCGGCGGGCACGCGCTGCTGGAAGGCGTGCCGGGACTGGGCAAGACGGCGCTGATCCGCACGCTGGCGCAGGCGCTGCATCTCGAGTTCAACCGCATCCAGTTCACACCCGACCTGATGCCGGCGGACGTGATCGGCACGAACGTCATCATGGAGAACGAGCACGGTCAGCGGCAGTTTCAGTTCATGTCCGGGCCGATCTTCGCGCAGATCGTGCTGGCCGACGAGATCAACCGCGCCACGCCCAAGACGCAAAGCGCCATGCTCGAGGCGATGCAGGAGAAGCAGGTAACGGCCGGTGGGCAGATTCGCAAGCTCAAGGAGCCGTTCTTCGTCATGGCGACGCAGAACCCCCTCGAGCAGGAAGGAACCTATCCGCTGCCCGAGGCGCAGCTCGACCGGTTTTTCTACAAGCTCATCGTCCAGTACAGCGGCCGGGCCGAGTTGAAGGAAATTCTCGATCGCACCACCACCGATCACAAAACCCGGATCAATCCCGTCCTCGATGCGAACAAAATCCTCACGCACCAGGAACTGGTGAAGCGCGTGGTGATCGCCCCGCATGTGCAGGACTATGCCATCCGCTGCGTGCTGGCGACGCACCCGCAGGGAATGTTCGCGATCCCGATGACCAACCAGTTCCTTCGCGTGGGGGCAAGCCCCCGCGCCGCGCAGGCCATCACGCTGGCGAGCAAGGTGAGGGCGCTGCTCGACGGGCGGTTTCATGTGAGCTTCCAGGACATCCGGGAGGTCGCCATCCCCGCGATGCGCCATCGCGTGATCCTCAACTTTGAAGGGGAGGCGGAAGGGATCACCACCGACATGGTGCTGGGAAAAATCATCGCGGAAACGCCGACGACGATCGAAGGGGAAGTGCCTGCGGGCAAGTGACGATGGGAGAAGGCGGAATCCCGGCGTATCGCCACGCGCAGACGTTGCAGCAACCATGGCCATTTACACCATTCATCAGAACATCGGCAAGGTTCGCGTGGCGATGATGCTGGGCGGGAAGTGGGTGATGCTTGGATGCGAGTGATCTTGGATACCAATGTCGTCGTGGCCGCAATACGTTCCAGGCACGGTGCATCCGCAGCGCTGCTTCGTTTGCTCTCCGGCGGCGAATTCTCCATCGCTATTTCAGCTCCCCTCGTGTTCGAATATGAAGAGGTGCTGGTTAGAGAGTTGGTTCCGGCCTTTGTTTCCCTGGAGGGCGTCGATCAACTGATTCGTTTGGTTTGCATGGTCGGGGAAAAGCATGAGCCGGAGCGAAAGTTTCGGCCGGCACTGCCCGATCCGGACGATGATTTCATCGTCGAATTGGCTGCCGCCGCCGGAATAGAATACATCGTGACGCATAATGTCCAGGACTTCAGGAATTCGGGTCTGTCTGGAATAAATGCCATTACACCGAGCCGGTTTCTGCATCTGCTCAAAGGAGAGTCATGAGTACGATTCAAATAAATCTTCCACCGTCCGTTCTGGATGAGGCGCGCCGACTCGCGTCGAAGGACAACATCCCCCTGGACTATTACGTTGCTTTGGTGTTGACCCGGCACGTCGCTTCCGTGCAGGGGATCGAGTATCTCAAACAGAGAGCGGTCGGCGCCAGCCGAGAACGGTTTCTCGAGATTCTCGATAAGGCCCCCGACGTCCCCCCGATTCCAGGTGATGAGATTAAGTGAATCCGTTGTCATGGCCATTTACACCATTCATCAAAACATCGGCAAGGTTCGCGTGGCGATGATGCTGGGCGGGAAGTGGGTCGTCTGGAACGGCAAACAAGGCCCTGGCGAGTTCAAGATCGTCTGCCGCGACCGCGCCCAGGCGAGGGAAGTCGCGGAGATCATCAACAGGAAGAAGCATGACGGAACAATCGAGGTGATGCAGGGGTAGTTTCGCCTGATGCCGCTATAACCCAGTCAACGGACAATCACGATGAAAATCAACGCCGGAAAGAACGGCGGAGAGAATGAAAAAATGAGGTAATTGAAGTCGATTGGCGCCACGGTGACACGGAGGACACGGGAGAAGGCCAATGCTGATAATGGAACAACTGACCGACGCCAGTATTGCCGCGGCGATTGAGGTGCATCGCAATATTGGTGCAGGATTGCTCGAATTCACCTGCGAGCAGTGTCTTTACCGCGAATTGAGCCTTCGCAAGATTGATTTTAAGTTACAAATGGAATTGCCTGTCGTTTACAAAGGCATGAAGTGGGATTGTGGATACCGTATTGACCTTCTCGTCGAGGACGAAATGGTGGTTGAGTTAAAGGCTGTGGAGAAAATATTGCCAATTCATGAAGCCCAGCTTCTCACCTATCCAAAGTTGAGCGGCAAGCGGGTTGGCTTACTCATTAACTTCAATGTTCCCATTCTGAAAGACGGCATCATCAGACGTGTTCTTTAATTCAACTCATCTTTGCCTTCTCCGTGCTCTCCGTGTCTCCGTGGTGAAAAACAATGCCCGCCGCCACCGATGAAAAACTTCTTTCCCCTGAATTCATGGCGCGGCTGGATCGGCTCGATCTGGTGTCGCGCAAGATGCTGGCGGGGAAGATGAGGGGGGAGCGGCGGAGCAAGCGGCGGGGGCAGTCGGTCGAATTCGCCGATTTCCGAAACTACGTCGTCGGGGACGATCTGCGGTTCATCGACTGGAACATCTATGCCCGTCTCGACAAGCTGTTCCTGAAGCTGTTCCTCGAGGAGGAGGATCTGTCGCTCCATGTGCTGGTCGATGTGAGTAAGAGCGGCGATTATGGCGATCCTCATAAAGCCCACTACATGAAGCAGGTGGCGGCGGCGCTGGGGTATGTCGGGCTGGTGAATCACAACCGTGTCAACATCGTGGCGATGTCGGATACGGTGGTCGCCGAGACCGGCGCGATGCGCGGCCGGCGAAAGGTTCCGCAGATGATCGACTTCATCGACCGGCTCGAGCCGACCGGCGCCGGACACCTGGCGACGGCCTGCAAGCGGTTCGCCCTCCAGCATCGCGGCAAAAGCGTGTGCGTCCTCCTTAGCGACTTCTTCGACAGGGGCGGATACGAGAACGGGCTGCGATACGTCACCGGCGGCAGATATGACCTGTTCTGCGTGCAAGTCCTCAGCCCGCAGGAGATCGACCCGGAATTGCAGGGCGACCTGAAGCTCCGCGACATGGAAGACGGCGATCAGGCCGAGGTGAGCATCACCCAACCGCTCATCAGGCAGTACAAGGCGAATCTGAACGCCTACTGCCTCAGCCTCAAGGAGTACATCACCCGCCGCGGCGGAACTTACCTGTTCACAAGCACCGCCGTGCCGTTTGATACGCTGGTGTTGAGCTACCTCCGCGAGCGGGGGTTGCTGGGGTAGCCAGAATGACCAATGAATGACCAGAGACCAATGTCCAGGGAACCGGGTGGCTCGGAGAAGCCCTCGTTTGATCTGGAGGAACGCACCGCCTGCTTTGGCGAGCGAATCATTGGGTTCGCCAGAGGTGTGCCGCGAAACGAGGTCACGTTGCCCCTGATTTCCCAACTGGTACGCTCTGGTACGAGCATCGGCGCCAACTATGTCGAGGCGAGAGCGCTCTGGCAGGAGGCACAGGAATTGAACCTGATCTTCAGCGCAATACGCAAAAACACCAGGGGCAAGTGAAGAGGCGTTTTCCAGTCATTGTTTGTTGGTCATTCATTGGTCATTCTGGTTTGCTCATTGGTGATTGCCCATGAACTGGTTTCCCAGTTTCCTCAACATCTGGCCGGCGGTGCTGGCGGCGACGGTGGCCATTCCCGCGCTGTTGTTTTTGTATTTCCTGAAGCTGCGACGCAAGGAGCAGGCGGTTTCCTCCACGCTGCTCTGGAAAAAGGCGATCCGGGATTTGCAGGTCAACGCCCCGTTCCAGAAGCTGCGTCGAAACCTGCTGCTGCTGTTGCAGATGCTGTTGCTGCTGTTGCTGCTGCTGGCGCTGGCCAGACCGGTGACGAACTACACGCCGGGCGCGGGGGAGTTGACCGTCATCCTGATCGATCGCTCAGCCTCGATGGCGGCGCGCGACATCGAGGGCTCGCGGTCGCGCCTCGATGAAGCCAGGCGGCAGGCCAAGGCCCTGGTCGATACGCTGGAACGCGATGATCGCGCGATGGTCATCGCGTTCGATGACAAGGCTTATCCGTTGCAGGCCTTCACCTCGGATGTCACGGCGCTGAAGAACGCGATCGATTCCATCACCCCCACGGATCGACCGACACGGTTGAAGATGGCGTATCAACTCGCCGAAGCGCAGTCGAATTTCAATCCCGAGCAACTCCAGCCGCTCGCGACGCCGCGGGTGCATGTGTTTTCGGACGGCCGCGTGCGCGATGCGGAGGAGCTGCGCATTCGCGGCGATGTGATCTACGAGCGGATCGGAACCGAGGACGCCGGAAATATCGCGCTGGTCGCGCTCAGCGCCAAGCGCGATTACGATCATCCCGGCGAGGTTCGGATTTTCGCGCGGCTGGCCAACTTCGGACCTGATCCGGTCGAGACGCAGGTACAGTTGACCGTGGATGGCGACATCCGATCGGTGGCTTCCACCTGGCTGGCGCCCGAGCGCTGGAGCGATCCCGGATGGACCCAGGCCAATCCCGGCAAGGCCGATCCGACTTTCATGGCGAAGGACAGCGTCGAGTTCGCGATCGAACTGTTCACCGGGGCGGTCGTGAAGGTCGAGCAGATGAACAAGACCGGCGACATGCTGCCCGCGGATGATGCGGCCCAGGTGGTCGTGCCCCCGCCCAGGGCGCTGAAGGCGCTGCTCGTCACCGAGGGAAATTATTTCCTCGAAAAAGCCATGAACAGCCTCAATCTGGAGACCCCGGCGACGATGTTGCCCGGCGTTTATGAGGAGCGGAAGCCGTCGGATTTCGATGTCGTTCTTTTCGATCGACATAAACCGCGCTATCTCCCGGAATCGGGAAGCTTCGTTTATTTCGGCGTGACGCCCGACGGCATCAGGCTGACGACGGCGACGGAGAACGGCCGCCCGGTGTTCCTCGACGATGTCGGCGTGCTCGACTGGCGACGGGAGCATCCGATCCTGCGGCATTTGTCCCTGGGCAAGCTGTATGTCGGCGAGTCGATCAAGCTGAATGTCCCGCTGGAAAGCGAGGTTCTCGTCGATGGGCTGAAAGGCCCGCTCATCGCGCTGCACCGCGAGGGGCGCAACACGCATCTCGTCATCGGCTTCGACGTGCTGCAAAGCAATTGGCCGCTGCAGGTGAGCTTCCCGATCTTCCTCTCCAATGCGATGCGGTTTCTCGCGGTGGGTTCGGAGATGAATGTTCGGCAGGCGTATTCGCCGGGCGCGTCGCCAGTGATCCCGCGGATGAACCTTCAACGCCTCGGCGGCGATTCGAGGTCGATCCGGTTGACCGGTCCGGTCTCGCAGAGCGTGACCGTTCCTGAAACCGGTGATTTCGCGTTGCCGCCGCTCGATCGCGTGGGCGTCTATACGCTCGAGCCGGCCGTCCCGCAGTTCGAGCACATCGCGGTGAACCTGCTCGATCCGAATGAAAGCAATCTCATCCCCGCACCGGATGCGCCCGGTGGGATCGGGGAAGTGGCCACCGCAGGCGGGGGGCAGGTGCGGCTCGAACTCTGGTGGTGGATCATCGCCTGCCTCGCACTGCCCCTGCTGCTGATCGAATGGTGGGTCTACACCCGCCGCGCGCATCTGTGATCCCGGCCGTCTCGTCCCTGCGAATAGTCGAAAAAAGAGGCCTTCATCGCGTTCCCGGGCGGACCGGACCGGCGCCTCTCCCTCGCGATTCGCCTTTTCAGCCCCTTCTTATGAAGCCTTTCGCTCACGCTTCCCTTGCCGCGAGCGTCCGTCGCGCATAGGATGTCCCCTTGTCTTTATCCTGATGTGCCTTTTTGTGGAGAGGAATTGCGTGGCCAAATCCGAGCCAATTGAAATCGAAGCGGTCGTGACGATGGCGTTGCCCAACGCCATGTTTAAGCTCAGGCTCGATAATTCCGACCGTGAGATTCTCGGCATCGTGTCGGGCAAAATGCGCAAGCACTTCATCCGCATCCTCCCCGGCGACCGCGTGAAGGTCGAGCTGTCGCCTTACGATCTGACCAAGGGCCGGATCGTCTTCCGCCAGAAGTGATCGAAGCGTCCCATGAGGCGGCGGGCGCGCGGCTGCAACCGCCGCCCGATCCGATCACGCACGCCGGCAGTCGGGCAGCGCGTCGAGAAAAAGCTTCCCGTAACGCTTGCTGTTCACGCGGCTGTCGAGAATCACCACGATCCCCCGATCCGTGCGGCTGCGGATCAGCCTTCCAAACCCCTGCTTCAACTTGATGATCGCCTCGGGCACGGAGTAATCCATGAATGGATTCCCACCCGCCCGCTTGATCGCCTCGAGGCGCGCCTCGACAACCGGCTCGTCCGGGACGGCGAAAGGGAGCTTGACGATGATCACGTTGCGCAACTGGTCCCCCTGCACGTCGATGCCCTGCCAGAAGCTGCTCGTGCCGAGCAGGACCGCGTTGGGCGTCGATCGAAACCGATCGAGCAGAATCCGCCTCGGCGCGCCGTGCCCCTGCACGAGCATCGGGTAGTTCAATTCCGCGAGGCGCGCCTGGAGGCGGTTGGACGCCTCGATCAGCATTTTATAGCTGGTGAACAGGACGAACGCGCCGCCGTTGGTCTGCTGAAGGTAATGGACGATCTTCTCGCACGCGGCCGGGAGGAAGCGCTGCGAGTCGTTCGGTTCGGGCAGGTCATCCTCGATATACAGCGTCGCCTGTGTCGCATAATCGAACGGCGAGCCAAGCTGCAATGTCTCGGCGTTGTCCACGCCCAGCCGCGACTGGATGTAGGCGAACGGATGATGGGCGGATTTTTCCGAAGCGCGCCGCGCGGGCTGCTCGTCCCGTTCCCGAGGTGGGCCTTGCGCGGATGCCCGCGCTCCGCCGGTGCAGAGCGTCGCGCTGGTCATCACCACGCTGTTGACCTTGTCGAACAGGTAACGCTTCAATCCTTCCGCGACGTTGATCGGCGCGGCGTGGAGGCTGACCCGTCTCGGCGTGCGGTTGGTCGATTCGATCCAGTAGACCGCGCCGTCCAGCTTCTGATCGAGGATCGTCTCGAGCGTTTCGCCCATGCCCGCGACCTTCGCGGACAGGCTGGAGAGTTCCGAGATTTCCTCCTCGTGTTTCAATTCCGCGAGCATGGCCTTGAGATGCAGCGCGAGGTCGCGCAGCTTGGGGGAGAGGTCGTTGTGGACGATCGCCTTCTGATGCACGCGGCCGTTGGATCGACCGGACTGTCCCTGCCACGCGAGCACACGGTCGAAGAACGGCTGAACGCGATGGTGCAACTCGACGACATCGCGGATGGCGTCGTTGGCCGCCGCACCGTGCGCGCTCAGCACCCCTTTGCCCCGCCGCGGGTCGTACATCGCCCGAAGCTGGTATCGCAATGCCGATTCGGTGATCTCCAGCCCGAAGTGGCTCCCCGCGACATCCTCGACGGTGTGCGCTTCATCAAAAATCACCGCGTCGTACTTCGGCAGATAATTCACCCCCGCCATCCGCAGCGACAGGTCCGCGAAGAACAGCGCGTGGTTGACGATGAGGATTTTCCCGCCCTGCATCCGCCGCCTGGCGGCCTGCCAGAAGCACTTGTCGTAATACTCGCATTTCTTGCCCAGGCAATTGCCATGCTCCGCGCACACGCGATCCCACACCCCCGCTTCGGGGAGACCGGGCAGGTCCGCGAGCGAGCCGTCGCCGGTTTCGTTGGCCCATTCCTCGATCATCCACAGCGATTGAAGCTGCCGATCCGTTTCAAACAAATGCCCCTGCTTCCCGCGCGCCTGCGCCAGCCGGCGCCGGCAGAGGTAATTGCCGCGCCCTTTCACAAGCACGGCCGTGAACTCGTCGGGATAGACCGCCTGGAGAAGCGGAATGTCCTTTTCGATCAACTGTTCCTGGAGGGAGATCGTGTGCGTCGAGATGATGATGCGCTTCTTGTGCTTTACCGCGAAGTCGATCGCCGGCAGGAGATAAGCGAAGGATTTGCCCACCCCCGTGCCCGCCTCGGCGAGCAGATGGTGTCCTTCGTGCAGCGCGTTCTCGACCGCTCCCGCCATTTCCAACTGTTGCGGGCGGTGTTCGTACCGCTCCCCCAGCCGCCGCGCGATCGCGCCCTGGGAACCGAGAATGTCTTCCAGCATCGTGGTCATGGATGAAGCGGGGGGCATCATACCGTAAGGAAGACGTTAGGTCGCGGGGAAGGGCTGCGGCGTTCGCCGGAGGAGGGGGCGATCCGAAGCGGGTCAGGTGTCCGAGAGGCCCTCGCCACTGTTGACGCGCGGGCGGAGCGCCAGGATCAACTCGATCTCGCCCGTCGGGCGGTTGACCTGCCGGGAAATCTCCCGCGGGGTCAGCCCCTGGTCCGACAGTTCATAGACCTGCGCATGACGCGGATCGGCTTCCCTCGCCACGGGAGGGGCCTCGACCGTCGCCTTCCCGGGCGGCCGGGGCGCCGCGTAAGGGTCTTTTTCGCGCGTGGCGGCATCGCTCAGCGCCGCCAACCGTTCATCCGCCTCCTGAATCAGCGCCTCGAGCTTGGCCGCTCGCGTGTCGAGTTGCGCGGTGATCTGTCTCGCCATTTCCGAAAGCTGCACCAGCAGGTCCGTCATCTGCCGCTCGGCGGAACGCTGCTGGGAGAGGCTGCTTTGCGCGGGAGACCGCGCGAGCGGGTCTTTTTTCCGACGAAGTGAGGGACGGAAAAAGACGTACATCAGCACCAGCGCGCCGAAGGTCATCGCGATCCAGCCGGTCGCCTCGTCCTCGAACAGGTTGATCGCCAGAAAGAAATTCATCTCGACGTGCCTTTGCGCGTCATCGTCGCGAATTCGCCTGCGCGATGCAAGCCGGCTTGAAAAAGGAACCGGTTGCCGTCACCTTCTGCGACATCCATGACGCAAGCCGCGACATCCTCCTCCCCGGTTGTTTCCCGATCCGCGGATCGGGGCGCTCCGTGGATTGTCCTTGGGCTGCTGGGCGTTTTCGCGCTGCTGGCGTCGTTGTCGGCTCGCTCGATGAGCGCGACCTATGACGAGCCTCTGCACGCCGCGTCGGCGTGGGTGGAATGGCGTCATGGCGATTACCGCATCAATCCCGAGGACCCGCCGCTGTCGAAATACTGGGCCGTTTTCCCGCTCGCGTCCGATGCGCTGACGATCGACCGCGACATGCCCGCATGGCGCGAGATGGGCCGCGAACTTTCGGCGACGCGCTGGGCGTGGTGCGTCGATATGCTCTTTTGGCGGGGCAACGACGCAGACGCCTATCTCACCCGGGCCCGGGAGATGATGCTCATCCTCGGGGTGGCGATGGGCGCGGTGATCGCCTGGTTCGCCCATCGCCTCGCGGGCGCGCCCGCGGCGATCGTCGCGACGGCGCTGCTGGCGTTCGATCCCGGCTTTCTCGGGCATGCCCCCCTGGTCAAGAACGATGTCGCGATCGCCCTGGTGACGATCGGGCTGGTGATGGCGATCTGGTCGTTCGGCCGGCGGGGGACGTGGAAGAACGCCCTGGTGGTCATGCTGCTCTGCGGCGCGGGATTCGTCACCAAGTTTTCCGGCGTGCTGCTCGCGCCGGTGCTGGTTCTGTCGCTGATCGTCCGCGCGCTGCTTCCCCTGGACTGGATCGTCCTGGGAAGGAGCGTTCAGTCTCGTCGCGGCAGACTTCTCGCAGCCGGCGCGATGAGCCTCGCGTCCGCGCTGGCGACCGTCTTCATCATCTGGGCGACTTACGGATTCCGATTCGACGCCACGCCGGACGGCGCGGTGATCGACCAGGCGCCATTGCTGGAGAAGTTGAAATACAAGACGCTTCAGGTGCGGCTCGGTCGCCAGCCCACCCTGATCGAAGTCGCCGACGCCGACCCGCCCCTCGTGGGGCGCGTCGTCTCATGGGCCACGCGACAGGAACTGCTCCCGCAGGCCTGGCTGACCGGGTTTCTCTACACGTATGACAGCTCCATTCTCCGCAGATCGTTTCTTCTCGGTGAATTCAGCGTCACGGGTTGGTGGTATTACTTCCCGCTGGCGATGCTCTTCAAGACACCGCTCGCGACACTCGTCCTGCTGGCGATGTCCGCCGGCCTGCTGGGTTGGATCATTCGACGGCGCGGCGGGCCCTGGCTGCGTGCCAACGCCTGGACGCTCACCTGTTTTATCGTGCCGTTCGCGATTTTTCTGTTCTTCGCGATGTCGTCCAATCTGAACCTGGGCCTGCGGCACGTCTTTCCGCTGTATCCGTTTCTCTTCATCGCCGCGGGATGCGCCGCGGCATGGGCATGGGCGCATCTTGCCGGCCGCGCGGTGGTGGGGACGCTGCTGCTGGCGCTGGCGGTGGAATCGCTCGCGGCGTTTCCGAATTACATCGCCTTCTTCCACGTCGCCGCCGGCGGACCGCGCGGCGGAATCCGCCTGCTCAGCGATTCCAATCTCGATTGGGGGCAGGGTCTCAAGCACCTCGCGGAGTGGCAGCGGGAAAACCCCTCGAAGCCGCTTTACCTGGCGTACTTCGGCACCGCGGACCCGGCGTATTACGGCATCCGTTACACGAATCTCCCCGGCGGGTATTCCTTCGGCGAGCCTCCTCGCTGGCCGGACGGTCCGGCCGTCCTCGCGGTGAGCGCGACGATCCTTCAGGGAACGTATGCCTTTTCCGATGAACTCCGCGCGTCCTACCAGGCGCTCCAGTCCCAACCGGTGCTGGAAGTGGTGGGGGAGACCATTTATCTCTACGAGGTGAAGTGATTCGTCCGTTTGGCTGCGGCATGGGGGAGGTCATAGCCACATTTCGCCGCGCATCTGGTTGGTGTAGAGGTAAAAGCCGGTAAGGAGGATCGCCAGCCCAACATACATCGTCGCGATCGTTCGCGAGGCGCGCGGGGTGATGCGGTAGTAATCCCCGGTGTTGATTCCGCCTCGCAGCGTCGCCCAGATTCGCGGCCAGGCGAAAACGAGGATGAGGATCAGGATTGGGTTGAAGCGTCCGCGCACGATGTCGTATCCCACGATCACGCCCATCAGCATGAGTCCGATGATCCATATTTTGGGGCTGACCGCCGCGGTGATCCGCCCGCCGTCCAGCGGCGGGATGGGCAGAAGATTGAACAGATTCAGCAGAAACCCGAAGAACGACAGGTGCAGCGCCAGGGACGATCCCGTCATCACGAACCATGCGAAGCAGATCAGCGCCCCGATCGTTCCCGCGATCGGTCCGCCGATGCCCACGACCGCCTCCACCTTCGCGTTTTTCGGTGGTTGGCGCATATTGATGACCGCGCCCAGAAACGGGATGAAGATCGGTGGACCGGCGTTCAGCCCGTAGTATCGCATCGCCGCGACGTGCCCCAGTTCGTGGATCAGGATCAGCAGCACGAATCCGGTCGCGAACGGCCAACCCAGCAGGGTTGAATAAATCGCGATGCTGATCAGCATCGACAAGGTTGTCTTCGCGGCCGCCACATGCAGGGGATCCGGCGGTTTGGGCGCGACCGGGCGTGGCGAGGTCCGAGAGGAGTCGAATGCCGCGCCGAGAACATCGATCCGCTGCGCCACCATGGCGTATTGCGGCGCTTGCGGGGGAAGGAGGTTCAGGCACTCTCGCCACAGCTCGATGGCGGCGGGGCGGTTGGTTGGTTCGAGCCGCACCGCCTCGGCGGCAAGTCGCTCGAGGCGCTGGTGATGCCGCAGCAGCCCACAGTTCCGGCAGACCTTGTCCGCCGGCGCGATCGCCGCACCGCAGCGCGGGCAGGGAATGAATGTCTCAACGGTCATGGGCGAATGATAGGCGAGGGAAGAGGTAAAAGGGCGCGGATCGACGGATGAGCCGCGAGGATGGATGAATCGCGCATCATGGCGAACCCAGCGCGGCGATGTCGTTGAACCGCTCCTTCAGGTCGAAATAGAGCTTTCGATGCACCGTGTAATGCCGGTCGTACAGCGCCGCCGGTTTCTTTTTCGGGGCTGTTTTTTCTGTTTGCCGGATTGATGTTTTGCAGGCTTCCTCGACGGTTTTCCATGCGCCGGTTCCGACGCCCGCGAGGAGCGCCGCGCCGTAGGCCGGGCCTTCGGAGGCGTTGGTGAGGACGATGGGTTGCTTGTAGACATCGGCCTGGAGCTGCCGCCAGAATCCGCTGCGCGCCCCGCCGCCACTGGCACGCACCTGGGCGATGGGAATGCCCATGTCGCGCATGATCTCGAGGGCGTCGCGCATGCCGAAGGTGACGCCTTCGATCAGGGCACGGATCAGCATGTCGCGCGTGGTGCGTGCGGTGATCCCGATCCACGCGCCGCGGGCGTTTGGATCGGGATGCGGGCATCGCTCGCCGGTGAGATAGGGGAGAAAGAACAACCCCTCGCTCCCCGCCGGGGCCGAGGCGGCTTTGGCGATGAGCAGCTCATAGGGGTCCACCTTTATTTTTTTCGCGTCCCGGATTTCGTGCTGGCCGAGCTGGTTGCGGAACCACTGGAACGAGCCACCGGCGGCGAGCATGCACCCGAAGACGCACCACTTGCCGGGGACGGCGTGGCACATCGTATGCACGCGCCCCTTCGGGTCTTTCACCGGGGAGTCCGAATGCGCGAAAACCACGCCCGACGTTCCCAGCGTCGCGCTGACGATGCCGCTCATGACGATGCCGTTGCCGACCGCGCCCGCCGCCTGGTCTCCACCGCCGCCGACGACGGGAATGCCCGCCTTCAGCCCCATGCGTTTCGCGGCCTCGGCGTGCAGCGCGCCGGTGATCTCCTTCGATTCGTGCAACCGGGGCAGAAGCGAGCGGTCGATTCCGAGAATCGACAGCAGCTTCCGCGACCAGTCGCGATTCACCACGTCGAGCAGCAGCGTGCCGCTGGCATCGGAAACTTCCGTCGCGAACTCACCGGTCATGCGAAAGCGGATGTAATCCTTGGGCAACAGGATTTGCCGCGTCCGGTCGTACACTTTCGGTTCGTGCTCGCGCACCCAGAGGATTTTGGGCGCGGTGAAACCGGTCAGGGCCGGATTGGCGACGAGATCGATCAGCGCCTCGCGTCCGCCGGCGAGGGAGGTGATCTCATCGCACTGGGCCTGCGTGCGCTGGTCGTTCCACAGCAGCGCCGGTCGCAGCGCCGCGGTTGTCCGTCCGACGAACACGCTGCCATGCATCTGCCCCGACAACCCGATCCCCCCGATCTCGGCGGCGCGTATGCCGGCTTTTTTCAGCACGGCCTTCGTCGCCTTGCACGCCGCATCCCACCAATCCTCCGGATTCTGCTCCGACCAGCCCGGCTTCGGGGAGGCGATGGCGTGCTCCGCCATCGCCGTGGCCAGAACGGCCCCCTCTTCGTCGCAGAGCAGGGTTTTGGTTCCGCTGGTGCCGATGTCGATGCCGAGGAGATGGGGCATGGAACCCTCCGTGAAACAAAACCGGGCCAGCCACTGTCGCGGCTGGCCCGGTGAGACATTGTCCTGTCGGGCGGAAGCTTACTTCTGCACGAGCACCGTCTTCGGGCCGATCGTCACGACATTGGTGAAGATGCCGATGATGACGTCGAGCACGGTGAACTGCGTGACGACCGTGTAGTTCTGGTCGCCGGCGGCGTAGGCTTCGACCTCGCTTTCGATCTCGGTGAGGGGGACCAGACCCCAGAGGATGAACCACTGGCGGAATTCCCGCTGGGCGGCTTCGTCGGCGCCGGCGCCGACATCGAACCGCTGGGTGTAGCAGCCAATGTTGCTGCCTGCGGTGACGAACAGAACCGCCGCCATCAAGGTGACCGCGGTCACTTTTCTGAGCGCTTGAAGCATGACACAAACTCCTTCCGTTGTGCCCGTGCATCGACGGGCAGAACCGACATCCACGCGCGCCGTGGGGAGATGTTCCGATCGACGATGCCACATCGCCGACCCGTCCGCACCGTGTTTCACCCGCCGGTCGCCATTGTCATCAATGGGCCGGCTGAAGCGATCCGATGCTCGACTCCACAGCATGCACCTGAGACATCCACGCCGCCTGGGGGACCACATAGTCCAGTTGCAGGCGATGATCCGAATGGCCCGTGGGCGCGTTTTTCGCGGTCACGAGCAGCTTGAAATTCACTTTTCCTTTTGGCTGGAGCAGGAACTGCGTGATCTCCAGGCCGTTGACCTGGAATCGGCCTTCCCTGATGGCGCCGAATCGCTCGCGAAGGCGATCGGCATACGCTTTGGCGTCGCTGTCCTCGTTCAGTTCCATGGAAGACACCAGCAGGACGGAGGCGTCTTCCGGTCGGAGGAACACGGCCAGCGGTTTCGCGGGGGATTCGGAGGATTGCGCGCTCGGCGTGGTCGTGGGCTGGGCGGCGCCGACGGCGTCGGCGATCGCGGCGACCTGCTCGTCGGGCAATGCGTTCCATCCCACCGGCGGGCGGAGGCTGATCCCAAACTCGTCAAAGCGTCGGGCGTCACCGAGCAGAGCGTCGTTGACGGAAAACCGCATGGTTTCAGCCGGTGCGGATTGGGTGGGCGAGGACTCGCCGGCGCCGACAAGGCTGTTCGCCTCATCGCATCCCAACACGCCCATCGCCGACGCGCATCCCACCACCAGCAGGGTTATCGCCGCAAGACGTGTTTTCAAGGCAAGTTGTGAAATGACCGCCTTCCACCAATCCATATGGATCAGATTACAGACTCCGCCACTTCACCGTCAAGCCACAACACGCCGCACAAATGGGATGTTGAGGGCAATCGCGTTTCCGCATCCGCGCGTCTCATCAGTGGGGAGTTCGTCATTTCCGGTTGTTTTGCGCGACGGCGGAGAGGTCCTTCAAAAGCGTTTCCAGGGGAACACCGCGCATCGAGGCGGCGAAGGAAAGGGTGACGCCTCTGGCAAGGGTGCGGCGGGCGACGGGGTTGCGAAGCATGGTGAAGCCGTGGCGTTCGAGGACGGGCAGCGCCTGGGGATACCAGCGGACCACGTCGGCGACGATGGAATCGGCGGTGATCGGCCGGGGAACGCCGTGCGGAGCGCCGGCGCGATCCGCATCGGTCTCGTGTTCGGCGCGCTTCCCGGATCGCATGATCCGGTACAAACCGATTCCCCACCATGCCAGCGCGGCGACTTCCAGTGTGCCGCTGACGCCGACGACGGCGAAGAAGCCGGGATGCCAGTCGGTCAGGGTCTGAAACGACACGCGGAGGAAGCATCCGAGGTTGATGAGGAGGAACGGGCCCCACAACGGCGTGAGGCGATGCGGGTCCACGCCGTTGAGCGTGGGCACGACCTTGGCGGCCATGCCCATGATCATCATGGAGATGAATCCGACGGTGATCGCGTGCCGGATCGCGCCGTAGTAGGCATGGCTGAACGGCACGCTCACGAGCGAATGATAGACCGGAAGCAGGAGCAGCATGACCAGCGAGACGGCGAGCCATGCGTAGGCGGCGCGGAGGAATTTCGCGTATCGCTCCCGGATCGGCGGGGCTTTCCACAAGGTCCAGGGGGAGGCGATCATCCACGATCCGATGGCGAGCATCAGCCAGGGGAGCATGAGCAGCATCGCGACGACGGGGTTGTCGAGGCGCCGGTAGACGACGAAGAGGATTGATTCCGCGGCGACGGCGAGGGTAAGGATGCCGAAGGCCCACCAGGCGCGTCGGCGGGCGACTTCGGGCACACCGAGCAGGACGGGAAACATCCGCAGCGAGACGCCGAAGATCATGAACATCGCCAGCCCGTGAATCTGGAGGTCGCGCAGGGGCGCCTGGTAGGTGCTGATGTACCAGACCAGCGCTTCATGCGTCGTCGCGGTCATGGTTTTCCAGGTGTGGAACAGATCGAGCGCGCCCTGGGCGACGAACCAGAAGAGCGCGCCGAAGATGAAGGCGACATAGGGCTGGAGGGTTTCCTCGCCCCGGTGGAAGATCACGATGACGTGGATCGAGAAGATCACGACGGAGAGCATCTCCATCGCTCCGCCGATCATCGCGAGGGGGACCGCGAGCGACGCCGGCGAGACGAGGGTCATGCCGGCGGTGCGGAGGATCATGCCGATGGCCATGAGGATGAACGCGACGACGGCCCATCGCGGGGCGGGAACCCGGGTGTGCCAGATGCGTGGAAAAGCCTGGTAGGCGAAGCCCATGATGAACAAACCGACCCATCCGTAAATCTGCGCATGCCCGTGCGCGTTGACGTGATGGGCGGAGACGGCGGTGAATTCACCGGTGAATCCGATCTGCCAGAGCAGCCAGGCGCCCCACGTCGCGCCGGCGGTGAGGATGAGGACGATCCCCCCGATGAAAAAGCGGCGGTAGAGCGTGTCGCCGACACCCGGTCGCGGGATCGGGAGCGGTCGGGGAGCGGGGATGACCGCGGGAGGACGATCGATCACCTGATGGATTTCGGTGAGAAGACGGCGCTGATCGACGCCATGCGCCCTGGCGAAGAATCCGATGGACTCGACGGGGCCGAATCGCCCGCCGCAGCCTTCGAGACCGTGACGGTTGAAGACTTCGCGGGTCTGGGGAAACCGCTGAAGCAGCTCGGGGATCATCATTTCGGGCGTGACGACGGTTGACGGGGGCTGGGAGGCGACCATGGCGAATGACTCCTGCGATTTTCACGGGCCTTTGTAATCTGGACCTTGATATCCAGAATATGTGCGATATAGTTCCTTCGTCAAGCGGCGAAGGACGGAAAATCCGGGCGTCGCGTGTGGTTCATAAGGAGTTTCAGGTGCGATACAAGGGTTTGTGGATCGGTTTGGCGGCGGTGGTGGTCGGGTCTTTCGCCGTTCTGGGTTATTACGGTCTGGATTTATACCGTCAGGCGCCGCCGCTGCCGGAGCGGGTGGTCACGACGGAGGGGAAGGTTCTGTTCACGGGGCAGGACATTCGCGACGGGCAGAACGTGTGGCAGTCGATGGGAGGGCAGGAGGTGGGGTCGATCTGGGGGCACGGCGCGTATGTCGCGCCGGACTGGTCGGCGGACTGGCTGCACCGGGAATCGATGTGGCTGCTGGATGAATGGTCGATGGCGCGGTTCGGGAAGCGCTTCGACGAGGCGGATGTCGAGCAACAGGCGGGCTTGAAGGCGCGGCTGAAGCGGGAGATTCGGACGAACACGTTCGATCCCGAGACCGGCGATCTGGTCGTGTCGGTGGATCGCGCCCGGGCGATCGAGGCGGTGGGGGCGCATTATGCGGGGCTGTTCGGGGATGATCCCGCGCTGGGGGAATTGCGGGAGAATTACGCGATTCCGGCCAACAGCGTGAAGACACCGGAGCGCCGGGCGCTGATGAACGCCTTTTTCTTCTGGGCCGCGTGGGCGTGCGGGACGGAGCGGCCGGGGGACACGATCACGTACACCAACAACTGGCCACACGAGGCGCTGATCGACAACCGTCCGAGTTCGGCGATCGTCCTCTGGTCGATCGCGAGCGTGGTGGTGCTGCTCGCGGGGGTGGGGGTGCTGGCGTGGTACATGGCGGTGCAGCGGCACAAG
>CAYUNS010000003.1:0-2607 GCA_964446155.1 uncultured Tepidisphaeraceae bacterium | reverse complement strand
ACGAAGCGCCGGCCGAGAACCCGCTGACGAAGGTGGGGATCACCCCGAGCATGCGGGCCACGCTGAAATATTTCTGGGTGGTCGCGGCGTTGATGCTGGCGCAACTGGGGATGGGCGGATTGACGGCACACTACGGCGTGGAAGGGCTGGACTTTTTCGGGTTTCCCCTGAGCGAGTATCTGCCCTACGCGGTGACACGGACCTGGCACACGCAGTTGGGGATTTTCTGGATCGCGACGGCGTGGTTGGCGACGGGGTTGTTCGTCGCGCCGGCGGTGAGCGGACATGAGCCGAAGTACCAGCGCGCGGGTGTGAATTTTCTGCTCGTGTGCCTGGTGATCATCGTGGGCGGGTCGATGATCGGGCAGTGGTTCGCGATTCAGCAGAAGCTCGGGTTCGTGTCGAACTTCTGGTTTGGACACCAGGGCTATGAGTACGTCGATCTGGGGCGGTTCTGGCAGATATTCCTGTTCGTGGGACTGTTCATCTGGCTGGGGTTGATGGGCCGGGCGATGTGGCCGGCGATCCGCAAGCCGAGCGAGAGCCGGCATCTCCTGGTGCTGTTCCTGCTGAGCAGCGTGGCGATCGCGGCATTCTACGGCGCGGGGCTGATGTGGGGACGGCAGACGCACCTGGCGATGGCGGAGTATTGGCGGTGGTGGGTCGTACATCTGTGGGTCGAGGGCTTCTTTGAAGTCTTCGCGACCGCGGTGATCGCGTTTCTTTTCACCCGGATGGGACTATTGAACATCCGTACCGCGACGGCGGCGACGCTGCTGGCGACGAGCATCTTCCTGGCCGGGGGGATCATCGGAACGATGCACCATCTGTATTTCACGGGCACGAGCGTCGGGGTGCTGGCGATGGGATCGGTTTTCAGCGCGCTGGAGATCGTGCCGCTGACGCTGATCGGCTTCGAGGCGTATGAGAACTTCAACCTGACGAAGGTCCGCCCATGGGTGGCGCGATACAAGTGGCCGATCTATTTCTTCGTGGGTGTGGCGTTCTGGAACCTGGTGGGCGCGGGCCTGTTCGGATTCCTCATCAATCCGCCGATCGCACTGTATTACATGCAGGGCCTGAACCTCACGCCGGTGCATGCGCACACCGCGCTGTTCGGGGTGTATGGAATGCTCGGGATCGGGCTGATGCTGTTCTGCCTTCGCACGATGTCGTCGAAGCATGAATGGAAGACCGGGCTGCTGAACTTCTCATTCTGGTCGATCAACATCGGGCTGACGCTGATGGTGCTGATCAGCATCCTGCCGATCGGCGTGGCGCAGACGATCGCGAGCATCGACACGGGGATGTGGTACGCGCGTTCGGCGGATTTCATGCAGCAGGATTATCTCCAGACGCTGCGGTGGCTGCGGATGGTGGGGGACACGGTGTTCGCGGTCGGGATCGTGGGCGTCGTGTGGTTCATCATCGGATTGAAAGGCGGATGGTCGGTCCATCCGGACGAGCGGGCATCGGCGCCGCGCGTCGCCTCCGGCGGTCGCCGGGCGGCGCTGGCGGAGAGCCTGAACTGAGAAGTGGTTTTGATCCGGATACTTTGATCCTGATCTGATATAAGGAGAAACGATATGTCTACTGCAACGCTGGAACGGACGGTTGGGCAACTGGTGGCCGAGCGGCCAAGCCGGGCGAAGGTGTTCGAGACCTTCGGCATCGACTATTGCTGTGGCGGGAAGAAGCCGCTGAAGGACGCCTGCGACGCCAGGGGGATCGATGCGAACACGGTCTTGGGCGTGCTGAATCTGCTGGACGCGCAGAAGCCGGCGGAGGAGCGCGACTGGTCCCAGGCGACGATGACGGAACTGTGCGATCACATCGAGAAGACGCATCATCAGTATCTCAAGGATGAGCTGCCGCGAATGGAGTTCCTGGTGACCAAGGTGGCGATGCGGCATTCCGAGCAGCCGCACCTGGCGCAGATTCGCGACACCTTCCTGGGATTGAAGCAGGAGATGATCAGTCACATGGACAAGGAGGAGCGGATGCTGTTTCCGATCTGCCGGGCGCTGGAGGCCGGCGATGCCGGGGCGTCGGCGAGGGTCGGGACGGTGGACAATCCGATCCGGCAGATGGAGCATGAACATGACGACGCCGGCGAGGCGCTGGCGAGGCTGAGGACGTTGTCGAGCGACTATCAGCCGCCGGCGGAGGCGTGCAACACCTATCGGGCGATGTATGATGCGCTGGAAGGGCTTGAGCGGGACATGCACCGTCATGTGCATAAGGAGAACAGCATTCTGTTCCCGCGCGCCGCGGAGGTGGAGAAGTCATTGCGCGCGTCGGCGTGAGGGCTTGTTCGTTTTTCCGGTTTTTCCGGCTCGGACGCGCAGCGTGACGGGTCGGGAAACCGGGAAGGCGTAATCGACGGCGTCGGTGGGATCGCCGTGAAGCGGCCTGGCGCCGGATCCGGCGGCGATAAGCTCCGCGAGCGTCGAGCTGCCCAGGGCGCGCTCGACCAGCTCGAGGGCGTCGTCCATGCGGCGATGCAGGGGGCAGAGATTCGTGCCGTGATCGGGTAGTTTGAGCGGGCAGGTGGTGATCCGTTGGATCGGATCGACGGCGCTGATGACGTCGAGGATGGAGATTTGC
>CAYUNS010000002.1:58379-71884 GCA_964446155.1 uncultured Tepidisphaeraceae bacterium | reverse complement strand
GTTTCATCGAATGCCGCATTGTGGATCGCGGGGGACATCGAGTGCGCCACGGGCTGGGCGACGACGCCGTAGACCCGCGTGTCGGCGTTGATGGCATCCCAGCGATAGAGTTTTTTCATGTCGTCGATCGACACCTGCCCGGGCGCGGTCGCGCCGGCGCGATCGAGGGACGCGAAGGTGAGGAACGCGCCGAATTTTTTCGCGAGGATGCGGCTGATGACGCCGGCCTCGCCCATGCAGAGGGCGATGGTGGGCCTGGCGCGGTGCTGGAGAATCTCGAAGGCTTCGAGGTTGTCTCGGATGCTGCGCGCGGTCCAGACGATCTTGGTGACATCCGCGCCGCTGTCGGCAAGCTCGTGAACGAGATTGGTCAGCCGCGCCGGACGGGTGGTGAAATCGTGGCTGCTGACGATGAATCGCGGGCCGGTGTCGCGCGTCGTCCGCGCGGATAGCGCCGGGACAAGCGATGCCGATTTCAGCTCGACATCCACATAGGTCGCATCGAGGTCGGCGGCGGTAAACAGGGCCTGGAGTCGCCGGTCATCCGGTTCTTCGGATTGCCCGCCTTCCCATTCGGGGCGTCGCGTCACGATAACGGGAAGGGGGGAGGCCTTCACGAGGTCATGCGCCGTCGTCGGGTCGGTGGTGTCGATGCGAAGTTCGACCATATCCGCGCCGGCTTCGGCCGCGAGGGCGATGTCGCGCTGCGTCTGCGCGATGTCGGTGACGAAGATGGAGACGCACAGGTGGGACATGGTCTTTCAGTGCCCGTCGATGACGGCGTCGCCGGCTCGATGCGCGTCGTCGTCGGCCGAAGGAGGGATTCCGCCACTTCCCTCTTCTTCCTTTGGAAGAAGCGCGGGACTCATGGGAGCAGGTTCAGTTTCTTCATTTCGGTGGAGATCGCCTGTTGCGTTGATTCGCCGGCTTCCCAAAGCGGTTGGCGCAGCTCGCCGCTGTCCATGCCGGCGAGCTTCATGGCGTGCTTGATGCCGGCGGGATTGCCGTCGAGGAAGACGACTTTGAACATCGCGTACAGTTGGTGGTGCAGCGTGGCCGCGTCGGTGAAGTTGCCGGAACCGGCCAGCGACACCAGCCTGGCGACCTGGGCGGGGAGCAGATTGCTGACGACGCTGATCACGCCCGATGCCCCGAGCGACATCAGCGGCAGCGTCATGTAATCGTCGCCGCTGATGACGGTGATGTCGCAGGCCGCCTTGATTTCGCAGATGGAATCGATCTGCCCCGTCGATTCCTTCACGGCGACGATGTTTTTATGTTGGCTGAGCCGGGCGATGGTCGCGGCGCTCATGGTGATGCCGGTGCGTCCGGGGATGTTGTAGAGAACGATCGGCAGGTCCACCTTGTCGGCGATCGACATGAAATGGCGATACAGCCCTTCCTGCGACGGCTTGTTGTAGTAGGGGACGACCGACAGCCCCGCCGCCGCCCCGACCTCTTTGGCGGCGCTGTGAAGCTCGAGGGCCTCGGCGGTGGAGTTGGCGCCCGTGCCGGCGATGACGGGCACGCGCCCGGCGGCGTATTGAACGGAGAGTTCGATGACCCGGGTGTGTTCCTTGAAATCGAGCGTCGGCGATTCCCCGGTTGTTCCGCAGGGCACGAGGGCGCTGATGCCGTTTTTAACCTGGAATTCCACCTGCTCGCGCAAACGGGCTTCATCCACCGATCCGTCGCGGAACGGCGTCACCATCGCCGTCATGGCTCCGCTGAACATCGCATCTCCTCTGGCTTGTTTGGCCGTCAATGAATTGTCCAATCCGCCGCATTCTAGGCGTTGGGCATGAATTCTCAAGACAAGCCGCAAGCCGGTGGACCTGAAATCGCCCCGGCGGGAGAGCCTTGGTTCCGGGCCGCCTCGATCAGCGTCATGGAGAGGGAAAGATTCATGGAAGGGCAACTTTTCAGCGATTGAAGTGGTATATAAGAGTAGCCGGGAGCCTGTTCATGAATCGAATTTTACTGCTGATGGCGTTGATTGGGGCGATGGCGTTCACGCCGGGATTCTCGTTTGCGGAGGAATTCGAGAATCCGAAGGCGAATATTCCGCCGCGCGCGACCCCGCAGCGCCGCAATGCGGGGGAAGGATTTCCACCGCTGCCGCTGCCCGCGACGCCGTTGCGGCGGTCGGAGAAGAAGCGAGAGCCTTCACCGCCGGCGTTGGTGGGGAGCGTGACGTTTTCAGACCTGGCGCAGAAGCAGAGCGGGTTTCAGTGGCAGACGACGGTCATCGACATTGAAGAATGGGTGAAGTGGACGAACAAGCAGCTCGGTCAGCGGTATCGGTTCGTCGGGACGGATTTCGGCAAGTTCAGTTACGATCCGACGGAACTGCCGATCCTGTACTTCACGGGTTGGAAGCCGTTGCCGCATTTTGATGAGGGCACGATCTCGCGGCTCCGGCAGTATGTGCTCGACGGTGGGACATGGGTGGTTCACAGCAGTTGCGGTCGGCCGGAATTCAACGAATCGTTCCGGCGGGAGATCAGGCGGATTTTCCCCGACCGCGAGCTTGCGGCGATTCCGACGGATCATCCGGTATTTTCGAGTTTCCACACCATTCAGGAAATGCGCGTCCGCAAGGGGACCGAACCGTGGGTGACGCTGCCGCCTTATCTGGAGACGATCAACATCGGCACGCGGGCGGCGGTGATCTTCTCGCCGATCGATCTGTCATGCGGATGGGACGCGGACGCGAATCCGATCGAGGGCGGGGTGCTGTACAACCAGGCCGACGCGCTGATGCTCGGGTCGAACATCGTCACCTATTGCCTGGCGGAATATCAGTATGGTCGCTTTTACAACCATCAGAAAATTTATCACCAGTCGGACGACGCGACGCGCGATCAACTGGTGATCGGGCAGATCGTTCACAACGGCGATTGGGACGCGACGCCGCACGGGTTGCCCAACCTGTTGAAGACGGTGGCGCAATCGACGACGCTGAGCGTGCAGTTCAAGCGGGTGGCGGTGGACCCGGAGACGGCCGACATCTTCGCGTTTCCGGTGCTGTACATGAGCGGGCAGCGCAAGTTCAGCTTTTCCGACGCGACGCGAAAGCGTCTGCGCGAGTATCTCGATCATGGCGGGGTGATGGTGGTGGATTGCGTGGTGGGAAGCACGGAATTCGACCAGTCATTCCGGGAGGAGATGAAAAAACTCTATCCCGACCGCGCGCTGACGCCACTGGCGGCGGATCATCCGGTCTTCAGCTATGTCGCTCCCTGCGATACGGTGGAACTGTCTCCGCTGGCGGCGCGGTTATATCCGGGATTGAACACCCCGCTGCTCGAGGCGATCGAGGTGGACGGCATCATGCCCGTCATCTATTCGCGTCTCAGCCTCAGCGCCGGATGGGAGCAGTTGCCCCGCGCGTACAATCGCGGATACGCCGACGCCGACGCGATGAAGCTGGGGGTGAACATCTTCATGTACGTCGTGACACACTGAAAACGCCCGCGTTTTCTCCGAACGGGGCGCGCGACGCCGGCGATCATCGCAGCCCGCCGCGACCTTCCTTGCGGGGGTGTCGCTTTTCCTGCGGCCTGGCGATGTCCTGCGGCGCCTGGTCCCATCCGAGCGGTTCCTCGTCGAGCATCGAATGATCTGGCTGGGGCGGCTTTTCACCGGACATGGAACGATACGGATCGGGCGGATCCTCCTCCTGCCGCTCATTGAGAACGTCCTCGACATTGATGCCGTGTGGAGGATGGTCGTTGTCCACGGCGTCGTTGCGCTGATCGGGACGATCGGTGGGAACGGCGTCGTCGTTGTTGTCCAGCCGGCCCATGCCGGATTCCTTTTCCGGCTTGGCGCGTTCGTAAGACCGGGCGGTGTCGGGCACGGTTTCCTCGTCAAACGGTCGATCCTGCGTGGTCATGGGGCGCTCCTTGTGGAGGTTATCCCTGTGCATGAACCATGCTAGCGCGCAACGGGACGATCGGGGAACGGGGAAAGTGGCGTGGTTCAGCCGATGTCCATCTTGATGACGCCGCGCTGGCGCTTGACGGCGATGACGCGGTTTTTGAGCGCGTCGAAGATGGGCCGGGGATGGGGCAATCCGTCGAGCCGGAGCATGGGCGTGGTCCTGTCGTTGGAGTCGATCAGGATGGTCCCCACGCCGAGCAGCCGGTCGATCGGCGATTGACGGAAGCTGATGTCATCGACATGCCACAGTTCAAGCGTGTCGATGTGCTTGGAAAAAACGCCGCGCTCGAAGTCGATGCGGTAGTTGCTGATGCGATACCGGATCGTTTTCACCGACAGCCAGGCCAGAGCGCTCACGCCGGCCGACGCGATCACCAGCGACAGGGTGATCCACCACGATGGGAACGTCCCCCTGAAATATCGAACGATGAACGGAAGCGCGAGCAGGATCAGGCTGATCGACATCCATCCGGCGCAGCGGGCCAATTCACCGCGAATCAGGGGCGAGCCTTCGAAATAGATCTCCTCCTGATCGCCGGCGGGAGCATGCGGGGCGTCGAGGTGCGCGGTGAGCGGATTGGGCGCGTCAGGCGGGTCGCTTCGGGTCATGAAAATGCTCCGGCGTCACGATTCGCTGGACAATTCGAGCACGCGATTCCACATCGTCTCGGGCACGGGCACGACGCTTAATCGGCTGATGCGGATCAGATCCCATCCCGAGAAGGTTTTATCGGCCTTGATGTCGGAGAGGGTGACGGGCCGCGCCAGTCGCTTGTCGGGCTTGACGTCGATCACCACCCGCCGGTCGTCCTCTTCCCTGGGATCGGGATACGGATCGGAGACCACCTTTGCGATGCCGATCGCCGCGCGCACATTGCCGGTGTGATAGATGAAGGCGAGGTCGCCTTTCTTCATCGTGCGAATGTGCTTGAGCGCCAGCGCGTTGTTGACGCCGTCCCACGCGGTTTTCCTGTCGGCGACAAGGTTCTCCCACGCATAGCAGTCCGGTTCCGTTTTCAAAAGCCACATAGCCAAGGTGAATCCTCCTGTCGGCCGGATTGTAACCGATACGGCGGAGGAGAGAAGCCGCCATTCGCAGACTCACCCGCGCGATCGCGCGCCCGCGCGGGATAAATCGGCGCCTTTCGTCGCGCCGCACGCTGACAGAACCGCCGGGATATGAATAATCCCGACGCATGACCAACGGCGAGCGCAAGCGGCATCACGACAAGGCGGGCAAGGACGTCCGCACCGACTGGGGCGAGGTCGCGGACTGGTATGACCAGCTCGTCGGTGAATCGGGAAGCGATTATCACCGGCATGTCGTGATTCCCGGCGTGTTGCGGCTGCTGGCGTTGGCGCCGGGGGAGCGGGGCGTGGACATTGCCTGCGGGCAGGGGGTGCTGTGTCGAATCCTCCATGAGCGGGGAGTCGAGATGACGGGCGTGGACGCGGCGGCGGAATTGATCCGCGCGGCGAGGGAGCGCAGCGATCCGGCGATTCGATATGTCGTCGGCGATGCGCGCCAGCCGGCGTTTCTTCCCGATGACCATTTCAACGGGGCGGCGTGCGTGTTGGCGATTCAGAACATCCATCCGATCCAGCCGGTGTTCGCGCAGGCGTCGCGCATTCTGCGACGCGACGGCCGGCTCGTCATCGTCATGATGCACCCCGCGTTTCGCGGGCCGAAGGAAACGGCCTGGGAATGGGATCAGACGGGCAAGACGCCGGTACAATATCGTCGCGTCGATCGCTATCTTCTGCCGCGAAAGACCCCGATCGTCACGCATCCGGGGAAGTCTCCGGGCGTTTACACCTGGACCTTTCACAAGCCGATCGAGGCTTATGTGAAGGCGCTGCGCAAGGCGGGGCTGCTCATCGACGCGATAGAGGAGTGGGCGAGTCACAAGACAAGCCAGCCCGGCCCGCGCGCCGCGGCGGAGAACGCGGCGCGCAGGGAGATCCCGATGTTCATGGCGATTCGCGCCGTCAAGGCCGGATCGCCTCAACAACACTCACACGATGGAACGGACAACGAATGAGACAGATTGGTTCGATTGAAAAACAGGAGGACGCCGAGCGTTTCAGCGATTATCTGCTGGCGTCGGGCATTCCCAACATGGTCGAGGAAAGCGCCGGTGGATGGGCGGTGTGGGTGGAGAACGACGATCATCTCGATCGCGCCGGAGGGGAACTGAAGGCCTTTCAGTCCAAACCCGGCGACAGCCAGTACACCGACGCGGCTCGGGCGGCGGAGAAGGTGCGCGTCGAGCAGAAGAAAAAGCAGGAGAGACTGCGCAGGCATCACATCGATGTCCGCACCCGCCTGGGCACGCCGAAGCAGTACGCCCGGCCGGTGACGCTGACACTGGCGGCGATCAGCATCCTCGCGGCGTTCGCGACAAGGCTCGGCGGGGAGATCAGCCCGGTGATGGAGTGGATGCTCATCGCGCAGCCCCACCTCTCGCCCGAAGGATTCGTGTTCGCCGTCGATCCCCTGGCATCGCTCAAGCAGGGGCAGGTTTGGCGGATCATCACGCCGATCTTCCTTCATTTCGGTCATTTCGGTATTCTCCATCTGTTGTTCAACATGATCTGGCTGATGGACCTGGGGAGCATGATCGAGACCCGCCGCAGCTCGCTGTTTCTGATCGGGCTGGTGCTCGGCGCGGCGATTCTTTCCAATGTCGGGCAGCTTTTCTGGTCAGGCCCGTTTTTCGGAGGCATGTCGGGGGTGGTGTATGCCCTGTTCGGTTATGTCTGGATCAAGGGGAAATACCAGCCGCACCTGGGGATGATGATGCATCAGCAGACGGTCTGGATCATGATGGCGTGGCTGTTTCTGTGCATGACCGGGGTCATTGGAAACGTCGCCAACACCGCGCATGTGATCGGTCTAATTGTCGGTGGCGTCGTCGCTTATGTCCCAGTCGCCAAGCTCAGGATGAAAAAGGGATGAATATGTCCGCTGTTCCCTTGAAGATGGGTTCGGGCTGCGGATAATGGGCAAGCCGCTCGGGGCGGCGGGGGATGGACCGTTGCTTTGAAGGATGTTTCAGATGGCTGTTTTCACATACGAACCCACGTTTCAGATGGGCGCCGACGACACCGCGTATCGCTCGCTCGGCGGGGAGGGGGTTTCGGAGGTTGAATTTGCCGGTCGGAAGATGCTCCGGGTGGAACCCGCCGCGTTGAAGACGCTCGCGCGGCAGGCATTCACGGATGTGTCGTTCTATCTCCGCCGGGCGCATCTTACCAAGTTGCGCGAGGAACTGGGCGATCCCGAGGCGTCCGACAACGACCGATTCGTCATCTACACGCACCTTCAGAACGCGGTGGTTGCGGCGGCGGGGCAGTTGCCTTCGTGCCAGGACACGGGAACCGCCATCGTCCTCGGGAAAAAAGGACAGCACGTCCTCACCGACGGCGACGACGCCGCCGCGCTGAGCGAGGGCATTTTTGAAACCTACCAGGAACGAAACCTGCGCTATTCGCAGATCGCGCCGCTGGAGATGTTCAAGGAGAAGAACACCGCCAACAACCTGCCGGCCGAGATCAATCTGCTCGCGGAGACTGGCGATGAATACAAGTTTCTCTTCATCGCCAAAGGAGGCGGCAGCGCGAACAAGGCATATCTCTTTCAGCAAACGCCGGCGGTGCTGAATGAGACCGACCTGGAGAATTTCGTCCGGTCGAAATTGAAGGAGATCGGCACCAGCGCGTGCCCGCCGTATCACCTCGCGGTGGTCATTGGCGGAACGAGCGCGGAGACGAACCTGAAGACGGTGAAACTCGCGTCGTGCGGATATTACGATCATTTGCCGACGACCGGCAGCCCCGGCGGGCGGGCGTTCCGCGATCTCGAATGGGAGGCGCGCATCCTCAGGATCGCGCAGGACAGCCGGATCGGCGCGCAGTTTGGTGGGAAGTATTTCGCGCATGACGTGCGCGTCATCCGCATGAGCCGTCATGCCGCGAGTTGCCCCATCGGTATCGGGGTGTCCTGCTCGGCCGATCGGCAGATCAAGGGGAAGATCAACCGGGACGGCATCTTTCTCGAGCAACTCGAAACCCGGCCCGAGAAATATCTTCCCGCCGAAGCGCCCGAAATGGCCCCGCCGATCAAGATCCGCCTGGACATCGGCATGGATCGCGTGCGCGAGATTCTCACGAAGTTCCCCGTCAAAACACGGGTGGAATTGACCGGGACGCTTATCGTCGCGCGCGACGCGGCGCATGCGCGCCTGAAGCAACTGCTCGATGCGGGCAAGCCGATGCCGCCGTATTTCAAGGATCATCCGATCTATTACGCCGCGCCGGCGAAAACGCCGCAGGGGATGGCGTCGGGATCGTTCGGGCCGACCACCGCCGGACGCATGGACGGCTTCGTGGACCTGTTTCAGTCGCATGGCGGGAGCCTGGTCATGATCGCCAAGGGAAACCGATCCAAGGCGGTGACCGACGCCTGCAAAAAGCACGGCGGCTTCTATCTCGGATCGATCGGAGGGCCGGCGGCGATTTTGGCGCAGTCGAACATCAAAAAGGTTGAACTGGTCGATTTCGAGGACCTGGGGATGGAGGCGATCCGGCGGATCGACGTCGTCGATTTCCCGGCGTTCATCATTGTGGACGACAAGGGAAACGACTTTTTCGAGGCGCTGTGAGCTTCGCGCAATCGCGGGGCTTGTCCCCGTCGGCGGGTGAAACGCTTTTGAGAGGCTTTCATTCCCTCCGCCAATGCGTGGGGGGGACGCCGGTGCGCTGTTTGAACTGCCGCGAAAAGAAGAACAGGTCGGCGTATCCCATCGCCTGGGCGATCTGTTCGATCGACAGCGTGCTTTCGCGCAGCAGTTGCTTGGCGCGGTCGATGCGGGCGCGGATACAGAATTCCTTCGGAGACGTTCCGGTGACCTGACGGAAGACGCGCGTGAAATGGTCGATGCCATAGCCGGCGCGATCGGCAAGCTCCCGCATCGAGAACATCTCTCCGGGATGTTCGCGGATGCGGCGCAGCACCGGCGCGAGCCGCCGCTCCCGTTCACAGTCGATCGGGGATCGCCGGGGTTGATTCGCCTCCCATCGCATCGCCAGGAGCACGCTGCTCAGCAGCATCGCCGCCTGCCGCCGCCGCAGCGCGTCCCCCGTCGAGAACATCACCGCATGCCGAAGCGTCTGTTCGTGAAATTCGACAGGGTCGAGCGTGCAGTGATGGGGAGGCCATTCCCGTTCCGGAGGCCGCGCGGGCTGGTCGTTGTGATCGACGTAATCGAAGTGCAGATAACAAACGCCCAGGCGATGGGCGGGGTCGTGCGTGGCGTGATAGGCATGGCCCGGTCGGAGACAGAAGACGCTCCCCGGCGCCAGGGGGATTTTCCGTCCGTCGGCAAGCATTTCGCCTCGTCCGGACCACACGAACCACAGATCGAAATCGCGCATCCGGTCCGCCGTCGGATGCCAGGACCATTCCGGTTCGCAAAGCACCGTCCCCGCCAGATCGATGCGCGGCGTCGGGTCCGAACGAGGGGACGACATGCCGGACATCGATAGCGAAAAAACACAAGCTTTGCAACGATTCGGTTCGGCGCTTGCCAAATCGCGCGGCGTACTTCAATCTACGGGAATGAATCCCGACATCAAAGTTCTTCCCGACGCCGACGCCATCGCGCAAGCCGCCGCCGAGCGGATCGTGCAGGCCGCCGGAGAAGCCATCGAATTGCGAAACATCTTTACCCTCGCCCTGGCGGGGGGATCGACGCCCAAAACGCTCTATGAGCTGCTCGCGTCCGACTCATTCAGGCATGAAGTGGACTGGGCGCGGGTTGAAATATTCTTCGGGGACGAGCGCTCCGTTCCGCCGGGGCATCCCGACAGCAACTACCGCATGGCCGAGCGCGCCATGCTGGCGCGGCTGCAAATCCCCGGAGACAACATCTATCGGATGGCAGGCGAACTGGACCCCGTCGAGGCGGCCGAGCAGTACGACCAGATGCTGCGGGAGAAATTCACCGATCAGGGCATGGACATGATCCTGCTCGGCATGGGCGACGACGGCCACACCGCCTCGCTCTTTCCCGGCACGGAGGCGCTCGGGGAAACGGAGCGGTTGTGCGTCGCCAACCACGTGCCGAAGCTTCGGACGTCGCGCATCACGCTGACCGCGCCGTTCATCAACCGCGCCCGGCACGTCCTGTTTCTCGTGGCCGGCGCGGGCAAGAAGGACCGCGTCGAGGAGGTGCTGGAAGGGCGGCCCGATTCCGATCGATTGCCGGTGCATCTGATCCGTCCCGAGTCGGGGCAGCTCACCTGGCTGATCGACGCCGCCGCCGCGGGGATGATGGAGGAATAGACGAGGGGCGGGAGACGTGCGGATCGAATACGATTTCACGCGCCTCGATTCCAATGTCGATTATCCCTCCGTCTGCATCCTCTACATCCAGGCGTCTGGTATCGGTGGGGAGAAGTTCGATGCGGACATCTGCAAGTGGCGCGGTCGGCGGCACACACCGGCGATGAGTTTGTACTTCAATAATATGAATTGCTATCACATCTCTTACGCCTGCACCGGTCCCCGCCCCGTTCATAACCATTATGTCCGCGCCCGGCGTTATCCGGTGAAAGACCATTTCAGGGACACCGTCGTCGAGCCGAGTTACGAGAACATCGACGCCTTCAAGCCCGGTGAAACCTGGCACATGGCCTTTGAGAAAGTCGGCCGCCAACTCACGCGAGCCTGAACGGGCGCGATCAGGCGTGTTCGCGGCAATTTCCCACATAAGGATTTCGTCCATGGGAAACCGGCTCGATTGGTTTCAGGAAGCGCGTTACGGCATGTTCGTCACCTGGGGGCCTTATTCGGTGAATGGGCGCGGCGAATGGGTCGCCAATCGCGAGCGTATTCCGTTCGCGGAGTATCGCAGCAAGTTCGCCGAGCCGTTCAAGGCCGAGCGTTACGATCCCGATGACTGGGCCAGGCTGGCCGTGGCCGCAGGGATGAAGTACATCGTGCTCACCACCCGCCACCATGACGGTTTTTGTCTCTGGGACACCGATACGACCGAATTCAACGCCGCCCGAATCGGGCCGCGGCGAGACTTGCTTGGCCCGTATGTCGAGGCGTGTCGCCGCCATGATTTGCGGGTCGGTTTCTACTATTCCGTCGCCGACTGGTTTCACTCGGACTATCCAGATGCCTACGCGCGTGATTGGCCGGAGGCCTGGCCGGACGAATCCGCCCGCCGGCGGTTCGTCAATTTTTACATCGCCCAACTGCGCGAGTTGATGACCCGGTACGGCCAAATCGACATGCTCTGGTACGACGGCTGCATCCCCATGCCCCTCGACGGAGACACGGCCAATTCAATCGTTCGTTCGCTGCAACCCGACATTCTCATCAACAACCGAAACGGCCAGGCCGACTTCGTCTGCTCGGAGCAAGCGATTGTCCCGCCCAAAGACCCGTCCATCGCATGGGAAGCCTGCATGACGTTGAACAATAGCTGGGGCTACCACGCCGGAGACAACAACTGGAAAACGCCCAGGCAGGTTGTTCGCATGATCGCCGACTGCGCCAAAAGCGCCGGCAACCTGCTGCTCAACGTCGGCCCGCGAAGCGACGGAACCATTCCCGAAGCGTCGCACGAAATTCTGACCGCCGCTGGCCGGTGGCTTGCCCGCAACCGCGCATTTCTCCCGCGCAGCGAGCGGTCGCCTTTCTCGTGGTCGATGTTCGGCGCAGTTACCGTCAAAGACAACATCGTCTATCTGCACCTGTTTCAAGTTCCCGGCGATACCTTTTGTTACGCGGAGATCAGGAACCGCGTCACCGCCGTCAGGCGGGTGGATACCGGTTCGTCGATCCCGTTCGAGCAGGCTTCGGATGGCCGGTTATTCCTCAGCGGGCTTGACGGCGCCGTGATGGACGATGATTTCATCGCCGTCACGCTGGCGATCGAAGTCGCCGGCAAACCGGAACCTCTCGTGCCGCAGACATCGTTCTGGATTCCCGGGGTTGATGTTTGACCGGCATCCGCGCGGTCAGGATGAAAGGCTGATGAGTTGGAGAATCTTGTTCGAGGAGATGGCATGTTCGTGGTTAGATGGTTGCTGGTCCTATTGTCATTGGCTGTGCCATCAGATGTTAAGGCCGAACCAATGCCACGGGCGGCGACTGCAGACGCAATCGTGCGGGAGATCGACAACGCGCTGGCCAGCGAACTGTCGCTGTTCTATCCGCGTGCGGTCGATGATGCCGGGGGTTTCAACAGCACGTTCAAGGAGGATTGGACGCCGGTTCCCCGTTCAGTCCGGCAATTGGTTTTCCAGTCCCGAATGACCTGGACGGCCGCGGAAGCCATCCGCCAGCGCCGTGTATCGACCGAGGAGTTTTCCAAATACGTCCGTCATGGTGTCGAGTTTCTACGCGACCGAATGTGGGACCGCGAGATGGGCGGCTTTTTCCGGGCGGTTGATCCAACGGGCAACATCGAACCGTCCTTCGGCGACGAGAAACACGTTTACGGCATGGCGTTTGCCATCTACGCGCTGGCCAACGCGCACGCCGCCACGGGGGACGACGACGCCCTCGCGCTGGCGCGCGATGCCTTCCACTGGCTGGAAAAGCACGCCCATGACGCGCGTAACGGCGGCTTCTACGACGAAGGAACGGCCGAGGCGGTGGTGAAAACGGACAAAATCTTCTGGGTGCAGGCCGAGGGCCTCAATGCGCTGTGGCTGATGTTCGAGCGCACCGGCGAACAATGCTGGTTCGATGCGTTCCAGAAACAATGGACGTTCATCCGCGATAAGCAGATCGACCCGAAGCATGGCGGATGGTTTGTAAAAGTCAGCCGTGAAGGCGTGGCCATATCCGATCGGAACAAGGCCGACGACTGGAAGGCGGCGTATCATACATCACGGGCCTTGTTCAACGTCAGCAAGGGTCTGCATGCACACCTCGCCGGCCGAGCAGGCACAAAAGCGCCGGCAGAAACTCAACGCCACCGGTCTGCCGAGCGACGTAATTGAAGACGTTCGGTTCGTAAACGGAATCAAAGACCAGGCCGCTTGATTGGTCGCGGTCATCCACGGCTTTGGGAAATATCTCGGGCGTCACACGAGTCCCATGGCGAGCATCGCCCGCGCGACCTTGATGAAGCCGGCGATGTTGGCGCCGCTGACGTAGTTGCCCGGTGTGCCGTATTCCTCGGCCGTGTCGTGGCAGCGGTGGTAGATGTCCTTCATGATCTGCTCGAGCTTCTGTTCGGTGAATTTGAAGCTCCATGCGTCCCGCGAGGCGTTCTGCTGCATTTCGAGCGCGCTGGTCGCGACGCCGCCGGCGTTGGCGGCTTTTCCCGGGCCGTAGGCGATTTTGCTGTCGAGGAAGAGACGCGCGCCTTCGGGGGTCGTCGGCATGTTCGCGCCTTCGGCGACGGCGATGCAGCCGTTTTTGATCAGGGTGGCGGCGTCCTTGCCGGTCAACTCGTTCTGTGTCGCGCAGGGCAGGGCGACATCGCAGGGGATGTCCCAGATGTTGCCGCCGGGCTTGTAGTGCGCGTTTGGGC
>CAYUNS010000002.1:33448-58369 GCA_964446155.1 uncultured Tepidisphaeraceae bacterium | reverse complement strand
GTTCGTCCATATAATGCTCGATGCGCCGGCGCTCGACTTCCTTCAATTGCTTGATGAGATCGAGGTCGATGCCCTCGTCGTCGAAGATCACGCCGCATGAATCGGAGCAGGCGACGACCTTCCCGCCGAGCTGCTGCACTTTCTCGATCGCATAGATCGCGACATTGCCCGATCCGGAGATGATGCAGGTTTTGCCTTCGAGCGAGTTGCCACGTGCTTTGAGCATTTCCTCCGTGAAGAACGCCAGTCCGTATCCCGTCGCCTCGGTGCGCACCAGCGCGCCGCCGTAGTCCAGCCCCTTGCCGGTGAGCACGCCGGATTCGTAGCGGTTGGTGATGCGTTTGTATTGTCCGAAGAGGTAGCCGATTTCCCGCCCGCCGACGCCGATGTCGCCGGCCGGCACGTCGGTGTATTCCCCCAGGTGACGATATAACTCGGTCATGAAGCTCTGACAGAAGCGCATGATCTCCGAATCGCTCCTTCCCTTGGGATTGAAATCGCTGCCGCCTTTCGCTCCGCCGATCGGCATTCCCGTCAGCGCGTTCTTGAAGATCTGTTCAAACCCCAGGAACTTGACGATGGACAGGTTCACCGAGGGATGAAACCGCAGCCCACCCTTGTACGGGCCGAGCGCGCTGTTGAACTGCACACGGAATCCGCGGTTGATATGCACTTCGCCTTTGTCATCCTGCCAGGGAACGCGGAAGATGATCTGCCGCTCCGGCTCGCAAATCATCTCGATGATTTTGTGCTTCATGTGCCGGGAATGCTTCCCGAGCACCGGCCCGAGGGATTCGAGCACTTCCTTCGTGGCCTGCTGAAACTCCGGCTCGCCGGGATTGCGCGCGACCACATTATGTAAGACCAATTCCAGTTTTTCGTCCATAATTACTGACGCATCCTTTTCGACTCGTTACGCTGGTATGCCATACATTCTTCCTCGGGAACGGCAGGCTTGTCCGTCCGGTTCAAGCAAGGCGCCGCCTCCCCGCGCATAAGCAGGGGCCTGTCCACCGTGCCGAGCACCGAATGATAACGATGCCGATGAGCGGAGTCAGCACTGCCGCAGGCTAATTTGTCGAGGGGGCGGGCGGAAAAGCAAAAATCACAATGGGATTGTCGAAAGATTTGCGCGATGGCCGGTGGGAATCGTCCTTTGACGAACGCCGCCCCGGAATTGATGATGATTCAGGCATGCAGAAGATTCTCATCGACACCGACCCCGGCCAGGATATCGACGACCTGCTGGCGATATGGTTCGCGCTGCTTCGGCCTGAACTGGATGTTCTCGCCATCACCACGGTCACCTGGCCGACCGAAAAACGGGCGCGGCTGATCAAAAGGTTGCTCCGTCACCTGAACCGAATGGATATCCCGGTCGCCGCAGGGATGCAGTTTCCCCTGTGCGGCATGAGCGAGGACGAATCGCGCAATCAATATGATCTGGCACGAAGTCTCAATCACTATTGCTTCGCGGAACCGGAAGATCGGCGGGACGATCCCGGCGCGACGGACGCAATCGAGTTGATGATCCAAACCATCGAGCGGCATCCTGGTGAAGTGGCGCTGGTGTGTCTTGCGCCATTGACCAACATCGCGGTGATGTTGTCCCGCCGGCCGGACCTCGCGCCCAGGATCGGATATATCGCGCTGATGGGTGGTGAAACAACGCTCAACCGCCGCGAGCACAACATCGCGTTTGATTATGCGGCCGCCGACATCGTCTTCCGCGCCGCTGTCCCGATTTTCATGGGGACATGGGATATCACGCGACGATTTGTTCTGTCGCAGGCCGATTGCGACTCCATCCACCGGCGCGGCACTCCTCTGACCGGCGCGATCGCCAGGGCGATCGAGGCCTGGCATCCGGCGCAAAGCTGGAAGCCCGGACCGGTCATGTATGATCTGTTTCCAATTCTCTGGTCATTTGAACGAACTCTATACCAGGTTCGGCCGATGCATATCTCCATCGAGACGACCGGAACCTTCACGCGCGGCATGACCCTTCCCACCGCCGGGCCTCCCAATGCCCAGGTGACGGTGGGCATCCGGGAAGCGGAGATTCGCGAGCTTTATCTCTCGACGATTCTTCAATAGCGATGCCGGCGCGCATTCGGATGAATGCTTCGGTGGTTCCGGTCATTTGGTCGATAAAAAACAACGAGACGGATTTTCCGGGGCCGGGAGACGGATGATGCTGAGTCGACGAGGGTTCATCAAACAGGTTGCGGCGGCGGCGGGGGTGATGGTCGTCGGCCGGGGGTGCGCCGGCGCGGAGGCGACCGGGGAGCGAGGAGGGATTCTCGTCAACCACGCCGGCTTCGCGCCGATCAGTGGAAAACATTGCCTGCGGGAAGGGCGGGAGGCGATCGAGTTTCAACTCATCGACACCGCCGACGGCGCCGAGGCGTGGCGGGGGATAATGACGCCCGTTCAGGGGGATTTCGGCGATTACGTCGTCGGGGATTTCAGTGAATTCACGCGGCGGGGAACGTATGCGATCGTCGCGGGAGGCGTGCGCTCGGAGACATTCGAGATCGGTTCCGAAATCTATTCCTCCGCGATTCGCAAGACGGTCCGATATTTCGCCCGCCAGCGCTGCGGAAACAGCGCGACGGGGTACCACGCGCCGTGTCATCTTGACGACGGCCGGCGCGATGACGACGGCCGGCATCATAATGTGACCGGGGGATGGCATGATGCCTGCGACGTTCGCAAATGGGTCGATGCGACGATTTATGGAATGATTGGATTGTCGCGCGTCCTTCAGACGCCAGGCCCGGCGATCGACGAGGACGCCGATCGCATCGTCGAGGAGATGCGGTGGGGCAATCACTATTTCCTTCGGATGCAGGAACCCGACGGTTTCGTCATGAGCCAATGCGGCGGGGACCAGGGGAATTATTTCACCGACAACCGGCGCGGCACCGCGGACGATCGGATCATCGTCACCGAGCCGGTCGGAACCACGGGGCAATTCAACTTCGTCGCATCCCAGGCGGCGATGGTCATGTTCACCCGCGAAACGGATAAGACCTATGCCGGTCTCTGCGAGCGGGCCGCGCGGAAATGCCTGGAATGGTGCATCGAGCGGCGAAACCCCACCAGCGCCGGCTCGGTCTCCTCCGGCGCGATCGCCTGCGCCGCAATGCATCGCGCGGTCGGCAACGACCTCTATCGCAGGCAGGCGGTGCGGTACGCGCGCAGGCTTCTGGAATTGCTGGTCAAGGAATCTCCCGATCCGGGGATGCCGGAACTTCGTGGATATTTTCTCGACGCCCCGAATCATCCCAAGCCCGTGCGGGAGATCATGCACGGCAATCTCCCGCTGCTCGCGTTGTGCGAGCTTCTCGAGTCCTTCCCCGATGACGCCGACGCGGAACGCTGGCGGGACGCGCTGGCGGCGCATGTGGAATATCTGTGGATGATGTCGGAGCGTTCGGCGTTCGGGACGATCCCGTTCGGTCTGTATCACGACGCCGACCCCGGCGGAGACCGGCGCATCGGCAGGCTGTGGTATCGGTGGTTCATGAAAACCCACGGTGAATACAAGGCCGCGACGTGGTGGGTGGGCATCAATGCCCATCTCGCCTCCAACGGCGTCGGATTGAATCGGGCGTCCCGCCTGCTGGGGCAGAAGAAATTCGCCCGGTTGGCGCAGCGGCAACTCGACTGGATTCTTGGCGCCAATCCCGCCAACGCCAGCACCGTCACCGACGTGGGGCGCAATCAGCCCCGTTTGTTCGTCACCGGAGAATTCAAACCCGCGACGCCTCACATTCCCGGCGGGGTGATGAACGGGCTGGGGGGAAACGCCGCCGATGCACTGTGGGTGGGGCATGGCAGTTATCACACCGCGGAATATTGGACGCCGATGGTGGCCTATACGATGTGGCTGATGGCGGAGCTTCAATCCTCCGCCAGCCAGGCATAGCCCGGATCCATCCGCGCGGCGCGCGCCAGGAGGGCCAATCGGAAGGCGAACCATTCGCATCATGAGGATCGCCGATCCTCTTGTTCGCGCTCGATGCAACCTATCCATTTACCGCAATGTCACGTTGAGTTTGGGGAAGATATACCGTCTGTGCGGCGGGCGCGTTGCGGAGGGGGCGGACAAGCCCGTTTTACGCCCTCGCGCGTCCTGTTTTTACTTGCGTACCCTCCAGTTGCGGCATACGGTGAATCGATCAACGTGGGTTTGTCCTCTTAGGGCGACGTTCTGGCAACAGGGCGTCAAGTGAATTTCGCAAGATCAGCATTGAGAGTCGTGCAACAACGGGTACGTCCGCCAGGGGTGCGTTTCGTGCGCGTGTGCCTTGCACGTCCGGCAATATCTGATCCGGGAATGCGGCGGACGGCATCGCCTGGTGCGCCCGCCGCGTCATAAGGTCGGAATGCGAGTTGCCGCTAATGCGGACCCGCTTCCGTTCCGATGTATGGTTTGATGCTCAAAAGGGATGTCCTGCATATGCAGAGATTATTGAACGACGATCTGAACGGCAATGGACAGTCATTGCCCGCGAGTCCGGACTCCGCCGCCGCGCCGCTGTTGCAGGTGCTGTGGCATCGACGATGGACGCTGGTGGTCACGATGCTGGTCTGCGGCGTCTGCGCGGGCATCTATCTCCTGCTGACCGCGCCCACTTACCGGAGCAGCGCGCGGGTGTTCATCGAGCGCAACTCCCCACGCGTCTACAGCGGCGTTTCGGCGACGCCGATGCATGAGTTCGAGAACTACCTGCGCACGCAGGTGGACGCCATCCAGTCCTCCGCCGTTCTCCGGCGCGCGCTCGATCTGGTTCACTACCGTGATCTCAGGACGTTCGAGAAAATGAAGTCCGATCCCGTCGCGTGGATGCAGCGCACCCCGGGTTTCAAGGTGGAGGTGGTCAACAAGGCCGATCTCATTTCCGTGTCGATGGAGTCGAACTACTCCTCCGAGGCCGCGGAAATCGTCAATGCCGTGGTGCGGGCGTACATGCTCGAGCAGATCCAGCAGCGCCGTTCGACGGGCAATGACATGCTTCACATGCTCCAGCAGGAGCGCGACGCGCTGCTCAAGCAGCGCGAGGAGCATCAGCAGGCGATGCTCGACTACAAGCGCAAGAGCGGCGTGCTGTCGTTCGACAACACGCAGGGCAACATTCTTCTCGAGCGCACCACCACGCTGGCCACCTCGCTGAACAACGCCGAGTTGGAGGTGTGGAACCTCAAAGCCCAGGAGCAGGCCGTCAAGGCCGCGATGGCCACGCCGGAATCCCTTTCCGCGTATGTGCAGGCGCTCCAGGCGCAAAGCGGTGAATCGAAGGGCGACAAGGAATACGACGAACTGCGCAGCCAGTTGCTTCAGCATGTTCTTTCGCTTTCCACCAACAGCTCCGTGCAAGGCCGGAACAATCAGAACGTCAAGCTCCTGGAATCGCGCGTCGAGGCGCTCAAGTCCCAGGTCGCCGAGAAGGAGCGCGCGATCGCGCAGGGATATCTCGTCGAGCTTGGCGCGCGGCTCATGGCCGCCCGGGAAAATGAAAAGCAGCTTCGCGCCGCGTTCACCACCCAGCAGAACAAGGCGATCGAGCTGAGTCCCAACCAGGCCGAATACCTGCGGCTCCAGGTGGAAGTGGCGCGCCTCGAGAAGCAGACCGAGATCATGGAGAGTCGTATTGCCGAGGTGGCCCTGAATACGCTCGATTCGGGACCGTTGAACATTCAACTGCTCGAGCCCGCCCGCGCCGAGACCAAGCCGATTCGCCCGAAAAAAGCGCTGACCCTCGCCGCCGCTCTGCTGGCGGGATGGGTGATCGGTTTGACGATCGCCCTGGTGCAGGAGTGGCAGGAAGCCCGGCTTCGCACTCCCGAGGAGATCGTCTCGCTGCTTCGCACCCCGATCGTCTCGATGATCCCCCGGATCAATCCACAACTTTCCCCGACCGTGCGGGGGCAGATCGTCCGGCTCGACGCGCGCTCCCCCGTCGCCGAGGCGTTCCGATCGGCGCGGGCCTCGCTCAACCTCGGACCGGGCGGAAAAGCCAAGACGATCCTGCTCGCCTCGCCGACCTCCGGCGACGGCAAGTCGATGACCGCCAGCAACCTGGCGATCGCCTTCGCGCAGGCCGGGGAGCGCGTCCTGCTGCTCGATTGCGACCTCCGCCAGCCGGTACAGCACCTGATCTTCGAGTTGAACACGCATGCCGGATTGTCCGGAGTCATGTCCGGGGAAGCCAAGCTTCGCGACGTGATTCAGCCCACGCAGGAGCCGAACCTGTATGTCCTGCCCTCGGGTCAGATTCCTGAGAATCCGTCGGAACTGCTCGGCAGCAAGAAGTTCGCGCGGCTCATGGAATCGCTCTGTGATTCGTTTGACCGGATCATCATCGATTCGCCTCCGGTGATGAATGTCGCCGACGCGCGCATCCTGGCGGCATCCGCGGATGCGACGCTGCTCGTGCTGCGGATGAACCTGTCGGTTCGCAAGCTGGGAATTTACGCCTTGCAGGACCTGTATCGCGTGGGCGCGAACGTCCTGGGCGCGATCGCCAACGACGTTCCCGCCCGCCCGGAATACGGCTACTACGGCGGGTCGTGGTCGTATGCGTCGGGCACTCAGCGGATGCTGACGGCGGGGACCGTTCCGGCCCAGGCGAGAGCGGGGCGCGCCATCCGTGCGAACGGGGCGGTGAAAGCAAAAGCCCACGCAAATGGCAATGGACACGCTCACAATGCGGACGCGCCGGTTGCGGTGGACGTGGTCACGATCAATGAACCGGATTGGCCCGCCGCCGATGCGCGGGCATGAGAACGTCGATGCCGTAACGGCGTTCAGGAGAGTGGATGTTTATGCGTTGTTGATGTGAAGTCGATCAGATTTGCACCTCTGATGGAAACGCCCACGAAAAGTGCTCGGTGGGCGTTTGTGGGCAACTGACCAAAAACAAGTTGAGCCTGCGTCATGAAGAAAGTGTGCGCGCCAGACGGGCGAAATCACTTTGCCGTTCAGTGCCCGGGTGGGCGCTGAAGGCGAGACCGATTCAACCTTCAGGAGAGGGGTTGAAAAATGACTACTGGATACGAAAGCGATACTGAATTCGGCGTGGTGTTGCGGGACAATCTCCCCGACGGGGCGGTTGGCCCGCGTCCGCAGCCGGCTCGCCTGCTGGGGCGGTCGGTGATGTTCGACATCGACGAACAGGCGGAGCAGCCGGCTCACGCCAGCGCCACCCAGGCGACGGGGCTTTCCGTCCACCTGCGGCGATCGCTGCGCACGCTGGCGCCCTTTCTCATCGCGGACCTGATCGCGCTGATGATTTCCGGGCTGCTTGGGCAGATGCTGCTGTGGATGGTCAGTCCCACCATGGCCGGCTCGCTGGGCTGGGCGGCCGCCATCGCGCTGTGGCCTCTCATTCCAGTCTATTGGCTGGGGGGGCTTTATTCAGAGATATGGGTCCATCCGGTCATTGAACTGCGGCAACTGTCCCATTCGACGACGGTGGCCCTGCTTGCCGCCGCCGCCGGTGGAATGGTCGCCTGGCCGGCGCCGTTGTGGTTCCTCGCCGCATGGTGCGGCGCCATCATCCTGGTCCCACTGTGCCGCGTTCTGCTCCGCCGGGTTTGCCAGTATGTGCGGGGATGGGGATTCCCCACGCTCGTCATCGCCGTCGCGGATGACGCGGAGCCTTTGGCGCAGATGCTTTTGAAAAATCCGCGCTCCGGCTTGCGCCCCGTGTTGCTGAGCGATCCCGAAGGCAAATGCCGCGCCTCGCTGCTCCCGGTGATGAACGACGCGAGGACGCTCGAATCGATCGTCCGTTCGCAGGGCATTCAACATGCGGTCGTCTGCCTGCCGGGATTCTCCAATGCCCGTCTGGCGCAGTTGATCGATCGATATGCGGGACTCGTTCCGCATTTGCTTGTCCTGTCGGACATCTCGACGCTTCCCACCCTCTGGTCGGCCTCGCGAAGTGGGGGGCGCCTGAGCGGGATCGAGGTGCGCAATGGTCTGCTCCTGGCGACGCTGCAGCTTGTCAAAAGAGTCATCGACCTGTCCATCGCGGCTGTCGTTTTGCTGTTGGGATTGCCGCTCATGCTGATCGTCGCGGCGGTGGTCCGGCTGACCAGCGACGGGCCGCTCTTCTTCGGGCACACGCGCATCGGGATGAATGGCCGGATGTTCAAGGCGTGGAAGTTCCGCACGATGCACCGCAACGCCGACGAGATGCTGCGAGCGTACCTCCAGGAGCATCCCGAGGCCCGCGAGGAGTGGGAGCTTACCCAAAAGCTCAGGGACGATCCGCGCGTGACCTCCGTCGGAAAATTTCTCCGCATGGCCAGCCTCGATGAACTGCCGCAGCTCTGGAATGTGCTCTGCGGCGACATGAGCCTCGTCGGGCCGCGACCGATCGTAAAGGACGAGGTGGTCCGCTACGGACATGTGTTCCGTCTCTATACGACCGTCAAGCCCGGCATCACCGGGATGTGGCAAGTCTCCGGCCGAACAGACCTGGGTTACGACGAGCGCGTGGTGCTGGACAAGTTCTACGTTCATCACTGGTCTCCCTGGTTGGATGTGTACATCCTCGCCAAGACGGTGGTTGCCCTGCTGAATCGTCGAGGGGCGTATTGATTCGACGGGTTCCTGGAAACGGTTGAACTATGCACGGAGAAGGCCGGAAAGTTCTGTCGCATGCGGCGATGTATCTCATCGCGCGCGGCGTGCCGGGGATAGTCGCGTTTCTTGCGATCCCGCTCTTTTCGCGCCTGCTCAGCCCGGAGGAATACGGGCATTACACCCTGGTTCTCGCCGCGGTGACGCTCATCAACGCGCTGTTTTTTCAGTGGCTGCGCCTCGCGGTGGTTCGCTACGTCTATGACGAAGGCGACGCCGAGCGGAAGATAAAATCGACGATGCTCAGCGTGAGCCTGCTGCTCGTGCTGGGCATGGGGGCGTTGACGGCCGTCCTCGCCGTCATGCCGTTCGCGCATGGATGGCGGGGGATGTTGGGGGTGGCGTGGTTCGTCCTGGCGGTGCAGGCGGTCTACGATCTCGCCTGTGAATATTCCCGCGCCCGGCTTCAACCCTGGCGATACATGGTGTTGCAGTTGCTCCGGGCATTTTCGTTCATCGGTCTGGGGGCGTTGCTGGTCACCACCGGATTGAGCTGGTGGGGTCCGCTGCTCGGCGTGGGGGTGGGCATGTTGCTGGCGGTCGCATGGACCTACCGCAAAGACTGGTCCGACGCGCGCCTGCGAATCGACGGCGAGACGCTCCGGAAAATTTCGCAGTACGGCATTCCCCTTTCCGTGACGGTGGCGCTGGCGGTGGTCATCATCAGTTCGGACCGTTTTCTAATCGACTGGTATCTCGGTAAGGCCGCGACCGGGCTGTATGCCGTCGCCGTCGATTTCACGGTGCAGACCCTCATGCTGCTGATGATGATCATCCAGATGGCGGTCTTCCCGCTGGCGGTTCGCGCATGGGAGACGGAAGGGCGCCAGGCCGCGCAGCGACAGATGCACAGCAACGCCGCATTGCTGCTGGCGGTGGGGCTGCCCTGCGTCGTCGGGATGACCGTGCTCGCGCCGGGCATCGTCAATTGCTTTTTCGGCGAGGAGTTCCGGCAGTCGGCGACGAGCATCATACCGATGATCGCAATCGGCACGTTCCTGGCGGGCATGAAAGCCTACCACTTCGACGCCGCGTTCCAGTTCGTGCATCGCACGATTCACCAGGTGTGGATCGTGCTGTTCGTCGCGATCGTCAACATCATTCTGAATGTGATCGCAATACCACGATGGGGCATCAACGGCGCCGCCGCCGCGTCGATGCTGGCGTATTTCATCTCGATCGTGCTGACGGTGTGGTACGGACGGAAATATCTCGTTCTGCCGCTTCCGATCAAGGCCTTTGTCCAGGTGTCGATCGCGTGCGGGCTGATGGCCGCGGCGCTCCTGCCGTTCCGGGACCGGATCGGCGCTCCCGAGCTTGCGCTGCAGGTCATCGCGGGCGCGGGCCTTTATGCGATCGCGCTCGTCGCGGGGAATTTTATCGGATTACGCGAGACGATTCTGCGAAGGCTGTTCAATCGATCGACGACGGCTGACGATGAAAAGGGCATTGCGGAAGCACTGGACCTTCCGGCGGGCGTATCGACCGGGCAGTTGGTGGAGACACAATGAGGAATAATACAAGCGGTAACGCGCGGAACATCTGCATGTTCACCCCGTCGGCCGACGGGGGGCACGCACTGTATTCCAAGGAACTTCTCTCCGCGCTGGCGCGAGGCGCCGAGGGCCGGCATTGTTTTGAACTCGTGACCAGCGAGAATTTCGATCGGACTTACCATTCCGATCTGTACGACATTCATACGATCCTGCCCGCGCTGGTGCATCGCAAGGCGTTCTCGAGCAAGGCGGCGTGGATCACGAGTCGGTTGACGCATTATCCCCGCCGGGATTTCAAGTTTGTCGAGTGGCTGCGCGGTCAGCCGCGGATCGCGGCGGTGCATTTCCAGGAATGGACGCCGTGGGTGGCGGCCCGCGTAATCAGGCAAATCCGGGCGATGGGCAAGAAGGTGTTTTTCACCGTTCACAACATCGTGCCGCATCGCCATCCCAGGCTTCTGCCGAAGCAACTGCTTCACTGGTGGCTTCGCCGCGGATGCCGCGCCTGCGACGGATTGTTCGTTCATACGGAGCGGCTGGCGGAGGAGCTTTCCCTGTTTCTGGGCAGACGCCATCCCCCGATCCACATCATGCCCCATGGGGTGTGGACGGTGGAGCCGCAGCCGATGCCGAGCATCGAAGAACGGATGGCGTCCAAACGTCTCCTCTTCTTCGGGGCGATCCGAAGAAACAAGGGGCTTGGCCGTCTTCTCGCCGCGCTGCGGCGGTTGCCCGGATACTCGCTCACCATCGCCGGCGATCCGCTGGAGGCCGAATACTTCCAGACCGAGGTGTTGCCGGAGGTGAAGCGTCTCCAGGCGGAAGGATTCGACATCAACCTGATCGATCGCTTCATCAGCAACGAGGAGGTGGGGTCGCTTTTCGCGAGCCACAGCGCCATTGTGCTGCCCTATACGAAGGAATTCGTCGCGCAGAGCGGCGTGCTTTTCATGGCGCTTGCATACGGGCTGCCCGTCGTGTCGAGCGAAGCGGGCGGGCTGCGCGATCTGTTCAACGAGTTTCGGATCGGAACGACGTTCACCGGGGAAGACCCCGGCACGCTCGTCGACGCGATCCGGCGGTTGCACAGCGCGGAAAGCACGCGCGACCTCGCGCGGGAGATTCATGCCGCCAGGGGAAAATACTCCTGGAAGCAGGCCGCCGACGTGACACTCGACGTCTATGACGAAGCGCTGGAGGGAGCGGAAACATCAGGGGGAAAGACCGGTGTCCGCAGGAAAATAAGGATCAATGGCCGCGTCGTTGACACAATCTCCGCCGGTTGAGATGCCCCGTCCGGAGACGGCCCTCACCGCCATGCGCTCACCGCCGCGCGGCATCGCGCTGTTGGTGATGGCGTGGGCGTTTGTTTCATTCATGCCGTATCCGGCGATGAGCGTCGGCAACAACACGGCCGTCCAGATCGGCAACGTGTTCACGGTGCTGATGCTTCTGCCGTGCATCGGTCTGGCGATGCAGCGAAAGCCGTACTGCATGTACCTGCTGCTCATGTCGCCTTTGTGCCTTGCGGTCGCGAAGGAAGCGCTGTTCGGCCAGGGGGATGCGGGGCAGTCGTTCAAGGAGATCCTCGTGTGGGGGATGTCCGCGCTGACACTGCTCGCGACGCAGGTCTACGCGCCGCGATATGCGCTGGAAGTGCTGACGGGCATCGCCGTCGCGACGATCGTTCACGGCTTGGTCGGGATGTGGCAGTTCGTGGCGTTCATGTCGGGACATTTCCCGATGGCGGAACTGTATGTGAATCCGTCGTTCCTCAGCGTGCAGGACAACGTCCACATCATCGCCAACTACATTCAGCGGCCGTTCGGGGTTTTCCCCGAGCCGTCGGCGATGTCCAGTTCCCTCGCGCCCTGGGTGCTGTTCTGGTTCGCGCTGATGTGCGGCGTCGTCAAGCTCCGCCGGCAGCCCTCGCGGATGCAGCGCCTGCTGTTCAACGCGGCGATCGCCTCCGGAAGCGCGCTGATCATCCTGTCGCGCTCGGGACATGCGGCGTTCATGATGCTCGTGGGGATGCTCATCGTGGGGATCTGGTTCATCCGCTGCCGCGCCACGATTCAATCGTATCTCGCGATCGTCCTGGGGTTCGGGGTGGTGCTTCCCGTGGTGGTGTGGATGGCGGTGCTGCAACTCAGTGACCGCGTGGGCGGAAGCTCGATGGGCAACAGCTCGTGGGCGGATCGCAGCCAGTCAATGGTCGTCGGTTTCGAACTGCTCGTGCAGGGCGACTTCGCGACGCTGCTTTTCGGGCTGGGACCGGGGATGACGGCGCCGCTGTTGTGGTCGATCCACCGGCTCGACGCGGTGTGGAGCGTGGTGCTCGCGTATATCTACGAAACGGGATTGATGGGCGCCATCGCGGTGACGGCGATCGGCTGGATGCTCTTTCAGACGTGGCGGAAATCCGGATGGAGCGTGGTGCTCGCCGGGCTGACGTTCGTGTGGTTGATCGGGGTGGTCATCACCACCAGCTACGCGCAGCTCCTGCCGATCTGGATTGCGATGGGCTGGTTGAGCGTGTGGAACAGCGTTTGTGAACCGGCGCCTCGCCGAAGGAAGGCGATTGCGGCGCCCGAGGTGACGATGGGGTCGATGCAGATTCGCCGCAAGGCGCGAACCGGCTCCGTCAACAATGGATGGCGGCGGCGTGCCGTATCGAGCGGGTGGGCGATGGACCGTCGATGGACAAGCTGATCGTTGGTGAAAGCTGTGGTGTGATGAGCGAACGACGTGCGACGGTGGGTGTGCTGTGGCCGGGAGAAATGGGCGCGAGCGTCGCGTCCATGCTTCGGGCGCGCGGGCGGCGGGTCGTCACGACGCTGCGTATGCGAAGCGCCCGAACGGCGCGGCTCGCGCGCGAAGCGGGCATCGAGCCGCTCGATTCGCTGGAGCGGGTGATTCGCGAGTCGAGCGTCGTCCTGTCCCTGGTCGTCCCCGCCGCCGCGGAGGCGACGGCCGAGGCGTGCCTGGGTGTCGCGCATCTCGCGCCCGCGAACGCGGTGTTCGTGGATTTGAATTCCACAGGTCCGGAGCAGGCGACAAGGCTTGCAGGAAAGTTCGAGTCGGCCGGCATGAGCTTCGTCGATGGAGCGATCAACGGCCTGGCGAAAAACCTGACGAGCGGCGGAACGCTCTTTCTCAGCGGCTCGCGCGCGGCGGAGATCGCGGAATTGTTCGAGGCAATGCGCGTGCGGACGCTGGGCGATGAGATCGGACGGGCGAAGACGATGAAAATGCTCCTGGCGGGGCTGTCCAAAGGCATGTGCGCCCTCTATCTCGAGCTTGCCGCGCTGGGACATCGCCGGGGCATGTTGGATGAGATGATCGCCGCGGCGTCGGCGATCTATCCGGGCATGGCGGCGGTTGTCGAGCGGATGGCGCCGACTTATCCGCAACATGCGGCGAGACGCGCCACTGAAATGCGAGAGCTTGAGCAAACCGTCGCGTCGTCCGGCATCGAGCCGAACGTCATCGCGGCGGTGCGACGGCTTCATGAAACAATCGCGAACGTGTCGTTTGACACGGACGCCGACGCGAACGGATTTACCGTCACGTCACTGGTCCGGCGGATGGCGGCCGATCCGGTCGCCGGAGAACCGCTTGACCAGCAGGGCAGGTAGCTCCTGCCCGGAAACATTCAGGGAGAAAACATCATGGCCAACAAACCCCGATCGGCTCATCTGCATCCCGGGCCCGGCTTTCGCGTGAAGATCAACTTCACCCGCCCTTCGCAGGAAGTGGTGCGCGGACTGTCGCAGTTCTGCTCACCGGACATTTCAGACCTTCTGAATCGCCTGTATGCGGTGGACACCGGCATCCAGTGCCTCACCAGTCCGCAGCACAAGATCTGCGCGCCGGCCTGCACGGTGAAGGTTTTCCCCGGCGACAACCTCATGGTTCACAAGTCGCTCGATGTGATCGAGCCGGGCGACGTGATCGTGATCGACGCCGGCGGATCGCGCCACAACGCCGTTCTCGGGGATCTGATCTCGACCAAGGCGAAGCATCGCGGCGCCGCGGGATTCATCGTGGATGGATATGTCCGCGATCTGGCGAGCATTCAGGAGATCGACATGCCCGTGTTCGCGCGCGGCACGACCCCGGTTGGCCCGCTGCATCGCGGTCCGGGTGAGATCAATTACTCGATCTGCTGCGGCGGAATCGTCATCAATCCCGGCGATATCGTCGTTGGTGACGCGATGGGCGTCGTCGTCGTGCCCCAGGGGATCGCGGTCGAACTACTCGAACGCCTCCAGCAGCACCAGGCCGACAATGCGGAGTACTTCGAATCCGTGAAGCGCGGGGTCTTCTCCAACGCCTGGGTGGATCGAATCCTGGGAGACCTTGAATGTCCGATGGTGCGGGGCGTGGCCCCCGAGGTGGCCATGCCGGATCCATCGGATTCCATGACGACCCGGGTCTAATCCGGCTGCCCGATCCGGCCGATCGCTTCTGTAAGTGAGCGCATTAATGATCAATGTCATGACACATCCCCTGATGTTGAAAGCCCTTTACGCCATGGCGATGGGCAGGGCCTTTCTGCGCTTCCGAAACCCGCGCAGGCAGGCCTCGGGCAGGCATCAGCAGGCGTTCTACGATCGAATCTGGCGCGAGGCCGCCGAGGAGCTTGGAGGATCCTGGCGGCAGCTCGCGCCGGCCGTGGGGGAAATTCAGATCGACGGCGAATACACGCGCGTGATTGACAACGTCAGTGAAATCGACGGGCCGGTCACGCTCGCGGTGCTGCATAACAAATGCCTCACGCATGAACTGCTTCAGCGCGAAGGGTTGCCTGTTCCGAGGCACGCGTCGTTTTCCCTGAAGACGATTCATAAGGCGATCGCATTTCTCGAATCGACGGAGCGTCATTGCGTCGTCAAGCCGGCCGGCGGCACCGGTGGGGGGCGCGGCGTGACGACGGGCATCCGGTCGCGCGGACATCTCTCGCGGGCGTCGGCGGTCGCGGCGGTGTACGGCGACGAACTGATGATCGAAGAGCAGATCGACGGGGACAACTATCGCCTGCTGTATCTCGACGGTGTGCTGTTGGACGCCTTCGTCCGCCGGCTGCCGTTTGTCGTCGGTGACGGCAAGGCGACCGTGAAACAGCTTGTCGATCGCGCCAACGCGCAGCGGTTGGAGGCGCAAGCCGGCGTTTCACAGGTGTTGCTGACAGTCGATCTGGACATGCGCCGCACGCTGTCGCGGCAGGGATTGTCGCTTCGATCCGTCCCAGGGAAGGGAGACAAGGTGACGTTGAAAACCGTCGTCAATGAAAATGCCGGCGCGGACAACTCGACGGTCACCCATTTGCTGTGTGACTCGATTGTTGAAGACGGCGCCCGGGCCGTTCGCGCGCTGCGTGCGAGGTTTGTCGGCATCGACCTGGTCACCCCAAGTCCGGCCGTTCCGCTCGCCGAGTCGGGAGGCGTCATTCTCGAACTGAACGGCACGCCGAATCTGTATTACCACTATCACAAGAGCGATGGGTCGTTTCCGCTGGCGGTGCATCTGCTGAAGCGGTTGTTGAAGGAGAAGGATTATTCCTCCCGATCGTCCGAATTGTTGAACGTGTGACACGGGAGGGAAGCGCAGACCATGAACATTCGCGTTGCAAAAGAAACCGAAGCCGATCAGTTGCTGGCGAGCGATGATTTCGTCGGCGAGTGGTCGCGACTGATCGAGAAGTGCCCGTGGGCCACCTCGTTTCAGTCGCCGGGGTTCGTGCGCGCGTGGTATCGTGTTTATCGTGCCGGCTTCTCGCCGGTGCTGGTGATTTTGCGCGATGACGCCGGGGAGTTGCATGGGCTTTTGTCGCTGGCTGCGGCACGGGAGACGGGGCAGCTCGTCGCGGCCGGGGCGTGGCAGGCGGAATACCAGACCTGGATCGCCACGGAGCAAACCGGCGAGGCCTTCGGACGGAATGCGATCCGCGCCGTTCAAAATGTGTTTCCGGATGCCACGTTGACATTGAAATACATTCCATCGGGCACGCCGATGCAATGGGCGAATCATTCGGATTCGTCGCACACCGCGGTGCAATCGCATCACCGCCCACTGTTGAAATTTGGTGATGGAGGGGACATCCGCCGATCGCTGAAGAAGCATGCCAACAAGAAGCGTATCTCGCAGATGGGGCGCACCGGCAACGGCGAGGGGATCGAACTCCAGTGCATCACCGAGCCGGCCGAACTGGACAGGGTGTTTGACGAGATCATCGCGTATCACGATTCCCGTCATCTGGCGCTTCGCGACTGCGAGCCGTTTGTGAAGGATCCGCTTAAGCGGTCCTTTCACCTGGAACTGATGAAAGCGCCCGGGCTGCTCCATGTGAGCGTGCTGCGGGCCGGCGGACGGATCGCTTCGGTGCAGATGGGACTTTGTGGACGCAGGGAGGTGCAGTTCTGCCTGCTCTCCCACAATCCCTGGCTGAGTCGATTCTCACCGGGGAAATGCCATGTCTATCTTCTCGCGCAGGAACTGATGAACAGGGGATATGAGCAACTCGATCTCACCGCCGGCGGGGAGGCGTACAAGGATCGGTTCGCCAACGCCTGGGAGCAAGTGCATACGCTGCGCGTGTCGCCGTCGGAAGTCGCCCGCCGGATTTCGCTGGTCGGGGATGGCGTGATGGACGCCGCGCGACGCGCGCTGTCGCGCATCGGAATGACGACGGACGATGCGCGGCAACTGGTCCGGCGCGCCGTGAACTTCCGTGCGCGGACGCTATGGCGCGGATTGCGTGATCTTATTGTTGATCGAAGCCCGCCGTATGCGTCGATCCATCGGTTTCCCCCGCACGACGGCATGGTGGCGGCGCCGTTGATCCGATTCAATCAAAACGCCCTGACCGATCTGCTGAAGATCGACGAGCGCGACACCGGCGGGCTGCGTTGCCAGTTCATGGCGGCGGCGATGCGGCGCATTGAAGCGGGGTTGCAGGTCTTCACGTTCGTCGAGAACGATCGCCTCGCCCATGTGTGCTGGTGGGGGACATCCGCGGCGGCGGGGGGAATTGCGGAACTGCTGCCGGGGTTCCATCTGCCCGAACGCGCCGCGATCGTGTTGGACTGCCTTACGCTGCCGCACGCGCGTCACCGCGGCGTGGCGACGCAGGCGATGCGGTTCATGCGGCAAATCGCGATGGAGAGCGAGGGCGCGATCGAACGGGTGTTCGTCGCCGCGCCTTTGGAGTCGATTGCCGCCGGGCGCTTGATGGATGGACTTGGACTGGTCCGGCTGTACGACATGCCGGTGAGCCGTTCACTCTGGCATTCGAAATGGGCGCTGGCCACCGAGGTGGACCGGCCGTCAGAATGTCGTCCCCACAAAAAAGGCGTGACCGATACAGTCGTCACAGGGCATCCAGACCAACGCCGCCTGCCATTCATCGGTTTGAAAAACTCGCGATCACGAAAGCCTGTTGTCCATCCAGGAGGTATGAAACGGTCGGGGGATTTCTCCGATCATTCCGGAAGGACTGAAACGGCATCAAAAATGTCCGCCGTATGGGCAGGAAAGACAAAGGAAGAAAGCTATGTCTGAGAAAATGTTCAAATTCGATCCGTCGCAATACGCCGAGCAGTTCGCCAGGGAAGGATGGGTTCACATCCCCTCCGGGCTGACCGATTCCTTCTACCAGAAGATGTCGAAGCAGGTGGAGGAGAACATCAGGACGAAGACGATGAAGGAATTCGCGGTCGGCGACAAGCAGCAGGCGATGTACGAATTTCCCGAGGGCGGGGACTACGTTTCGGAGGTTCGTGAAACCGTCGGGGCGGTTTGCGGGATGGACCCGAAGAAGGTCGTGCTGTCGGAACGCCACGTGAAGTCCTACGAAGCCAGCGCCGTCGCGGAGCCTTTGGCGCACAAGGATCGCTATGCGACGGAAATTTCCTTTGGATTTTCCGTTCATGTGAAGCCCGGCTCGACGCTGGTGCTTTATCCCTATGACGATCTCGAGGTGAATCCCTTCAACACATCGGCGCAGCTTCGATCAAGCCTGTCGGTCGATCGATACCCCGAGCCGCATCTGAAGAAGCACGGCCGACGGATCGAGATCAAGGACAACGCCGGCGATGTGATCATGTTCCGGGGGCACAAGATCTGGCATCTGCGCGCCAATCCCGCGCTGACCACGATGCTTTACATCAAGTGCAACAGCTTCAATTGTGATCCGATGAACGAGGATCCCGACACGCCGGCGTTCCGGGAGCGCACGCTCGCGGCGGCGGAACTTCCCGACGGGGAGATCGAGTCCAGGGTGGCGCTGATCGGACGCCGGGTCGATTATTTCCATCGGCACTATACGCGCGGCTGGAAGGAAGTGCCGGGCGTGGTGCTGTGGGGCGAGAAACATTTCAGCCTCGATGAGCATGAGATGCTGTTTTTACGGTCGATCGACGGCCGACGCACCGTCGGAGAACTGGTTCGCGCGGCGACGGAACATGCCTCCCGAGAGACGACGCTCGCGAGCGTGCGCCGATTGGCTCGCCGGGGCGTGATCGACCTGGTAGAGGGATGATGGGGACGCGGGTGGAACTGCCGAGGTTTTCGTGACGGTGATGCATCCTCCAGCATGGGCGTTTGGCACGGGCGCGATTCGCGCGCTCGAGGCTTCCCGATCGGGACCGGTGGCGATCGCGCTGGCGGTGGTTCTTTGTGCGCTTGCCTTGTGGTGGCGCCTTTCCAATTCAGTTGTTCCAGGCGATGGTTTGCTTTCTCCCAAAGGTCGTTTTCGCCGTGGTCGGTCGGCGCACATGGGGGCGCGCATGAGGAGCAGGACGGATGCGCTCGCGCAACTCCCCCCGCTCGTGCTCATGGGCGGAGAAGCCAACGCACTGTCGGTGGCGCGGGACATGGCACGCCGCGGTGTGGAGGTGTTTTACCTCGGTTCGAAGAATACCTGTGTGCGTTTTTCGCGGCACTGCCGTGCGATCATATGCGACTGCGACGATCCCTCGAAAAGCGCCGAGGATGTCCGGGCGGAATACCTGCTCGGTCCCGAGGCCGCGCACCTGGAGGGAGCGGTGCTGCTCGCGTGCGACGATGTGGGGATTCAGACGCTGTGCAGGCATCGGGATGCGCTCGCCCGGCGTTACCGGCTCGACATCTCGGATTGTGAATCACAGGCGTCGATGCTCGACAAGCTGACCACCTACCAGCATGCGCAAGCGGCCGGAGTGCCCACGCCCCGGTTCTGGGCGGTGACCCATCTCGACGAGGTGTTTCAGCTTCGGGATGAGCTGGTGTTTCCCCTCATGATCAAGCCCCGGCTCTCGCATCTGTTTGAACGGCGCTTCGGACGGAAGCATGTGATCGTCAATGAGTTTGACGAGGTGATCCAGGTTTTCAAATCCATCAGCGACGCCGGAGTCGAGGCGTTGCTCACGGAGCCGATCCCCGGCGGGGACGATCAACTGTGCAGCTATTTCTCGTATTTCGATGAAAACGGCGAGGCGCAGTTCGATTTCACCAAGCGGGTGATCCGCCGCTATCCGACCGGTATGGGCGCGGCGTGTTACCACATCACGGATCGGATTCCCGAGATCGTGGAGATATCCAGAAAGCTTTGCAGGCAGGCAGGCCTTCGCGGGCTGGCGAACGTCGAATACAAGTTCGACGCGCGTGATGGGCAGTACAAGCTGATCGAATGCAATGCCCGGTTCGTCGCGTCGAATCGGCTCGTTTCCGCGAGCGGATGCGAGTTGGCGCGGTTCGTTTACAACCGAATCGTCGGTCTGCCGCTTCCGGAGTTGAAGGAATTCCGGGTCGGCGTGCGCATGTGGGATCCGATTCGCGACTTTGCCGCGTTTCGTGAGTTGCGCCGCGAGGGCAGGATCACTTCGGGGCAATGGCTCCGAAGCGTCATGCACCGGCAGACATTCCCCTATTTTTTGCTGACGGATCCCATGCCGACGTTTTCAAGGCTGCTCAAGCCCATCCGCGCCGCTCTTTCCCGGAATCGGGCGTCCGACGAGTCGGAATCATTCATGCCGGGTAAGTAATAAAGGTCATCTTCAGGAAGGGAAAATGCAATTGAAAACCACGGGAATCCTCATTGCCGCCATCGCGACGGCGATGACGGTGCATTATTCGGAAGCGGCGGTGCTTCAACCGAACAAGGTTGTCGTCGTGATCCTCCAGGATCGGGCGTCCGATGCGCTGACGACGTATGCGGATCAATGGGACTATCTCAACAGCGTCGCCGCGGATGGGTTGGTCTATTCCAATTCGCACGGGGTGACGCATCCGAGCCTGCCCAATTCACTCGCTTTGTTTTCCGGGCAGACCTTTGATGAAACCGGAAATGGGAGCGACGCAACCTATTTCGGACCCACACTTGCCACCGCGCTGGCGGGCAAGGGGTTTTCCTTCGCCGGCTATGCCGAAGGAATGCCGCATGACGGCTTTCAGGGACCGGACCATGGAACCGGCGAGTATCCCGACCTGTACACCAGGAACGTCAATCCAATGGCGCTCTTCACTGAGCTGGGGGGCAGCGGCGAGCGCCTGGAGAATCCAGACGTCAACAAGAGCTTCGCATCGTTCCCCACCGATTTTTCCAGTCTTCCCGAGGTGTCGTTCGTCATTCCCAACAACCTGAACAACGCTCATGGATCGAACGAGGCGTGGCCATGGGCCGGTTCATCCGATGAAGACGACAACAACATCCTCCGCAACAACGCCGACAACTGGCTCGAGGCGAACATGGACGCCTACCTCCAATGGGCCAAGGCGAACAACAGCCTGCTGATCATCACGCAGGACGAGGAGCGATGGACCGGAGGGACGGCCGAGACGATCACGACCGTCATCGCCGGCGACGACGCCCTGTTCATCGCCGGCGTCAACGACGCTTACATCAATCATTATGACCTGCTCAAGACGATTCTCGACATGTATGACGCCGGCACCCTCGGGAACACGGCGACGGCCTCGGGGTTGAGCATCAACTCGGGCGGACAACTTGTCCCCGAGCCGTCGTCCGCGACCTTGTTGCTGGGGGCGGGGTTGTTGTTGGTTCGTCGTCGTTGCCGCCGTCATCAGGTGGGGAGATTTGCGTGAAGAAGATTCGCATCGTTCACATCATCAACAGCTTTCAGTTCGGCGGCGCCGAGGCGATGCTGTGCAGCCTCCTGGAACGCACCGATCTCGATCGTTTTGATCCTCATGTCGTCGCGCTGATCGACGACATGACGGTGGCCGGTCCGGTCATCAACATGGGATTGTCGATCGAGATCATGGGCATGAAGCCGGGCATCCCCGATCCGCGCGGTATCACGCGCCTCGCGAAGTATCTCAAGAAAATGCGTCCCGACGTGGTGCAGACCTGGATGGATCATTCCAACCTGATCGGCGGCGCCGCATCGTGGCTGGCCGGTGTGCCGCATGTGGTGTGGGGCATTCATCATTCGGAACACGTGGCCGGGCTGACGAAGCGATCGACCCTCCTCACGGTGGGCGCCTGCGCCCGGCTGTCGCGCCGGCTGCCGTCGCGCATCGTCTTCTGTTCCGAGCACGCGAAGAAACTGTATACCGAACGCGGCTTCGCGGAGGACCGCCAGACGGTCATTCCCAACGGTTTCGACACGGCGCGATTCCGCGCCTGTGAGGATGCGCGAGCCGGCATTCGCAAGGAGCTGCGGGTTGATCCAAACGCCACCGTGATCGGGCTGGTCGCGCGATATGATCCGCTGAAGGATCACGCCAATTTCATCGAGGCCGCCGGACTGTTGAAGGGACTTTATCCCGATGTGCATTTTCTGATGTGCGGCGCGAACGTCGATTCGGACAACACCCTGCTGGTCGAGCAGATTCGGTCGCTGGGGCTGGCCGACCGAGTGCATCTGCTCGGCCCGCGCAGCGACGTGCAGCGCATTCATGCATCGCTGGACATCGCGACTTCGGCGTCGTTGAGCGAGGCGTTCCCATTGGTGGTGGGCGAGGCGATGGCGTGCGGGGTTCCGTGCGTTGCGACGGATGTGGGCGATTCGTCGTTGATCGTCGGGGAATCCGGCAGGATTGTCCCGCCGCGCGATCCTGCGGCGCTGGCGCGCGGATGGTCGGAATTGCTTGCGATGCCGGTGGAGTCGCGCCGGAACCTTGGACAACAGGCGCGTCATCGCGTCTGCGAGTTGTTCGACCTGGCGGCCGTCACCCGCCGGTATGAGTCAGTGTATGCGGAACTGGTGGAGCCGGGACAGGCGCTTGCCTTGAACGGAGTCGGATCGCGTTCGTCCGGAGAACGTCGCGATTTGGCGATTGCCTGAGGAAAGGGAGAAAATGCCATGCGTACAATTGAACCGCCGGTCGTGCCCGGCGCCCGGGCTGCGCGAGGAGCGCCGGACGCCGCCGCCGATCGTCCGTCGCCGCGCGCTCCGCAGCGTATTCTGATGGTGGTGGAATCCAGCGCCGGCGGAACCGGTCGGCATGTGATGGACCTGGCCGAAGGATTGATCGCACTCGGCTGCGAGGTGCATGTCATCTCCTCGTCGCTGCGGGTGGACAAGCTGTTTCTCGACCGGATCAATCGCATTGAAGGGTTGCATCACCTTTCCCTGCCGATCAGGACGAGTATGCATCCGAGCGACCTGGGGATCGTGCGAACGATCCGCCGATACATGCGCGAGCATGGGCCGTTCGCCGCCATCCACGGGCACAGTTCCAAAGGCGGGGCGCTGGCGCGCCTTGCGGCGATGGGAACGAGCGTGCGGGCCTATTACACGCTGCATGGGTTGATCATGATGGACCCGTGCCTTCCCCGGTGGAAGTGGCTGATGTATTACACGATTGAGATGGGGCTGGCGCTGCGGACCTCGCGGGTGATCGCGGTCTCCCCCGAGGAACAGCGGGCCGCGGTGAAGCTCGGATTCGGGCGTTCCCGCGTCGATCTCGTGCCCAACGGCATCGGGGCGATGCGCCTCACGCCGCGCGCCGAGGCGCGGCGGACCCTGAACGTGTCGGATGACGAGATCGTGATCGGCTTTGTCGGCAGGCTTGTCGAGCAGAAGGCGGTCGATGTTCTGATCGAGGCGTTTTCCGAAACCGTGCGGCAGGCGCCGAAAGCGCGGCTCGCGCTCGTCGGCGGCGGGCCTCTGCAGGAGGAGATGCGGGGACTGGCCAGGCGGCTGGGCGTGCATGAGCGGATCATCTGGCTCGGCGAGCGGGACGCCCGCGAGGTGTTCGCGGCGTTCGACACCTTCGCCATCTCAAGCCGCAAGGAAGGCCTGCCTTACGTCGTGCTCGAGGCGCTGGTGACCGGCTTGCCCGTCGTCGCCACCGAAACGTCGGGCGTGGAAATCCTGGTCCGGGACGGCTTCAACGGCATCGTGGTCCCCCCGGACAATGTCGAGAAGCTCGCACGCGGCTTGATCGACCTCGTTTGCGATGGGGATCGTCGCGCGCGATTCGGCGTCGCGTCGCTGAAACGGGCCGGAGAACTGACGATTGACGCGATGGTGCAAAAAACGATGTCGGTGTACCAGGACGGACCGATTTCCGCCGCCGCCCCCGTGCCGGGGACAACCTCATACGGAAACGCGGGCGATCTGTCCGATGATGAGGAGGACGCGCTTCTTGCGGGATGACGCCGCGCTCGGAAAACAACGCATGATAGATGCCGTTCAAAACCTCGTCCGATGGACCGACGCCTCGATCGCAAGGGTGTATCTCTCGCTGTTTCGCGAGCGAAACGCGCTGATGGCGTTTCTGTTCCATTCCCTGTTCATCGACGAGCGGGAGATCGAGAGAAAACTCATCGATCCGCTGGATCGCACCACCGTCGATCAGTTCAGGGAACTGATCGAGTATTACCTGAAGCACGATTACAAGTTCGTCAGCCCGCGGGATGTGCTGGACGGCCTGGACAGCCGGGGCAAGTACGCGATGCTGACGTTCGACGACGGATACTACAACAATCTTCGCGCGCTGCCGGTGCTCGAGGAGTACAAGGTTCCCGCGTTGTTTTTCATTTCGACGAATCACGTTCAGCGGAACAAGCTGTTCTGGTGGGATGTGGTTTACCGCGAGCGGGCGGCGCAGGGGGCGTCGGACGATCAGATCTATGACGAGTCGCTGTTGATGAAATCGATGCGCACGGAGGCGATCGAGGAGGAATTGCTGAATCGCTTCGGGCCTGACGCGCTGACGCCGCGCGGCGACACGGATCGGCCGTTCACGCCGTCGGAGTTGCGGGAATTCGCGAGCAGTCCCTATGTGCATCTCGGCAATCACACCGCCAACCACGCGATTCTCACCAACTACACACCCGACGAGATGCGGCGACAACTCGTCACGGCGCAGCAAGCGCTGCGCGACATGACCGGCGTCGAGCCGGTTTCGATCGCATATCCAAATGGCGGGATGGATGACACGGTGATCCAGGCGTGCCGGGAGGCGGGATTGAAGATGGGCTTCACCATTTCACCGCGGAAGTCGCATTTGCCGATCGACGAATCGAATCAAGGCCTGTTCAGACTGGGGCGATTCGTCCCCCATGCCCATGCGTCGATGGCCTCGCAATGCCGCACCTATCGATCGGACGTGCTGCTGTATGCGATGTCCCGCTCGATTTACCTGCGGCTGGCTCGCGGGCAATCCACCTAGCGCGGGCGTATCGGTCGTTGCTGCGATTACGGCGATTCCGAGGGTGGGCTACCCTGCTTGCCGGAAGGTGATACCCCCGTTATTCTATTAGTTTCACGGCCGAGTACCCAAGTGGACTAAGGGGACGGATTGCAAATCCGT
>CAYUNS010000002.1:0-33438 GCA_964446155.1 uncultured Tepidisphaeraceae bacterium | reverse complement strand
AAGTGGACCAAATAGTAGACCAAGCGATGGTCTTTCAGGGTCATTCAGTGTCACTTATCGGTAAGCTGGGTAATCCTATAGCCGATCCGGCGGAGGCCATAAAAAAAACGCCATCCGTTCGTAACCAGCTAGGAAATAAGCAGCTTACGGACTGTCTCTTGAGTGCAGGCGTGAACCCCGCTATCATTCCTGCACGTTGGCCGAGTACCCAAGCGGTCTAAGGGGACGGATTGCAAATCCGTTATTCGTCGGTTCGAATCCGACCTCGGCCTTTCTTCCCCGCCGGAGGCATGGGGTTGCCCGCCGTCCTTTCACTACAGTGTTTTTGTGGACGTGATTTATCTCGACAACAACGCGACGACCAGGCCTGATCCCGAGGTGGTGGAGGCGATGTTGTCGCCGCTGCGCGAATGGTATGGGAATCCCTCGAGCGTGCATCGGTTTGGGCAGCGGGCGCGGCAGGCGATTGACGAGGCGCGCGGACGGGTGGCGAGGCTGATCGGGGCGGCGGAGAGTGAGTTGCTGTTCACCGGAGGGGGGACGGAAGCCGTGAACACCGCGATTCGCGGTTTGCTCGGAGCGCGCTCGCCTCGCAGGCGAGTCGTGACGACGGCCGTCGAGCACTCGGCGACGCGGGAGTTGTGCCAGCAGTTGGCGAAAGAAGGGATCGAGGTGGTCGAGATCGCGGTGGATCGCGACGGCCGGCTCGATCTGGACGCGCTGCGCGACGCGGTGAACGACGAGACGGCACTGGTCACGGCGATGTGGGCGAACAACGAGACGGGGGTGCTGTTTCCCGTCGATCGGATCGCGGCGATCTGCAAGCCGCATCGCGTGCCGTTCCATTGTGACGGGACGCAGGCGGTGGGGAAAATCCCGGTGAATGTCGCGGAGGCGGGTATCGACGCCATGAGCCTGGCGTCGCACAAGTTTCACGGGCCCAAGGGAGTGGGGGCGCTGTTCGCGCGTCGCGGGTTGCGGCTCCGGGCACTGGTGATCGGCGGGCCGCAGGAACGCGGGCGACGTGGTGGCACGGAAAACGTGCCGGGCATCATCGGCATGGGGCGGGCCGCCGAACTGGCGATGGAGCAATTGCCCGAAGGATCGCGCATCGCGCAACTGCGCGACCGGCTGGAGCGGGAAATCCTGTCGCGGATCGACGATGCGCATGTGAACGGCGCGATCGACGCGCGTTTGCCGAACACGACCAACATCGGATTCGCGCGGCTGGAGGCGGAGGCGATCCTGCTGCTGCTCAGCGAGCAGGGGATTTGCGCCTCGGCGGGGGCGGCGTGCAGCAGCGGCAGCCTCGAGCCGTCGCATGTGCTGCGCGCGATGGGGATCGACGAAAGAATCGCGCATGGCGCGGTGCGTTTCAGCCTTTCGCGTTTCACCACCGAGGGGGAGATCGACCGCACACTGGAATCGTTGCCGGCGATCATCGCGCGGCTGCGATCGGTTTTGCCGGTGGGCGAGCAGTGATGTTGGAAACAGAGCCGCTCGCGATCCCTCTTGTTGCCGCACTGGACAATCGTGGCGATCCGCATCACCATTCGTGACAGATGACGTTGGAACCGATGTTTGAAGGTCGTCAGATGGGATTGCTGCTGCTGTGCGGCGCGGCGTTGGCGGTGTATATTGCGGCGCGGGCGACCGTGGATGCGGTGACGCGTGAGGAGCCTTCCGCGTGGCGACGGGCGATGGGGCATTGGATTCCGATTGCGCTGACGGCGTTGTATGCGATCCAGCTCAGGGAGTGGGAGATCGCGTTGGGGGTGATTTTCGCATCGAGCGTGGCGAGCGTGTTGCTGGTGACGGGCCTGGTCTGCGTGATCTCCCGGCCGTCACAGGCGCCGCCGGAGGTAAGACGGGTCTGGCCGTTCGTATTGCCGGCCGGATTGATCGCGCTGATGGCGGGATTCCGGTCGGAATTCACGCTGATGCACGCGGCGGTGCTCGCGATTGAAGGGGTGCTGATCTTCATTCTGGCGATGGAGCGGCGAGATGCGCCGGGGGAGAATCCGCCGGGTGGAGGCGCCGTGGCGGACATGCCCGCGCCGGCATTGACGCCCGCACGCCTTGCGGAATTGTTCCTGGGCGTGCTGCTGGCGGGGTGCGGGGCCTATCTGCTGGTGCAGGGCACGTTGAGCATTCATCGCACGACGCCGGCGGTGTCCGGTGGATTGATCGCGGCGATGCTGATCAGCCCCATTCTCACACTTCCGATGATCGGCAGCGGCGCGCGGCTTGGGGAGCGGGGAACAAGCTGGGCGTCGGTGGGGGCGAACATCGGGGTGGTGCTGCTGAATTTGTGCGTGCTGTTGCCGGCGGTGATCGCGGTATGGCATTTGACGCCGAAGGAAGCGGTGGTCGCGCAGGCGCCGGCGACGACGATTCCGGTGGTCGAGTACATCGAGGAGATAGATGAGCGGCCGGCGTTGCCGTTTCCGCTGGCGGTGTGGCGGATCGACACGGTGGTGCTGGTGATCGCGGGATTTCTCCTGTTGCCGGTCGCGTTGGGACGATGGACGATTTCGCGCGGGGATGGGGCGCTGCTGGTCCTGGGTTATCTGGTTTACCTGGTGATGTCGGGATGGCTGGGGCTGCGACGATAGGGGATTTTACGTCATCGGCTTGGCGGGGGGCGTGAATTCCGCGGCGGCATCGTTATCATGCCTTTCATGAGCAATCCGGTTCCCGAATTTCAAATTGAGAAGAAATCGTTTGAATCCGAAGTGCATGACCTGATGGGTGGATCGTCCCGCTGGGAGATCAAGGTTCACGATCATGGTTTGGTGGCGCTGGTCGACTGCATGCCGCGTCTGGCGCCGGTGGGGAAGACAGCCGACTACGCGATCGTGCAGGCCGCCCGTGTGAGTTACGGCGCGGGAACCAAGCAGGTGAACGAGGATCGCGGGTTGATCCGATATCTGGCGCGGCATCGCCACACCACGCCGTTCGAGATGGTGGAATTCAAGTTTCATCACGTCATGCCCATCTTCATCGCGCGGCAGTGGATCCGGCATCGCACCGCCAACGTCAATGAATATTCGGCCCGCTATTCCGTGGTGAAGGACCGCTTCTACCATCCGACGATCGAGAACGTCCGCAGGCAGAGCGCGACCAACCGCCAGGGCGGCGAGGAGGTCATGGACGAGATGACCGCAAAGGAGTTCTGCGATTATCTCGACAGGACCGAGGCGCTTTATGCGGAGTATGAACGGCTGATAGAAAAGGGCGTTTCGCGCGAGATGGCCCGCATCGGCCTGCCGGTCAGCGTCTACACCGAATGGTACTGGAAGATCGATCTGCACAACCTGTTTCACTTTCTCAGCCTGCGAATGGACGCCCACGCGCAGCAGGAAATCCGTGATTACGCCAACGCGATGTTCAGGCTGATCGAGCCGATCGTGCCCGTCGCGGCGGAGGCGTTCATGGATTACAACTTTGGGGGAATCCATCTCACCCGCCTGGAGATCGAGGCGATTCAGTCCGGCCAGCCGCTCAACACCGCCAACAAGCGGGAAGCAGCGGAGTGGGAAGAGAAGAAGAAGAAGCTGGGCATGTGAATCGCACCGGCTTCGATTGGAAACCCTGACAGATGAAGGAGAGGCGCGATGCCCGTGAAAGAAATGGCCGATATGCACGACAGTTGGCGGATTTTCCGCATCATGGCGGAGTTCGTGGAAGGGTTCGAGGTGATGGCGCCGGTTGGCCAGGCGGTGTCGATCTTCGGCAGCGCGCGGACCAGACCGAGTGATCCGATGTACCAGGCCGCGGAGAAAACCGCGCGACTGCTCGTAAAAGAGAAATTCGCCATCATCACCGGCGGCGGGCCGGGCATCATGGAAGCGGGGAACAAAGGCGCCTACGAAGCCGGAGGGAACTCCATCGGTCTGAACATCACATTGCCGCAGGAGCAGGAAGGCAACAAGTATCAGACGACCAGTCTCGATTTCCACTATTTCTATGCGCGCAAGGTGATGTTCACGAAATACGCCTCGGCGTTCGTCTGCTTTCCCGGTGGATATGGCACGCTGGACGAGCTGTTTGAAACGCTCACGCTGGTGCAGACGCTCAAGGTGCGTCCGTTTCCAATCATCCTCTACGGCAGCGATTACTGGAACGGTTTGATCGAGTGGATGAAGAAGTCATTGTCGCCGCACTTCATCGACGGGGAGGATCTCGACATTTTCCGGGTGGTGGACGATCCGAAAGCGGCCGTGAAGCTTGTGCGCCAAGGGGTGAAGAAGCCGTGGTGGAATCCGCGCGACCGTGCGCTTCGCAAGATGAGCGATCGCGCCGATGGGCAAGCCCAGGGACCGCTGGAAGGCTCCCAGGCCGGGGATACCGGTGAAGGAACGGTCTACGGCAAGCGGCCGAAGCAGACGACCAAGGCGCACGCCAAGCCGTCGCGCAAGCCCGCCACCTGAGCAAGAAAGGCCATCGCTTCAGGGTCCGCGACGGAGCCGATCATCTCGCCGGGCCGTGCGTGTGGGAGGGGTCTCCCAGAGGTTCCTGGTAGACCGGGAGCTTGATGGTGAAGGTGGTGCCTTCGCCGGGAGCGCTTTTGGCGGTGATGACGCCATCATGCTCGCCGACGATTTTCTTCGCGACCGCCAGCCCCAGGCCGGTCCCCCGATTGCCTTTGGTCGAGTGAAACAACTCGAACATGTGATTCATCATGCTTGGCTGGATGCCCGCGCCGTTGTCGATGATATCGAGGATGGATTGCCTTTCCTCCTCGTCATATCGACAAACCACGCGGATCAGCCCCCCGGATGAAGGCTGGATGGCGTCGAGGGCGTTGCTGAGAAGATTCATCATGACCTGGTGCATGCCGTCGGGATCGATCGGCACGGCCGGGTGGTCCGGCTCGACATCCGCGACAACCATGACCCCTTTTTCATTGGCGGCGGTGGCGATCAATTCGACGCACTCGTCGATGAGCACCCTGGGATTGATCTGCTCGAATTGTGGCTCGCGCGGCTTGCTGTAGGCGAGCAGGTTCATGGTGAGGCTGTAGATTTTTTCGAGGTTGCGATCGACGATTCGCCAGCCCTTGGTGGCCTGGGCGGTGTTGGAGGATCGCAGGCCCATCTCGACGACATCCGCGCCGCCGCGCAGCGCCTGGAGGATGTTCTTGATCGAATGGGAGAGGGCGGCGGTGGTCTCGCCGATGGCGGCCATGCGTTCAGCCTGCAAGCCGATCCGGTACAGCGTGGCGTTCTGGGCCGCCAGACCGGCCTGCAACCCGATCGCGGTGAGCAACCGCAGTTGATCCGGCGAGTAGGTGTAATTCTTCACCGAACTGTCAATGTAGATGACGCCGATGATTTCCTCTCCGCCCTTGCCCGTGAGTTTGCGCGCCTTGATGGGGACGCACAGCGCGGATCGAATCCCGAGATTGTGAACGCTCTTGCCTTTGCTGAAGCGCTGATCGGTCATCGCGTTGCTCGACAGCACGCCTTCGCCGTTGGCGATGACGTGATTGATGATGGTGCGCGACGCATGGATTTTCTCGGTCGAGGCGTTTCGGGTCGGCGCCTCGTTTCCGTCCTTGCCGCGCTGCTGGGTTTCATCTCGCGTGCGGACGATCTTGGGCGTCAGTTCATTGTTGCTCTCGTCGATCAACAGGATGATGCCGCGGTCGGCCTTCACATGCTCGAAGACGAGGTCCATGACGACCTCGAGCACCTGGTCCACGTCAAAACTGCTGCCCAGCGCCGCGCCAAGCTGGTAGAGCAGCTTGAGGTTGGTCATGGCCGCGGCGGCAGGCTCGGGAACGGCGAGGACCATGGAGTCGTCGTTGCTCTGCACCGTGTGCATGATCGAGCTGTCCAGGCCCGCTTCCTCGCCGGCGAGGGTGACATTCCCTCCGCTGGCGCGCGACACGCCCGGCTGGGCGCCGAAGACCATCAGGGTCCGTCCGACGCGAATCTGGTCGCCGAGCTTCAGCTCGTGCCGATGCGTCACGCGCGTGCCGTTGACGTAGCTGCCGTTGGCGCTGCCGAGATCGCGCAGCACCCATGATCCGTTGATCGGCAGCAGTTCCGCGTGGCGGCGGGAGACGGTGTTGTCGGTCAGGGGAAGCTGGCGGCTTTCCCGTCCCACCAGCGCGGGAGCGTCGGGCAATTCAAATCGCCGGGCTTTATCGGGGCCTTGAAGGACGAGAAGGGTAAGCATGGCTTGTCAATATTATGCGCGATTTTCAGATGAATCGCGAAATGGGACAGTCGCGCCTCGCCATTTTCCTGATGCGTGGTGTTGCCCGGCCATCGGGGTCTCCCGTCGCCGTATTGCGAAATTGCACGCCGGAACCGCGCGGGAAGCGGCCTGACAGGTTCACGGATTCACCGCGTCAAACGGTGTTGGAATCTGTTCGAGAACGATGTTGTTGTATCGTAGCAGCGTTCCCTTGGCGCGCTCCAGGCGGCTGATGCCGATGTTGTAATTGGCGATCGAGTTGGTGTAGGCGCGTGCGGTCTGTCCGACCAGTTCCTGGGTGTCGAGCTTCAACTGCACGAAGGTCGGGACCAGCGGCTCGTTGGCCTCCTCGCGCTGACGAATGGCGCGGAGGGCGTCGTTGGCGGCGTCGTATGCCTCCCGGGTCGTCACGATTTCCCGCCAGCTCGTTTCCACCTCGCGCACCGCCGCCGCGACCTCCTGCGAAATCTGATCGACCAGCGAACGGTATTGCTCGATGGCCTGTTGTCGCTGAAGCAGACTGCGGCGATAGAGCGCGCGAGGCCCGCGATTGCCGATCGGCACTTCAAATTCAAAGCCGATCCGCGATCCGAAGCGGTTGAAGTCGGCCTGCTGGTCCGTCGAATCGCCCAGGTCTTCGCCCACGCCGCGCACGCTGAACGCGGTGACGAGATTCAACTGCGGGAGCAGCCCATTCTTCGCCACCCGCGACGCGATGCCCGCCGACTCGATGCGCAGTTGCTGCTGCGCGAGTTCGAGGCGGTTTTCCAGCGCCGTGTCGATCTGGTCGGCCAGGTCGAACGAGATCGGTGTGACGAGTGGGGCGTCACTCGGGATGACAATGCCGGCGGAAGTCACCGGGAAATCCGGCTCGTTCATGCGGCGTTTGATCTCATCGGACAGGTCTCGCACCCGCGCTTCGGCGCGCACGAGGCTCGCCCGGCGGGACTGATAGGATGCGGCGGCCTGCGCGGTCTGAAGCCGGCTGACGTCGAATCCACCGATGAATCGGCGGTACAGCACCACACCGGTCCGCATCGTGTCCTCGAGCAAATCCTGCTGGATGCGCACCTCCTCCAGCGCCGCGTAAAGCTGCCAGTACGCCTGCTCGATCAGCGCCGCGTTCTCCTCGACCGCTTCCCGGAAGTCGTAGAGGCTGATGCGCTGGTTGTTGCGTGTGATGTTGATGCGCGCACGGTTTGTCGCGACGCCGAGATTCCGCAGCAGGGGTTGCTGGATCTCCAGAATGAGGTCGTTCTGGTAATAGGGATCGAAGAAGGTGCGGGCCGGATCAAACTCGCTGCGTGAGACCTGGTAGCTCAATTCCGCCGTGCCGCCGGTCTGGAGCCGCTTGCGGACGCCCACCGCGCCGAGGATGGATTCGCTTTTCTCCCGGAAAAACGGATCGGGATTGAACACGTCGGGGATCGTCCCGGCCGTGGGGTTGTCCTGCCGGTCATAAAACACGTTGGAAAAGAATGCCGGATCGAACACCGCCTCTTCTTCGACCACGCGGGTTTCCTCGATTGCCGGACTGTATGCGGCGACTCGAACATCGGTGCTGTTGATCGTGCCTCGCTGCACGATTTCCCGCAGCGGGAGGCGGATGTCCCGTCCGGCCGGGATCGAGGGGATCTTTTCGGGCAGCACCTCGCCAAGCTCTGGGGCGTCGGGACGCGTCGTCGGTTGCGTGGTCGCCTGGTCGGCGAAGGGGCTTCGCAACTCCGTGGGCATCGCGGGGAGCGGCTGCGCCTTCACCTCGGCGGCGCGGGTACGCTGCGCCTGCTGGTAAACGTATGGGTCGAACGGGCGCGGATCACGCACCTTGCAACCCATGGCTGCGAGAATCAGAATCGAGGGAACGAGCGTCTTAAGCGATTTCGAAGTCATTGAACTCCATCCGTGGTGAAGGACGGGCATTATAGAAACGCTCACTTCGAACGCAAAAGGCTATGGCCGGCCTTGGTCGGAATTATTCCGGCGGATCAAACAAAGGCAAATTGAGGATTTCTCCATCTTGGCGGATCCGCTGGGGATTTGTTAGATTGTGTGAATGCCCCCGCTGGACGAGTTTCCCGAAAAATCCCTTCAGGAGGTGGTCGACGAAATCGGCCTCTATCCGGTGGAGGCGTATGATTTCATACAGCGGGGATTGCATCACACCGTCAACCAGCTTCACGGGGAGTCGCGGGATATCACCGCCAGCCGGCATGTCTCGGGACAGCAGTTGTGCGAAGGCTTGCGGGAGTTCGCCCTGATGCAGTGGGGCCTGCTCGCGGGAACCGTCCTTAAACGCTGGAACATCACCAGCACCCATGATTTCGGCCGGATCGTCTTCGCGCTGGTGGACAACGGATTCATGCAGAAAACCGACGAGGACACGATCGAGGATTTCCGCAATGTCTTCGATTTCAATGCCGCCTTCGAGGCCGACTATCGCATCGAGGCCAAGCCATGAGCAAGGCCCGCGCCAAGTCGGCGGCGTCCGGCGGGATCGCCGCGGCGAATTCAGGCAAATCAGAAAAGTCCCCGGCGTCGCTTGCGACGCCCAGGCCGCTGCGATCGCGAAAACCGCTGTTCATCGTCCTCACGGTCGTTCTGGCGATATGGATGATGGTGCTGTTGGTGATGTATTACAAAACAGTCCATCAGCCGCGCGAGCGTCAGTCCCCGCCGCGGGAAGCGGGGATGATTTCAGGGACGCTCGATGTCGCCTGCTGAAGCGGCTTCCGTCATGAGGGGGCGTTTTTCTTCGATCGTCACCGGCTGACGGAGCGCGCCTTCAAGATCGCAGAGATAGGCGATTCCCGTCAGCAACAACTCACCGGCGACGGTCCACAACCGCAGCATCAGGCTGAGGAATCCGAGAAAGGCGTAATATTGCGACTGGTCTCCCGCGAATCGCCCGGCGATGTCGGGAAGGGCGAACTTGAGGGTTGCGATGAGCACCACCTCGCGGACTCCGATCCCGCCGGGCGCCCAGAAGGCCATGAATCCGGCCGACCATGCCAGGCAGTAGGCGCCCGCGACCAGCCAGAGTTGTGAGATGTCCAGCGCCAGCGCCTGCGGCTGCCCCAGCAGCACCCATACCGCCAGGCTTTGCCACAGCACCCCGAGCATGGCCCATCCCAGCAGCCCCACGAGCAATCGCCCGGAAAGCCGCCGCGGCATCGGGGGTTTCTTCATCAGCCTCAATATCGCGTCGATCACCCCATGGAACACCTTCGGATGCAGCAACACCAGCAGCAAAGGCACGATCACGAGCGCTGCGATATACCAGCCGTGCGATTCCATTTGCATGCTCGCGCCGAATCCCACGAGAAACAGGATGGCCACGATCAGGTTGGCGACCAGGAAAATCGCGATCTCGACGAGCTGACTCGTCGAGCTTGTCAGCGCGTTGACCCCGTAGGGACGCACCATGTACACCCTTCCGACCACCTGCCACACCACGCCGGGCAGATATCTGGCCAACTCCGAAACGGACCAGATTCTCGTCGCCGCCGCCACCGGCAGGCGGTGATTCAGCCCGATCAGGATCCGCCACCAGGTGATGGCGCGGAAAAGCAGCAGGAAGACCGCGAACATCATCGATGCCACAACGAACCGCCATACGCTCGTCGAGAGAATCTCGTCCTTCAGTTCCGACCACTGCCGCGTGATCGGCTTGATGATCCAGACAAAGATCAGCACCGTGATCGCCAGGGCGACCGCCCGGCGAATCCAGGGTTTGCTGGTCGCCCACAGAAATCGAATGCGGTTGTGATGCCGCTCGTGGAATTCAAGAATCTCCTGGTCGTCGGGGGCATCGGACAGCCCCAGCTTTTTTCGTCTTCGGCGCGGAGGGAGCAGGTTGATCCCGTGGGATCGCAGCCACGGCCGAACCCGTCGTCGCACCTTCGGAATGCCCTTGATGACCACGTTCACCAGCACCAGCGCGATTCTCGCGACCAGCCATGTCACCGCGATGATCAGCAGGTAGATGCCCGCCATGTCGCGCGAGAGAAGCCACCCCGGTCCTCTCTGGTCAAACACCTCCTCGTACATGACATAGATGATCCCGAGGATGATCGCCGGAACCGCCAGGGCGACGAACCCCGATACCAGGGTGAAGACCCGCGCCTGGATTTGCATTCGCCGGCCGCGCAGTACGCGGGCGGTGAGGCGGCGCTTGCCGGGGAACGTCACCATGGCGAAGCCAATGAGAAAAATCGGAATGCCCCCCGGTCCGGGAACGATCAGCCCGATCGGCCAGGCCGCGAGAATCAGAATCCAGCCGACGACGTTTTTCAGGATGATCCAGAAATAGTCCTGGAGGAACTGTCTCGGCGCGCGCGCGTAATCGATCCAGGTGCCGCGGCGATGAGTCACTTCGGTGTCTTTCATAAGTCCGTCGAATAATCCTGGCGGCGGGGCGGGTGGATTGTGCGAGGCAGGTCCGCCGGCGCCGGAACGACCAGGATCGATTGTAAAATGGATTCAGGGGGTCTGTCGATGGATGAGGCTCTCCAGGTGGTGGAATCCGATCCGCGCGCCCGCCGCGCGGTCCGGGAGATCGATGGGGTCCAGGGTGATCCAACCGTGATATCCCGCGCCGTCGAGATTGGGAAGCAACTCGGCCCATCGCGTGTCGCCTTGCCCGAGAATCGCCGGCCGGCTGCGTCCCCCAGCGCCGCCGATGGCGTCGCGTCCCCGGACGTGCCGGACGAGATGCCCGAGCCGCGACAGCGCCTCGTCGATCGACCATTCATCGCGAACAATTGCCGCCGGGTCGAGATCCACGCCGAACCACGGGCAATCCGCCGCGATCAGTGCCCGCTCGATCGCCGCGAAGCTCGCAAGCTCGCTTCGGAAGGCGAGAATCACGCTGTAGCGATCCGCGCGCCGACCGAGTTCCATGAGGGCGTCATCCACCTGGGATGCCAATGCGAGGTCCGCCGCCGATGGCGGGCGCGCCGGTTCCGGCCCGGCCTGCGGTTCGGTGGCCTCGGTGAGGTCCGGGATGAGGATCAGCCCTGCCATCTCCGACGTGATCTTCGGCTTGGGCGGCGCCTGCCGTGGAGGTTCCGGCAACGGGCCGATATCCACGCAGACCAGCGCCGCCGACAGTTCCGCCGCCGTGTTCATCGCCCGTTCCAGTCCCGCCAGTTGCCGGTCAATGTCTCCCCCGGGAGCGAAACCCTTCAGTCCCAGGTCCAGCCGCAGTCCCACCAGTTGTTGATTCTGATTCGACAGCACGCGCTGGAATTCGCGTCGTCCCGAGGCCGAAAGCGTCGTCAGATCCAGCGTCCCTGAGACCAGATCGAACTGAAGCCCGCGCAGCCCCATTTTCCGCGATATTTCCGCAGCTGCGCGGGGATCGGATGACAACGCGCCGGCGACGACCGCCATGTTTGGTTGATGTTCACTCATGGATGTTTCTTCCCACCAGTGTAATGAATACCGGCGGAAAAGCGCCATCGCACCCCCCACTGCGCTCGACGCGGCAGATAAGTCCTGCCATGCTCTTGCGACCGGGGGTGGACGTTCATATAATGCCCCGCTTTCCAAATTCCAGCGCCAATCCCGAGTGAAAGGCCGAGGAGAGACCAAAGGACACCATGCCGACCATCAACCAGTTGATCAAGAATCCCCGGCGCAGCTTGTCGCCGAACAGAAAAAACAAGGATCTCGAAGCCAGCCCGCAGAAGCGCGGCGTGTGCCTTCAGGTCAAGACCATGACTCCCAAGAAGCCCAACTCGGCTTTGCGGAAAATCGCCCGCGTGCGCCTCAGCAACGGCAAGGAAGTCACGGCTTACATTCCCGGCGAAGAACACAATCTCCAGGAACACAGCATCGTGCTGGTTCGTGGCGGGCGCGTTCGCGATCTCCCCGGTGTGCGATATCACATCGTCCGCGGGACGCTCGACGCCCTCGGGGTCGATGGCCGCAAACGCAGCCGCAGCAAGTACGGCGCGAAGAAGGGCAAATAAGGTTTACATGGTATGTGGCTGGGACAGACAAGCGCGCGAAACTGGAGCGACGATCTCGGCAGCGTCATCTTCCTCGTCTGTTTCATCCTGGCCGGTCTCCTGGCGTTTATCTGGTGGCTGAAGCGTTCCTGAAGAAAAACTGAATTACGGATCCGACAAATGGCATATAAGAAATTCACCGCAAGCGAAGACATTCTCAAACCCGACCCGCGCTTCAACAGCAAGCTGGTCAGCAAGTTCATCAACTGCCTCATGTGGGACGGCAAAAAGAGCGTCGCCCAGAAGATCTTCTACGATGCGATGGACGTCGTGACGAAGAAGGTCAAGGATGTTCCCCCGCTCGAGCTGTTTGAGACGGCGTTGAACAACGTCAAGCCTTATGTCGAGGTGCGCTCCAAGCGCGTCGGTGGGGCGAACTACCAGGTTCCCATGCAGGTCAACAAGCGCCGTCAGCAGAGCCTTGCGTTCCGCTGGATCATCGGCGCCTGTCGGGACGGCGGGGGCCGGCCGATGAGCCATCGCCTCGCCGATGAACTCATGGCCGCCTTTCACAAGGAAGGCAAGGCGATCTCCACTCGCGAGAACACCCACCGCATGGCCGACGCCAACAAGGCCTTCGCGCACTTCGCGTGGTAAGTTTTTCCCGAAAGCATCAGACCGGAATTCAGAAAACCGCGGACGGCATCGTCCGCGGTTTTTGCATGGTCCTGAAAGAGCCGGTTGGTGTTCGGCGAGGCTTTCGCGACGCCTTCGCAACCGCTGAATTTATTTGAGTTCATTCCGCGGGCATGGCGGTCAGCCAGCGGATGACGGACCAGTTGTTGAAGGAAATTTGGATGGGTTCTTCACCGGCCACGACGGTGAACGTGGCGATGGGGGCTTCGGGGGAAGCCTGGATGGTCTGCTCCCCGGAGACCGATTTTACGGTGATGTCCACGGGTTGAGCGGCATTGACGGAATTGGCTCGCACCCGCAGCGCATACCTGCCCGGAGCGAGGCGCAGGCGGAAGGCATTGCCCGGGTCGATGCGCACGCCATCCCGCTCCAGCGGGTCGCGAACCCAATGCGCGTCGTCATTCTGCCGGCCGGGGGACGTGAAGCCATAACCCCGGGCATCATCCCATGTCTCGTCCTTGTCCACCGGCGTGAAGCGGCGCGGCAGGCCATAGCCTTTAAGCATGCCGACATGCGCGGCGGGACCAAAGTCCAGCAGTGTCATTGAGATGCCGGCAAGCCGACTGCGTCGGGCGGCTTCCTGTTCCACGTCGGCTTGCGCCTGGGCAATGAGGCTATTGAGCGCCGGCGTCGCTTCGTTCACCGTGATGTAGATGGGGAAATAACCGAGAGGCAGATCGGCGGTGGAGGCAGGCGTGGTTTTTCGGCCGAAGGCGTCGCAGACCTGCGTGCCGCCCAGCTCGATGCCCAGCGGAGTGGCGTCCCCAATCGTCCAGGCGGTGAGAAGGCGGCGATCGCCGTCTTCCCAGAGAAACATCCACACATCCGGATTTTCCGAAGGCAGGCGCAGGGCTTTGCCTTCAAACCCCTGAAGCTGCCGGATCATGGTCGCGGTGGTGATCCAGGACGGTCGGATGGTTCGATCGTTGCGGAGCAGGCCGGCGCCGGCGTGTTGCGCGGGCGTGGAACCGGCTTCACGGTAGATGAAGACGCGCTCGACACCCGACGCCAGCGCCAGCATGATGCCGCGCGGAACCTTGGCGGCCTGGTGACGCTCGCTCCTGCCGATCGGCCCGCCGACATCGTTCCCCGTCTCGGTGATCCAGATTTCCGCCTCCGGCTTGAGCTGGTCGCGCCACGCGACCAGGTCGGCAAGCTGCTCGGGATAGCTCATTCCACCCCCCGACGGGCCACCGCGTTCGACGTTGGGATCCCATCCGGCGATTTCCGGCTCCGATCGGCCGCTGTAAAAGTGAACGTTGATCACGTCCACCAGGTCGAGCGGCGTTCTGCCGTCGTCATACTTGTACTCCGACATCTGCCCGGCGATTTCGAGTTTGATTCCCGCAAAGCCGGCCGACGTGACCGGCAGCGACGGGTCGGCGCGACGGGCGCCGTCAACGCCCGCGCGCATCGTCTCGAAATACTGCTCCATCGTGCCCACCCATGGCCCCCAGCCGGGATCGCTGAGATTCGGCTCGTTCCAAAGCTCGATGGCGTTGATCCAGCCAAGCCCGGTCTTCTTGTCGGCCGACTTGAGCAACGCCGGATCCACCCTGGCCTGCCCGTAACGGGCGACGATCTGGAAGATGGCTTCCCCATAGTCGGCGTTGTTCTTCGGCGGGTAGTTGTAGGGATTCTTCACATTCCCTTCGACCGACTGCGCCCATTGAGGCACCTGGAAAACATAAGGGAGGACATGCAGATCGTTCTGATGGTACTGCGAGAAGATCAGGTCGTGATTCACGTGCCAGGGCGCGACCGTGCCGTCGAACGCCACGCGATCCGGCTCGGGCATGTACATCATCCACTTCGCGTTCTCGAACCGCATCCAGCCGAAGCCGCAGCGGCGCATGTTTTCCGCCATCCACGCATCGGCCGCCGAGCCGTTGATTCCAAACCGGCGGGCACGATCGGCGTTCACGGTGTCATCGGGAAGAACGAAGAGGTTGGACCATTGGGTCTGATGACGATCGCCAATGGCGATGTCCAATCCCAGCAGATAAGCGCCCGGCCGCAACGCCTCGCCGCGAAGCGAGAGTTCCGAAAAACCGCCGGCTGGCACGGATGCCTCGGCTTCTCCGGAAGCCACCACCTCGCCGACGCGCGGTACGGAGAGCTCGTCATTCTCAATCCCGTCGTACACCATGATGCCGGTTGGCAGGCGAAAAGTGTTGCTGGCCTCGCCATCCTTGTGAAATCGGAACCGCAGATGGCGCGCGGTGATCGGTTTGTCCCATGGGAATGCATGAGGACCGCCCCATTTCTTATGCAGATCGACGTTTTGCGCGCCGGCGACGGGCGTATAGGTGACGCCGTCGAGCGAGGTGAGGACATCAGCCTTGAAGATCCAGTTGGCATCGCCGGCCTGCCATTGCACGCCGGTCACGTCGCGCGTGAGGCCGAGATCAATGGTGGCGACGACTTCCCGGGCGCCCGAACCCCAGGGGGTCTCGAAGCCCGTGGATTCATCATTATCGGTGAGCTTTGCGTCCCCCTGTTCCTTGCCGTCGATGGTGACGGTGCTGACCGCGCCGATGGCATGGTCGAAACCGAGCACCGGATGGGGCAGAACGGGATCGGTGTAAGCGGAATTGACCTGCAACGAATATTTCACCGTGACGGATTGTGCGGCCGCATCGTGATTTTCGGCGATCAAGGGAACGGTCAGCGGTATGCCCGGTTCAACGACATCGGCGCCGAGCAGCGTGATCGCAACGCCCGATGCGTTGCCGGCCGGCTCCGCAAGCGCGGTCAGCCCATCGACGATCAGCGAGGTCGGTCCCGTGTCGGCGGCGAACCAGATGAGATTGACGCGCTTGATCGGGAAATCGACCTTGCCGTCGTGATCCTTCTGCGCATACGCCTGTTTCATTTCCCCGGCCGAAGGGTCGATGTCGAGGCGCTTCCATCCGGTCCAATCCAATGCGACCGTCTGCAACAGCCATTCGCCTTTGGCATCGAGAATCTGAAAGCCGACGCGATCGACGTTCGCGGTTTGTGTCGGAGCGATCCACACCGACAATCGCCGGCAACCGGCCAGTTCCCCTTCAAACGCGGGGGCATCGACTTTCCCACCGGAGACTTCGGATTGCCCCGATATCTCGATGGCCACGGCGCCGAGGCGCGGTTCGACGCCTTCGGCGATTCGCGTCTTCAGGCCGCTCACCTTCCACGCGCCGATGCCCGGAAAGGCCGGTTTCTCGATCGGATTCAACATCCGATGCTGAAGTGCTTCCGACTGCGCAAAGGCGGATTGACCCGTGAAAACGGCGGTCACGATCGCGACGACAAGGGGGATGTGAAACTTGCGACAATAATGAAGCATGGCGGGTCTCCTTTTTAAAGATATTACCCGACGATGAATCAATTGTTGTCTTTATTACGCAATTGTTTCCAAAAGGCTATGTGCATGGATTGCAACCTGAGTGGATTCCAAGGGTTGTGTCTCCGCCTCCTCGATGTGTTTTTCGCATCCACCCAATAGAACCGCCGTAATGGCGAAGATGAAAAGCAGGCGCATGGAGGTCTCCTGTTCAAGGATCGATTTGATGGGCTTCAACCCACGGCGGCGAAGTCACGCTCGGTGAGGTTGTCGCGATTGGCTTCATACCAGGCAATGGTTTTGCGAAGCCCTTCTTCGAGGCTCGTGCCGGCCCGGAAGCCGATCGACCGCTCGGCGCGGGCGACATCGAGACAGCGACGGGGCTGGCCGTCGGGCTTGGTGGCGTCCCAGGCGATCTTGCCTTTGAATCCCGCGAGGCCGGCGACGAGTTCAGTAAGCTCCTTGATCGTGATCTCCCGGCCGCTGCCGAGGTTCATCGGCTCCGGAGAGTCATAGTCGTGCATGGCGCGGATCAACCCATCGGCGCAGTCCTCGACATAAAGAAACTCGCGGCTCACCTTGCCCGTACCCCAGGCGACGATCTCGGCATCGCCGCGATCGCGCGCATCGACGCACTTGCGGATCAGCGCGGGAATGACGTGGCTCGAATGAAGATGAAAGTTGTCTCGCGGACCATAGAGATTGACGGGAAGCAGGTAAATGCCGTTCAACCCGTATTGCTGCCGGTAAGCCTGGAGCATGACCAGCAGGGCTTTCTTCGCCACGCCGTAGGGGGCGTTGGTTTCCTCGGGGTAGCCGTTCCAAAGATCGTCTTCCTTGAATGGCACGGGCGTGAACTTGGGATACGCACAGATCGTTCCGACCTGCACGAATTTTTTCAGTCCCTCCCGGCGGGCGGTTTCGATGAGATGCAGGCCCATCGCCAGGTTGGCGAAGAAAAACCGTCCGGGATTGTCGCGATTGGCCCCGATGCCCCCGACCTCGGCCGCCAGATGCAGGACGACATCGGGCTTTTGTTCATCGTACAGGCGCCGCACGTCGGCTTCGACCGTGAGATCGAAGTCCTTGCGCCGGGGGACAAAGAGGTTTTGATAACCCTGTTGTTTGAGTCGTTCGATGACGAACGACCCAAGAAACCCGGCGCCGCCGGTGATGATGATGCGATCGGATGGGGCGATGCTGCTCATGAGTGAATGCTTTTCTCCAAGTGACCGGTCGCATCGTCCCGATTGTCATCGTTTCGGTCAACACCCACGGCCGCCGGGAAGGCGCGAGTTTTTCGGTGCTGGCTCGCGGCGATCCTGCCGCCACTCATACATGGGCTTATTCCCGATCAGGATGTCTTCGATCTCGCCGGGATCGAAGTAAACGAGGGGCGATCACTTCCGTCGGGCAGCGCGCCGCGCTGAAGAAAATATCCCAGTGGTCGTCCATCCGCATGGAACGGGTCGGTGGGCACTTGCGGTAGATAATCCGGGACCAGTTGGGACAATTCCTCAGGCCAGCGCCCGTGATCGCGCCGGTAAAGCCGCGTTGCCAGCGACACGGTCGCCATGCGCCGGCCGGCGATCTGCTTGAATTGTGTTTCAAAAGTGCGATTGAAATGAACGTCCAGTGCGAACCAGTGGGAGTAGCACGGAATCATGTCCGAAGCGGATCGGGCGGTTTGAAGAAACCCGGTGCTGACATGGGGGCCTAAGATCACTTTCTCCAGAACTTTTGCGGCATCGGCGTGATTGTCCATCTCCGCCGCCTGCGATTGCAGACGCCAGGCATTTTCCTCGTCCGGCAAAGGCGTCCAGTGCAGGTCTTGCATCTCGATCGGTTCGTCGCGGGCGCGGAAGGCGGCGTATTGTGCCTGTAATCCGCGATCGACAACCCATCCCCACGTCAGGCGCAGGGCCAGCATCAGTGCGAGGAGAATGAAAAAGAGCGCGATGATCGGATGAGCGCGACAAAAGCGCGCGATCCTCGACCGGATGGACAGGGGCAGTGCCGTCATGCGCGGCGCATCGTCTCACCTCCGCGACGCAACCCGATCTCCCGCGCCGGGCCTGAGCAACGCGAAGATTCGGATCCAGGACACAACCCGGCGCGATACGAGGTTCCCGTCATTCACTGACCACTGTCCGCGAGCAGCTTCTCGCGTTTGGCGAGCTTCCAGTCGGACTCGGTCATCATTTTCGCCAATCCCTTGAAATCCACCTTCGGCTTCCATCCAAGCTGCTTCCTTGCCCTGGTCGGATCGCCGAGGAGGAATTCGACTTCCGCGGGACGGAAGTAGCGGGGGTCCACCTCGACATATTGTTTCCAGTCGAGATCGAGGATGCCGAAGACCTCATCGAGGAACTGCCGGACGGTATAGGTCTCGCCGGTGGCGACGACGTAATCCTCCGCCTGCTCCTGCTGGAGCATCAGCCACATCGCCTCGACGTAATCGCCGGCGAAGCCCCAGTCGCGGCTGGCGTCGAGGTTGCCGAGATAGAGCTTTTTCTGGAGGCCTTCCTTGATGCGGGTGGCGGCGCGGGTGATCTTGCGGGTGACGAAAGTCTCGCCCCGGCGGGGGCTTTCATGGTTGAACAGGATGCCGTTGCAGGCAAACATGCCATAGCTCTCGCGATAGTTGACGGTCTGCCAGAAGCTGTAAACCTTGGCGCATGCATAGGGGCTGCGGGGGTAAAAAGGGGTTTTCTCGCTCTGCGGCTTCTCGACCACCTTGCCATACATCTCCGACGAGGACGCCTGATAGAATTTGGTCTGCTTGCCGGTGTCGCGGATGGCTTCAAGGAGGTTCATCGTGCCCAGGGCATCGGTCTGCACGGTGTAAACGGGTTGATCGAAGCTCACCTTCACATGCGACTGGGCGCCGAGGTTGTACACCTCGTCCGGCTGGACACGGGTGAGGATTTCTCGCAGGCCGGTGCCGTCGACGAGATCGCCGTAGTGGAGAAAGAGACGCGCTTCGGGATCGTGCGGGTCGCGATACAGGTGTTCGATGCGATCGGTGTTGAACGAGCTGCTGCGGCGGACGATGCCGTGGACCTCGTAGCCTTTGCCAAGCAACAACTCGGCCAGATAGGAGCCATCCTGTCCGGTAATACCCGTGATCAGGGCGGTTTTACGACGCGAGTCAGTCATGGAAATATCCTCACTTGCTTAAGTGCGCGGTTTGCCGAAGCATTATCGACCTGAAAACGCCGCAGATTAACCGTGCCGCGTTGTCCTCGCAATGAACAGCTCCAACTCGTGCCCTCCGGTCTCCGCGCGACGCGAGACAAATCCGGTCGGTTGTCGCAATGACCGATAAGGAGGCTAGAATCGGCGCAGAAATATCGGTGGGGTTTCGTATAAACGGTTGATGCGCGGCAGGCGCGAATTCTTTGGACAAAATCATGACGGACAAACATTCCGATGATCCGCAGGTGGACAACTCACCCGGGTTTCTTGACGAGACCGACCAACCGGTCAAGCCGCGGAAGCGTCGTCGCCTGCGCCGGTGGCTGATCGTCGGGGCGGTTGTACTGATGTTGCTGCTGGTGCTCGTCCTGATTGCCCCGATGCTTCTCAGCACATCGCCGGCGCGGTCGTTCGTCATGAAGAAGGTGAATGAAAGCCTGAACGGCCGGGTGGCCGTCGACGACTGGTCGCTGGGGTGGAGCAGCGGGCTGAATCTGGAGAACGTGAAGGTTTTCGACGATCAGGATCGTCTCATTCTCGAGTTGGACGAATTGAGCGCGCCGGTGTCCCTTCTGCGCGCGGCGGGTGGGAACATTACGGGGAACGTGGAGATTCGCGGCCTGCACTTCGTTCATCTTGAGATCGACGCCAACGGCAGGTCGAACCTCGAAAAACTCATTCCCGAAGACGCTTCGGCGCGAACGGATCGGCCGAAGCGCGCAGCGAAGAAAGCCGACCGGCTTGAAATGCCCAATGTGCATGGGACGACGATCAACCTCATCGACATGCAGGGGACGATCCATGTGGCGGGGATGGATCAACCGATCTTCATCGAGCCGACTTCCGTCAGGATCGACATTCCCGAAATCAATCGACCGATCGAAACGGATGCACGGCTCGTCTACCGCGTGGGCGATGCGCCAAGCGGCAGCGTCACTCTCGGGGGGACATTCAGCGCCGTTGAAAACAACCGGTTGATGGATCCCATGCGGATGCGAGTCAGCCAGGATGTGACGCTGACGGGGGTGGATCTCGCGGGTCTGACGCCGTTGTTGAAACTGTTCGGGCTGGACGTGCGGTTGAGCGGGCTGGCCAATGGCGAGTTGGCGATTCGCGCGCCGGGGACCGGCGATGCATCGGTGGAGGGCGCGATCACCGTGTCCGATCTGAAGATCGACGGGGAGGCGATGCGGGGGGACACCTATGCCACGTCGATCCTGCGCGTGCCTTTGAAGATCGCGCGGGAGTCCGCTGAAGGCCGGCCGGCGGTGATTCGTGTCGAAACGGCGCGCGTGGAGCTTGACCAGGGTTCGATCGACCTCACCGCGACGCTTCCCCAGGCCGCGATCGATCGCGCGATCACGATGGTTTCGTCGGATGCCGCCGAAGCCCCGGTCGCAACAGGAGAATCGGATGCGTCGGGGGAGATCGTTCTGGCGATGGACCTGGACCTCGCCGCCATCGCCAATCAACTCCCGAATCTCGTCAAGCTCGCGGAGAACACAAGGCTCGACAGCGCCAGGTTCACGCACAAGACAACGATTTCCCTTCAGCCGCAGCAGGTGTCGGTCGGCAGCGACAGCCGGATCGCCGATGTCGCCGCGACCACCGGCCGGGGACAGGTGACGCTCGAGCCGGTCATCGTCGGCCTTCGCGCGGCAGCGCCCGTGTCCGACGCGATGGCTCTGCGCGATCTCGGTCTCGAGGTGAAGAGTGGTTTTGCATCCGTCACCGGCGGGGGGGAGTCGCTTGCGCATCTGACCGTCAATGGGGGATTCGACCTGGCGCGATTGCAGGAGCAATTCGGCGATCTGCTCGATCTGGACGACATCCTGCGCGGCATCATTCCATCGGCCGGCGAGCGGGGGACGAAGGCGGCGGGGGGCAAGCCGCAACTGCGCGGAACCGGCGAGTTCACGATCCGGACGGAAGGCGACCTTACGCGACCCGGCACGACGGCGGATTCCACCGCATCGTTCACGCTGAAGGGCGTCCGCGTCACCGGTGTGACGGATCAGCCGATCGAGCAGCCGTGGCTGGAAGCGACCTATTCCGGCAAGCTGCTGCGCGGAAGCGAGCAGTTCATCGACAGCATCCGCAACGTGATCGTCACCTTCCAGAGCGGCGATCCGCGTACGCCGACGGTGGATATGCGCGCGGTGGCGCACATCGAACTGCCCGAGGCGACCGCACCACGGTTCCGCATTGATTACATCAACATCCCGTCGTTGGCACAGGCACAGCGGGAATTTTCCCCCTTCATCCCCGCGCTGCGGGAGATGGACCTGCACATCACCGGCGGGGCGTTTCTGATGCAGGCGGAAGGCGGGTTTGATGGGGAGAAGGTGACGTTTTCATCGCCGCTTACGATTGGTCTGAACGAGGTGACGATCGAGAAAGGCCCGGATCGCCGCAAGGTGATCGAGGGAGAGACGATCGCGGTGGCGATCGGCGGGGAGATTTTCGGAGGGGCGGCGCCGGGTGCGAAGTTGACGGCGATGTCGATCACGTCCTCGAGCAATCTCGTGTCGCTGCGGAAATCCCCGGAACAGGACCTGGTCATCCTGCCCGGCGGGGCGGGAGCGGATGCATCGCGAGGGGCGTTGGACATTCATGCGGATCTCACGCGGCTGAACGATCTCGTGCGGGCTTTCGCGGGCGGGGGGATGTCGGATGAAAGGCGGCTCACCGGTGGATCGCTCGATGGGGCGCTCGCGTTCGGCCGAGCGGGCGAGGCGGCGACGCAGGCGACGGGGGATTTTACCATCACGCGATTGACGATCCCCGAGGTCATCAGCGATGAGCGGGTCAGGATCATTCTGAAGGCGACGGCGCCGGATGATCTGTCGGCGATTACGGTCAGCGCGGAGATCGGCAGCCGGTTTGCAACGGCGGGCGTGAACGACGCGCGCCTCGTTCTTACCATCGGTGAGGGGGATGCGGCGCGTCCCGCGGACGTGTGGGAGATGCTCGGCAGCGCGACGATCACCGCCGATGTGCCCGATCTTCCCCTGGCGCATGCTCTGCTCGAGGCCATTGCTCCGGCGGGGTTGAGCGCATCGATGGATGATGACACGCCGCCCTTGCGGTTTACCGGTGGCAGCGCGGCCGTGAACGCGACGCTGAAACGCGAAGGGGCGATGACGAATATCAACGTGACCGATGTGCGCATCAGCAATCTCGCGCTGGCGCGCGGCGAGGGAGCGTATGCGTTCGACAAGGACATCGCCATTCAGCTCGCGGCGGTGGTGGATACGACCGGCGCGGCGGCGGATGCTTCGGCGATCGAGCGGATTCGGGAGGTGCGCGTCACCGAATTGAGCGGACAGGTGGGGAGCCTGATGGAATTGTCGATGCCGGAGCCGCTGGTCGTGTCGAATCCGGCGGATCGCCCCAGGGCGAAAGGGCGGATCACCGGGTCCGGGCGGATTGAACCGATCGCCAGCGCGCTCGAGGCCATGCAGGGGCTGGCCGCAGGCACGGGTCTGCCCTACAGGGGCCGGTTCGTCTATACGCAGGCGCTCGACACGAATGCCGACACGATCACGCTCGTGGGAACGGTCGATGCGGAGAACTTCCGCGTCATGCAGGATGGAAAGCCCGCGTTTCGGGAAGGCCGAATCGAAATCGCCAACGATCTGTCCATCAATCCGGCCGAGCAGGTCGCGAACATCAAGGCGCTGTCCATCCGCATGATGGAAAGTCAGGCCCTGGGTCTTGAGATGAGCGGTGGGGTTTCGGACTGGGCGACCCGGCGGCAGGTGAATGACGCCACCATCGCATTCCGTTACGACCTCGAAAAGCTCTGGCTCATCATCAAGCCGATGATGAGCGTCGAGCGGCAGGAGTCGTTCAAGGATTTGAAGATCGCCGGTGAGGCGGATCGAACCATTCACCTGAGCGGCGCGTTTCCCGCGGGCCTGCCGGCGTCGGAGGCGATCCGGCAGTTGAAAGCCGAGGGAGGCATCGCCATCGGTGAATTGGATTATGGCGGCGCCGATGTGAAGAATCTGGATCTCCAATTCCTGCTCAGCGAAGGGCGGATCGCGCTGGATGGGCCTGATGTGTCGGTGAACAACGGGACGGTGAAATTCGCCGGATTGGAATTGGATCTCACACACGCCCCTCCGAACGATCCGCAGGGCATCCTGCCGCTGCTCAATGCCCCGCCGGGCCACAAGCTGGTCGAGAATGTCACGCTCAATCCCCTGCTTGCCGATACGGGGCTGGGGAATTTCGTGAATCCGCTGTTCGTCAGTCCCAGCCAGGCGCGCGGGCTGGTCGATCTGACGATCGTGCATTGCCGGAATCTTCCTCTCGGCGAAGCGGTGAAATCGCAGGGGGTGGAGAATTCCGGCTCGGCGGAGTTCGAGGTGTCGATCACGGAGGTGGTCATCGGCAATCAAATGGTGGGGCAGCTTCTCCGGTGGATTGATGAGGACCTTGGCAGGAACGACGCCTTCACCGGCAACATCCGCAACGGGCGGATCGCCATCGCCAACGGTGTTGTCACGCAGGACATCACGCTGCAACTCGACAAGCATCCAATGCGTTTCACCGGGACGGTGCGGATGGCCGATCGCCGGCTGATGCCGTTGAACGTGACGATCCCGCCGACGCTGCTCAAGCAGGCCAACGCCGCGGGCAGGGATTTCCTCAAGGTCTTGCCTGAGGGCGTCACCCTGCCCATCACGGGCACGACGGTCGGGCCGCAACTGGCGTGGGATCGCGCCATCGCCGCCATGATGGCGGAGGCGGGACGAAACGCGCTGCTCAACGAACTGGGCAAAAACCTTGGCAAAGGGGATAAAAACAAAGGAGATAAAAACGAGGACGCGGAGAAGGAACCGCCACAAAAAGAGGATGCGCAAAAGAACGACGCCGCGGAGGATGAGCCGAAGAAAACGGACGGCGATCCCAAAAAGAACGAGGATCCCCTCCAGAATCTTCTCGAGGAGATTTTGAAAAACCTGTGACCGTGTGGAAGATGCTCCAGTTGGAAGGTGGACTTGGAATGGCATGGACATCACTGTGCGAGTTGGACGAGTTGACGGAAGGCATCGGTCGATACGTGGAGATCGATGGATTCCAACTCGCGGTGTTTCTCGATCACGGCAACCTGTTCGTCATGGACAACACCTGTCCCCATGCCGGTGGAAACCTTTCCGCCGGCGCGGTGAAGGACGGATGCGTCCATTGTCCCTGGCATTTCTGGGGATTTGATCTGAGCAACGGACAACTGCGCGATGCGCCCGGCGTCGCCGTCACAACCTATCGGACAAGATTGTTCCCCCGCGAGTCGCAACCGACCCTCGTGCAGGCGGACCTGCCCATCTATTGAGTTCGATCGACAAAACCGGCTCACGGTCTTGCCCGCGGAATGGGCGTTATGGATAACCATATACATGGGTGACATCGCCAAACCAGCCATCGGCCGCTTGTCGGATGAAGAATCGGCGCTCGATCGTTCCATCCTTCCCGGAGAACGGCATTATCCCGAGGGGAGATGCCTGACCGCCGCACTCTGGGCGTCGGCGGGGCTGCTTGTGATCTGTTTCACGGTCATTACCCACCAGTATCAGACGCAGCATATTTATGTGAACCATGTGTCGGGCATCTGGAGCGTGCTGGCGACGGACCTGGCGTATGACGGCGTGCTGTATCGGCCGATGGCATCGGAGGACGGCTATGGCGGCACGCGCTACGCGCCGTTGAACATCGTGTTGCAGGCGGCGCTGATCAAGCTCGGAATGGAGCCGCTGGCGGCGGGACTGACGCTGGCGGTCCTGGCGCTGATCCTACTGGTGATTTCGCTTTTCATGCTGCTGAGGAAGTTCGGGATGCGCGCGTCCCTGGCGGCGGGGTGCGCGCTGACGCTTCTCGCGGGCTACAACGTCCTCATCGCCGTCAGCGACATTCGCGGCGATGCGACCGCGATCGCGCTCAGCGTGCTCGGGGTGAACATGTGCGTCGGCGGGAACAACCGGGTCCGACGGCTGGCGCCGGCGGCGATCTTTTTCGCGCTGGCGTTCGCGGCGAAGATCTCGGCGGTTTCCTTTTGCGCGGCGGCGATACTGACGCTCTGGATGGCGAACCAGCGCCGGGACGCGATCCGGCTGGCGGCGTTTACGGCGATTGCGGTCGGATGCGTGATCGGGTTGACCGAGATCGCCAGCGGCGGAAGGGCGATTCACAACTTCATCGTCTTCGCGGACGGGGGGACCAGCTTCAAAGCCAAGCTCCGCGCGCCGCAATACCTGATTCGCAATGGATTCTCCCGCGATGCGCAGGCGCTGGTGATGGTGATCCTGGGCATTGGGGCGGCGGCGGCGCTGCCGCGCGCGGGCTGGAAATCGCTTCCGGTCCTCATGATGGCGTTTTCGGCGGCGGCGACTCTCTACATCTTCACCTCCGCGGGAGTCTGGTTCAATCATCTCATGGAGATACAGGTGGCGGCGCTGATCGTGATCGGGTTCGCCATCACCCGGTCGGAAGCGGTCGGGCGTCTGCTGATCGCTTCCCTGGCGGCGCTGGCGCTGGTGGGGTCCGGCGTGTATGTCGATCGCTGGCAGGCCATGAAGCACGTCGATCACCGCTCTGAACTTCTGGAGACGGTGGAATTTCTGAAGGATGTTCCCGCGCCTCTACTGGCCGAAAGCCCCCTCGTGCCTCTGGCCCGGAACGAACGCCCCTGGCTTGCGGAGCCGTTTTCGGTGCGGGTGATGGGGGAGTACGATCCGACGCTTCTGAAGCCGCTGTGGAAGGCGATGGACGACCGGCGGTTCGGCGCGCTGGTCCTTCTCAGCCAACCCCCCGAGCCGCGCTGGGACAACTGGCTGACCTATACGCATTTCGGCAAGGACTTTATCGGATACGTCGATCGGAACTATGTGTTCGTCAAGAAGATCGGCCATTATTATATTTATTTGCCCCGGCCTGCCTCGTGAAACCTCCCTAATTCACCTTGCGCCGCCGTCCGATTAAAGGGCTGTGGGAAGGGGCGCTTCCCGTAGCCGGGACACCAAAAGCATGTCTTCGACCTCCGCCACAACCCTTGCTTCGGATGCGTCCGCGGCGCCATCGCCGTCCAGCCGCACCCGATGGAGCGGCATGTGGCTGCTGCTGGTGATCCTCGCCGCCGCGCTGGGTCTTCGTGTCTTCAACCTTGGCCAGCGCAGTCTCACCTGGGATGAAGGCCACAGCTACCGATGGGCCTCGATGCCGCCGGGGGAGATGATTCACGAGACGACGACACAGGACTTCAATCCACCGGCGTATTACCTGTCGCTTCATTACTGGATGTGGATTTTCGGCGAGTCCGAATGGACGATGCGCCTGTATTCGGCGTTGCCGTCGACGCTCGCCGTCCTGCTGATCTTTCTGATGGGCAGGGCGATGTTCGATGTGCGTGTCGGGCTGATCGCGGCGGCGTTCATGGCGGTGTCGGAGTTGAACGTGTCCTATGCGCGCGAGGCGCGCTCTTACAGTCAGATGGTCCTGCTGGCGACATTATCGATGTACTGTTGTCATCGACTGCTGCTGCGCGGCGGGCTTGCATGGGTGATCGGGCATGTGCTGGCGTCGGCGGCGCTGGCATACACGCATCCCTACGGCATTTTCTACATTGTGACGCATAACCTGATCTTCACGGCGTTGTGGGTGTTTCGCCGCGGGGCGGTGAAAATCACGATCCCAAAATGGATCGCCATCGAGACCGCATTGCTGGCGCTGTTGATCCCGTTCCTGATCTTCGCGTTTCGGCGCGCCGGCGCGGTCGGGGTCGGATTCTGGATCGTCGAACCGGAGCTGGACCGGATTCCCGTGGCGCTGATGACCATCGGCGGCGGGGCGATTCCGATGGGAATCCTGGGGCTGATGTGCGTGGTGGCGATGCTTCGGGGCTTTCCCGGACGCGATGCGCGGCCGGTCGCGAAAGCGCCCGCTCCCACGACCGGTTTCGACCACCTCGCGAAGATGATTTTTCTGTCGCTCTGGCTGGCGACGCCGATCCTCCTGCCGTTTGCGATGTCGAAGGTGTCCACGCCGATCTTCTCCCCCCGATACACCATCGCGGCCAGTGGGGCGTTGTTCCTGCTCGCCGCGGTGGGAACAGCCATCCTGTTTCGCCACCGGCTTGTCGGCGCCGCGGTTCTCGCGATCGTGATCGGCCATCAACTGACGCGCGTCGGAGGGATTTACGACAATCCCCGCGGTGAGCCGTGGCGCGAGGCGACGGCGTTGCTCGACGCCAACGCCCAGGCGGGCGACGACCTGTTTTTCTACGGGCACTTCCCCGGCGTGGGGAAGGACCTGTTCGATTACTACACGACGCGCGCCGATGTTCGATCCCATGCATTGCCCACCGGCTTCAACATGATCGACGCCGCCCAGGCGGACGCCTTGTTCGCGAGGATCAAGGGCCGCGACCGCGTCTGGCTGATCTCGTCGCACCAGAAGGATTCGGACCATCTGCTGGAAGCGCGGCTGCGCCGGGCCTATCGCGCCATGACCTCCCATTCGGAATACGAAAGACCGGGGATCCGAATCCAGTTGTTCGACGATCCGCGGGACCAGGTTGACGGCGCGCTGGATTGAGGCATCATCCATGTCCATGGATTCGCTGACGGCATCTTCGGAGACGCGCGATGCGGACGCGGTGGAGGTGTCCATCATCGTTCCCGCGATGGAGGAGGGGGAAAACATTCCCCTGCTCGTGCCGCGCATCGCCGAAGCGCTGAAGGGGCGCGGTTATGAGATCATCATCGTCGATGACGGCAGCCGCGATCACACCCAGGCGGTGTGCGCGGAATTGAGCAGGAGCCATCCCCTGACGCTCCTGGTGCGCGAGAAACCCCAGGGCGGCGTCAGCGGCGCGGTGCTGCATGGAATGGCGCGGGCGCGGGGAACCTGTCTCGTCGTCATGGACGCCGATCTTCAGCATCCTCCCGAAAGCCTGCCCCAGCTCCTCGCGCCGCTCGAGGACGGCGCGGATTTCGTCATCGGCTCCCGCTATGCGGGAGGCGGGACCGTCGCGGGCGGATGGAGTCTGTCCCGGCGGTTGAATTCCTGGGTCGCGACGCTGCTGGCCCGCCCGTTCACGGGACGGGTGAGCGATCCGATGTCGGGGTTCTTCGCCTTGCGCCGCGCGAGCTATCTCGGCGCCGATCGGCTCACGCCCCTGGGCTACAAGATCGGCCTGGAGCTGATGTGCAAATGCCACGTTCAGGACATCCGCGAGATTCCGATCCATTTCGCGACCCGCCGGTGGGGGCGATCCAAGCTGACGGCGATGCAGCAGATCCGCTATGTCGAGCATCTCAGCCGGTTGTATGACTTCAGGTTCCCGCGCCTTTCGCCGATCGTGAAGTTCATCGTGGTCATCGCCTGCGGGATGCTGGCGGGGGCGGCGATCGCCTTGCGGCTGCATGACGCCGGATGGAGCGCGGCGCAAGCGGTCAGCGCGAGCTACCTGGGGGCCATTGGAATCACCGCGCTGTTTCATCTGCGATATGTCCGTACCCGCCGCGAGTTCCTGATCCGCCCGCAGCAATGGATCGATTTCGTGGTTTTCGCGATCATCGAATGGCTGGTCTGCACGCTGGGGGCGATGTGGTTCGACTCGCGCGTGGGCGGCGATCGCCTCGTCGAGATGTTTCTTTTCTGCTACCTTGGCGCGACGATCGCGCGATACGTGTTGCGCAAGGAGTTTCTGCACGACATTCGCGGGCTGAGGCAGGAGATTCGCAAGGGTGAGATCATCGGACAACGCACAAATGACGATCGCTGACGCGGGCCTGCTTTCGGCCGGCGACGCGGGCCTGGGCGGCGAGGGTCGTTCCCCGAAATCCCGGCTGGTTCCAGCGTTCATCGCGATCATCATATTCTCCTCGCTGTCACTGGCGTCGAACCTCGCCTCCGAAGGCTTCCTCGAGGCCGATGGCTGCACGCATTACCTGTACGCGCGCTTCGCGATCGAAGAGCCGCATTATCTCGTCAACGTGTGGGGGCGTCCGGTATGCACGGCGATCTACGCGATCCCCGCGCTGCTCGGCGGAGTGACGGGCGTTCGCGTCATGAGCCTTCTTCTCGCATTGGCGTGCTCGATCGTCGCCATGCGGATCGCCATGCGGCAGGGCCATCGCCAGCCGGCGCTGGCGCTGATTTTCATGCTGGCCCAGCCGCTGGTGTTCTTTCACTCGTTTTCGGAACTGACGGAACTGCCGTTCGCCCTGTTCCTGATCCTGGGGTTCTGGGCGTATCAGCATCGACGGTGGGGATGGATGGCGTTGCTGATCGGCATGACTCCCCTGGGCCGGCCGGAAGGATTCGGCTTTCTCGCAATGGCCGCGACGGCGCTGATCCTGCATCGCCGCGCGGCGTGGCTCCTGGTCCTGCCGTTGCCTCTCCTGCTGTGGAATCACGCGGGATGGGATCTGTATGGCCGGCAACAACCGTGGTGGCGGTGGCTGGGCGACAACTGGCCTTACGCCGCCGAAAGCCTCTATCCCGCCGGGGCGTTATGGCATTTTCTGCTGCTGCTGCCCGTCGTGACCTCGCCGTTCATTTTTCCCGCCATGCTTGCCGGCATCGCGGCAAGCCTTTCGCCGGGAAATTCGGTTGATCGCGACGATTCGCATGAGAACGATGAACCCGATGGCTTCATTCGATCCCGTCTTCCGGCGTGGAGCCGCGGCTTCTTCGACAGTCACACCATTCGTTGCCAATGGCTGATCGCCCTGATCCCGCTCCTGATTTTCGTCGGGCACAGCCTGCTTTACTGGATGGGCAAGATGGCCAGCAACGGCGAGTTGCGTTACATGCTCGCGGTCGCTCCATTCTGGGCGCTGCTGTCGGCCAGGGGATGGGAGTGGGCGTTCATCCGTTTCCAATGGCGTCGGCCTTTGGTCTGGGCGGGTGTCGCCGCGCTGTTGCCGATGTTGATCAACATCGCATACCCGGCCGTTCCGCTTGTGCTGGCGCAGGACTGGCGGCAGTCCCGTCACATCGCGGAATGGTATGAATCCAGCGGCGTCGAGCGGACGCATCCGCGCGTGATGGCGGCTCACATGGGAATCTACTACTTCCTCGATCGCAGCCCTTCGGGAGATCGTTCGACGGAATTTCACCAGAAGAACCTCCTGGCGCCCCCGCCGGGAACCATCATGATCTGGGACGGGATGTACGCGCTCTACAACTCCGACGCCGCCCGCGCGATCCCGCTCGAGGACGTTCTTGCCTCGGGATGGGTGGAGGATGAAGACGCGCAAGACCTGCTTCAGGAGATCAAGGCCGCCTATCCGCTGGGGCTTGAGTGGCGAATCTTCAAAAGCCCCGAGCCTGCGCTCGTGCCATGAAGGCCGCGCGGGTTGCTCCCTACGACCGCGATGAGCGTTCGCGGGTACGGGCCAGGGCCTCGACGATGAACTCCTCCATGCCGAGCCGCGCATCCTGATCCAGCATCTGGCGGGGCGGGTGTTTCATGGTCCAGGCGCAGACCGGATCGATTGGCCCGGCAAGCCCCGCGTCGCGGGCGAGCTTGCAGCAGCGGACGGCATCGACGATCACGCCGGCGCTGTTGGGGGAATCCTCCACGCTGAGGCGCAGCTCCAGGTTCATCCCCACCCCGCCGAAGCCCGTGCCTTCGATCCGCAGGAAGCAGACCTTGTTGTCCTTCATGAACGGGACAAAATCGCTCGGCCCGATGTGAATCCGATCGGGATCGAGGGGAACCTCGAGCTGGCTTTGCACGGCCTGGGTCTTGCTGACTTTTTTGCTGGCCAGGCGATCGCGATTGAGCATGTTGAGGAAATCGGTGTTGCCGCCGGTGTTGAGCTGATAGGTGTTGTCGATGCGCACGCCGCGCTCCGCGAACAGGCGAGCCAGCGTGCGATGGGTGATCGTCGCGCCGACCTGGGCCTTGACATCATCCCCCACGCACGGAATCCCCCGGTGCGTGAAGCGCATCGCCCAGGCGGGATCGGAGACGATGAAGACCGGGATCGCGTTGACGAGGCTGACGCCGGCGTCGAGACAGGCCTGCGCGTAATACTCGGTCGCCTTCTGCGATCCAACGGGGAGATAGTTGATGAGAATCTCCGCGCCGCTGTCGAGCAGCGTTTGGGTGATGTCGTCGGGGGGAAGATTGGCCGGCTCGAATCGCTGATGCGCCGGATACGCCCGCATATGCTCGGCGACGCCGTCGAGCGCAAGGCCCATGCGCACCGTCACGCCGGTGGGGGGGATGGCCGAGGCGAACCGCGTGGTGTTGTTCGGCAGGGCGAAGATCGCCTCTTCGAGCGGCCGGCCGACCTTGCGGGCGTCGATGTCGAACGCGGCGACCACCTCGATGTCGCCCACGCGATAACCCCCGAGCGACGGATGCGTCAGCCCGGTCGTCTCGGCCGATCCATCCGGCCTGGGCGCGTAATGCGCCAGACCCTGCACGAGCGAACTCGCGCAATTCCCAACTCCCGCAATCGCGATCTTGATCGATGACATAACTGAATCATCCACGCTTCATTCCCCCGCGTTGAGCTTCTGCGACACGTCATCGGCGGGGCGATGCGGTGGATCATCTCATCCATACTATCGGCCGATTATCGGCTTCAGGCGAGCAAGCACTTCAATGTTGCCCTTGGCCCCGGTGATTGGGCTTGTTTCCGTCGCCAGGACCTCAAAGCCCATCGCCTCGATGCCGCGCACAACGCCCGTCACGACCCCGACCAGCTCCGATTCCGGCAGAATCCCGTTTCGCAGCAGGGCGCGATCGGCCTCGTAGTGCGGCTTGATCAGCGTGATGATCGAGCCGTCGACGCCCACCATGCGCCCCGCCGCCGGGAGAATGTGCCTTTGCTTCGTCCATGCCACGTCGATGGTCACCAGCGAGACCGGTTCGGGAAGCGTGACGTGCATGGCGTTGGTGCGTTCCATCACCACCACCCGCGAATCCTTGCGGAGCTTCCAGTCGAGCGCCCCGTAGCCCGTGTCCACCGCATATACTTTAGACGCGCCGCGCCGGAGAAGGCAATCGACGAACCCGCCGGTGTTGCAGCCGAGATCCGCGCAGACCCATCCGCTCACGTCCACGTCCCAGCGTGCGATGGCGTGCTCCAGCTTCAATCCCGCGCGGGAAACGAATGGCGGCATGGCGGCGAACCGGTTCTCGATGCGTCCTTCGTGCGGCGAGCCTGAACGAACTGCGCCGATGTCGTCCATCTTCAAGGGGAGCCGGCGCTCATGCAAGCGCGCCGACTCGCAATCGTGGGCCGGATGCCTATGTTTTTCCCCGCCGCGCCAGATCCTCGCGAAGGTAGGACTTGAACGTCTCCAGCCCCGCCTCGGTCCAGGCGGCCTCGATCTCGGCGGCGATCTTCTCGTTCCGCTTCATCAGCCCGACAAAGCTGTTATACTCGCGCGATCCGGGCGGGGGGCAACAGTGCCGGTCGTGTGTGTCGGCGCGAAAGAGATAGCCTTTGCCGTCCGGCCGCCGCTCGACGGCGAGCTTCATGTGCGGGTAGAACTCGTTGCCCAGCCTCACCGCGTATCGCCGGCGCGGGTCGCTCGGGTCGCGCTCGAAGATGGGGCTTTCAAAAAGATCCTCCGGCGGCAGCGCCCTGAGCGTTTCAGCCTTGGCGCGCACCGCCGAAGGAAGTCCATGCGCGTGGGCGTGACGCAGGTAAATCTCCACGGCCTTGCGGAATGTGGCGGGCGATGGCGGTTGTGCGTGCAATGCGCTTCCTCGTTCGACGCCAATTCACGGTCGTGGCCGCTTTTAACCATGGCCGCAATTCCCCGTCGGCTCGTATACTACGTCAGTGGCCGCCAAACGAGGAAGTGAAAATGTCGGATAAAGCAGCGGGCGACGTGCTGGTCGTGGAAGATGATGCGGAATTGAACGAACTGGTCGGCGCCTATGTCCGCATCGCCGGATTCGGCTATCAGTCCGCCCTCAACGGCGCCCGCGCCTTGGCGCTGGCGCGCCGGCATCCACCGGCATTGATCGTCCTCGACGTGATGCTGCCCGACCTCGACGGCTTCGAGGTCTGCCGGCAGCTCAAGAGC
>CAYUNS010000001.1:59008-74910 GCA_964446155.1 uncultured Tepidisphaeraceae bacterium | reverse complement strand
GGGATGTCCCGGAGATGATACGGCAGGCGGGATCGGGGCGTTCGGTGAACGGGGCGCGGGGAGGAGAAGACGAGTCGCCGTCGCACTGTCCGCACTGCCGCCGCAGGTTGGGTGATCCGTGCGTCTTGATCTTTGTCCAGTTCCGTTAGAATGTCCCAATGGCCAGTTCATGGCAATTTCCTCGATGGCGACGGGTGCTCATGCAGAGCGTGCTGTGGGGGGTTTTGTGCGCCACCGTGGGGCTGGCGGCGCTGGTGAATCACCAGGTGCGGCTGGCCATGGCGGTGCGGCTGGGCGATCCGATCTCCCTGCACGGATTGACCGTTCGGTTGCCCCTCGACTGGAAGAGAGAAAACGAAGCCACCACGAGCGCGGTGACGTTGATCGCTCATGAACCAATCAAGTACGGACGGGCGCTGATGGTGACCTTGCAGCGGCTGCCCGAGCGCACTTCGGTCGAGGAATATTTGTCCGCGCAATATGGCGCTTCCTCGGATGCCAGGGAGGTGACGGAGACGCGGCGGAGCATTTCGATTCTCGATCGACCGGGGCTGCTCACCGCGGTCACTCATCACATGATGGTGGGACAAGGCGAGCGCGCCGGCAGCATTCAGATGAAGACGGTGCTGGCGGCGGCGGTGTTTCCGACGGGCAATGCGGTGCTGATCCGCCTCGATGGCCTGCATGATCTGAATCCGACGGATTTTCAGATCGTGGAGGACGTGGCGGCGGCGATCGCGGCGGAAGAGACGACGGCCGAATCGACCAACGGCACGGGAGCGCTGCGGTTCCCCGGCGGGATGGAGATTCAACCGCCGCCGGCGTTTTCGATCCTTCCCGAGCAGGATCCGCTGGTCCATGAGCGGCGGTTTGTCCTGCGTGACGGACCGATGCGCGATGCCACGGGCGTGATCGTGCCGGTGATTTTCTTTCCAGATGCGGCGGAGGACGCGGTGCGCGGATTGCTCATCTCGCGGGACGCGCGCTGGGCGGGCGCCAATGTGGAATCGATGGACGAGGGGCTTTGGCGAATCGAGCGCATCGGGGAATCCTCGCAATCGACCGCTTATCTCCATGCCCATGAAGACGGCCGGGGCGTCCTGGCGATTTTTCACGGCGGCGCGGATCGCGATGCGGTCTTCGCCGCATGGGAAAGCATCGTGGAAGGACTGAGCTTCACCGGTGACTTCGACCATCGCGCGCACCTCCAGGCCGGCGCGGCGCAGGCGGCGTCGCTCCGGGAGGAAGGCCTGGACGAATTGATCCCCGAATCGAGCGCCGATGAGTGGTGGGAATGGACCCGCACCGCGCCGGAGGCGATCGTCGGATGGACGCGCAATCAATACGATCCGGCCAAGCCCAGACACGTTCTGCGCGAATCGCGGTGGCTGGTGTCGGGGCAGAACGTGATGCAACTGGTGGAGGAGGCCGAGACGCCGGCGGACCTCTCGGGGCATGAATGCCTCGCCGAGCGGTCGCACGCCGACATCCGCTCGGGAGGCGGCTTTGACCGAATCGTTTCCCGGCAGGTCGATTTGCGCGACGGCCATCTCAGCATCATCACCTCCACTGAAAACGGACGGATCACGTTCAACGGCGCCGCTCCCCCATCCTTCGTCCCCGGCGCCTGGCTGCCCGTGCTGCTGGGGCGCATGGAACCGCGGGCGATGATTCTCATTAGCGATTCGCTGCCCGGATGGGAGGATGTGAATTTCATTGAACCGCTCGTCATCTTCATCGAACCAACCGAGGAGCATCCGCGTACGCTGGCGGCGGAAGGCGCGCCGATGCGCTGCCTGAAACTGAGCATCAACGGCACGGGCGTGGCAAGCCGCTGGTATTTCAACCAGAATGGCGGACTGGAGTGCATCGATCTGCCAGGCGGCGTGACGCGCCTGCGCTGCGAGGAATCAAAGGTGTATTTCGATTTCGAGACCATCGACCAGATGACGCCTCCGAAACGGACCTATTAAGGGAGAGTGATGAAACCACGGATGGGGCACAGACGAGGAAATCATGCGTGAACCGCTTTTCGCCGTATTGTTGTGTGTCGCGCTTGCGGGCGTGACGTTCGTTCCGTCGCGCGCGTCGGGGCAGACGCCCGAGCCGCTGGACGTTCTCCGCGACCGTCCCGACAACCAGGCCGCCGTGAATCGCGCCAAGGCCAGCGCCCGGCTCGGTCAGCCGTTTGAAAGCATGGCGGCGGGAATTTCCCTGCGTCCTCCGGCCGGCTGGAAACAGATTCGCCGATCCGGCACGGATGAGATCGTGCAGTTCGTCAACGACGATCAAACGCGGGTGCTGAAGGTGGCGCGCCTCACCTTGAGCCGAGGCATGCCCCTGGTTGACCGGCAGAGTCCGGACGGCGCGACGCAGGGATTGCTGAAAGCGACGGCGGAGAAGTTGAAGGCCGAAACCCCCGCGGCGGAGTTGCTCCGGGAGGACACGACCAACATCGGGCAAGCCGATGTGGGGATGATCGTCATCCGTTACGGGATCGGCCAGCAGCGCCGGCTGCTCCAGCAGGCGCTCGTGCAGGTCGATCCGCAGTTGTATTACATCCTCACGCTGACCACCCCCGCCGGCGCGAGCCGCATGGACGACCTGACGACGCCCGAGGACGAGTCATGGGAAGACCCCGAGGACCGCAAAGTCGTCGACCTGTTCGCCGCCATGATCGATTCGGTCCAGTTGATCGACCGAAGCGTCATCAAGGACGACCAGGATCAGCGCCTGTACCGCACCCGCGCGCTGTTCGTGAACCTGCCGGAACGCGCGCTCACCCGCGCGCTCGTCCCCGAACAATGGCTGCGGATCATGCGCGACGGGAAGGACATCGGATACAGCTATGTCGTCGAGGAGGCGGCGCCGGGGCTGCCGGATGAAAGCGAATCGCGCGGGGCCGCGCCGCAGGGCAAACCGACGGGCTTCCGCGTCGGCGTGCGCTCACGCACCGTCCCGGAGGAGAACGTGCGGGTCGATGCCGAAAGCTGGCAATACATGTCGTTCGATCGCAGGCACGAGGTCTGGTCGAGCATCGCGGTCGTCGAGAACACGAAAAAGCTCGATCAGGACGGGAAGCCCGCGCGGGACGGGGTGATGGAATTCGGGGCCAGCGACCGGCAGGTCACCCGCGTGCGGGCCAACGAGCGGGAAGCGGGAATCGATCCCAATGACCCCAAACAGCCGGACATGCGAACGACCGAGGCTTATCATCTCGTCGTGACCCGCGCGACGCGCAGCAGCCACGACCAGCCCGTCGAGCGCGAGCTGCCCCCTTTCTACATGCCGCAGGCGCTTGGCCATCTGCTGCCGCGCGTCCTGCCGCTGAACGAACCGAAGGGGTATCTCTTCGCGTATTATGTGAGCGACGCGCAGGAAGTCATGCTACGCTACATCGATGTGCTCCAGGACCGGGAAGTCGTGTTGAACAACCAGAAGATTCGCGCGGTTCCCGTGCAGGACCGCATCGGGCTGGAAGGCGCGGTGACGACGCATTATCTCACCGTGCGCGGGCAATATCTCGGCAGCGTCAACGAGGAATCGGGAATCACCATCCTCCCCACCGACGCCGACACGCTGGTCAAACTGTGGACCGCCCCCGAGTTGACCCGCCCGAATCGGATCGAGCAGCCAAAATGATCGAATCCGCATCCCGGTTCGACCGATAATGATTGCAGGGCGTTGTCGCGAGTTCCGTAACGGATCATGAAACCCGTGTCGCGTCGGCGCGTGGCCGCCCGTACCGGGAGTCTTCGTCCGATAACTCATCATGTTTCAAGGCATCGGAAAAATCGTCGCGTTAAGCGCTCTCGTGGTGGCGGGATCGGTCGGCGTTTACATGTACGACCAGTACATCTCGCCGCAAAAAGAGATTGCCCAGCTCAAGGCCGAAAAAGAGGAATTGCAGCAGATCGTTCAGCGCCTCAGCGCCGAGGAACGACGGGCGGAGGTGCTCGTGACGGACCAGCAGGTCGTCGACGGCGAATTGCAGACCACGCTGCTTTTCGTCGAATACGCCAGGGACGGCAGCACCCTGCCTCCGAAATCATTCACGATCCGGGGCAAGACGGCTCACATCGACGCGCTGGTGATCAAGTTCGAGGGCAAGTTCGTCGAGCAGAACGACCCCCTTCGCGGCCGAAGCATCGTGCTGTTTCACCGCCTTTTCGGTGAATATCAAAACCCTTCCGACGCCCACCGCATTGACGAGCCGGGGAAGATCCCCGACATCTACCGCGGCGTCGATCCGCGCGTCAGCGAGTTCGAGCAGGAGTTGTGGGACAATTTCTGGCGGCTGGCGGAGGACGAGGCGTACCGCAAGGAAATGGGAATCCGCGTCGTGCAGGGCGAAAGCCCGTGGGGGCCGTTCGATCTCGGCCGGCTGTACCGTATCACCATCGAAAGCGATGGTGGATTGAACCTCATCTCCGAGCCGGTCCCCGGCATCTATCAACAACTCCTCAAGCAGCGCGAGACCTCGGCGAGGTGACGCGCTTCGCGCCTGATTCGCACAATGGGGGGCGAGATGAAACAGGGGGCGCGGCAATCCGTCAGGCGATCACTTCGCGCCGAACAGGATTTCGGCGCTTCGGAGCGTGTTGCGGAGCAACATCGCCACGGTCATCGGTCCGACCCCGCCGGGGACGGGCGTGAGATGGCCGGCCACCCGGCTGACACCGGGGAAATCCACGTCACCGACGGTTTTCCGCGTGCCATCCGGCAAAGTGATGCGATTGATCCCGACATCGATGACCACCGCGCCCGGACGAACGTGATCGGCCGTAATCAGCCCCGGTTTTCCGACTGCGACGACGAGGATTTCCGCCCGGCGGGTATGAGCGGACAAGTCCTTCGTCGCGATGTGGCAGACGGTGACCGTCGCCATCTGCTCGGCCAGCAGCAACGCCACCGGCTTGCCGACAATCTGACTGGCGCCGACGACCACCGCCTCCGCGCCGCGCATCTCCACGCCGGTGGATCGGATCAGTTCAATCGCCGCCAGCGCCGTGCTCGGGGCGATGAGCGTATGGCCGTAAACGACGTATCCGATGTTGGCGGGATTGACCCCCTCGACATCCTTCACCACGTCGATCTCGAACTGCAACCGCGGCGCATCGAGATGTCCGGGCAGCGGCAGGTGCATCATGATGCCCGTCACCCGGGCATCCCCGTTCAACCGGCGAATCTCGTGCTTCAACTCGCGCTGGGAGATGTCGGCGTCGAACTTCAACAACTCATACTCGATGCCCAGCGCCTGGCATCCTTCTCCCTGCCGCTGCGCGTAAAGCTCTCCGGCCGGGGAGGCCCCGACCAGAATTGCCGCCAGACGAACCACCCGGCCCTGCTCGCGCCAGCGCGCAACCCGGACCTGCACTTCGGATTTCGTGCGCGCCGCCAGCGCCGCGCCGTCGATGACTGATGCTGCCATGGCGGGATTATAGAAACAATCGCCGCAAACGCAGCGCGACGATTCGATCAGACGTGCGAGGTGATATGATGCGGCACATGCATCGCGATCCCCTGCTGCGGTTGTTGACCCATTACCTGGAGCGCCACCCCGAGGAGCGTGCCTGCGTTCGGCGGTTCATTGATTTCGTGCGGGCACATCCCGATTGCTTTGACCGCACCCTGGCGGTTGGGCACGTCACCGGCTCGGCGTGGCTGGTGGACGACGCCGGCGGGCGCGTCCTCCTGACGCACCATCGCAAGCTCGAACGCTGGCTTCAGCTCGGCGGGCACTGCGACGGCGACCCCGACGCGCTCAACGTCGCCATGCGGGAAGCCGTGGAAGAATCCGGCCTGACCGACCTGCATCCGGTGTCTTCGGAGATATTCGATCTCGATATCCACGAGATCCCCGCGCGCGGCGGCGCCCCCGCGCATCTTCATTATGACGCGCGTTTTGCGATTCGATCCACGGGTGATGACACGTTCACGGTCAGCGACGAATCCCACGCTCTCGCCTGGATCGACATCATCCATCTGCATGAAAAAACCACCGAGGAATCCATGCTCCGCATGTCCCGCAAGTGGCTGAAGCGCCCGGCGGCGGGCAAAAGACCAACGGACGGCGGGTGAGCGTGCGGGGTTCCTCCGTGCTTCCGGGCAGGCATCAGCTTTTTCCCGACGATGACTCGGGAGGATATTGCGCCTGTTGATAAATGGTTCCCAGCACCGTCGCGATGAAGACGGCGATCGGCAGCATCAGCGGTTGTACCTGCAGCTTGTCCGCGATCACGGGCGCCACGTCCTGGTACTTGAAGATCAGCCCGAGCAGTCCGAAGATCACCATCACCGATCCCTGGAGGCTCATGTACATCATGACGGTTCCACGGAACAGGATGAATGAGAGCAGCCCGAGAAACACCAGCCCGCAGAGCGCGCCGGCCCAGGCGAAGTTGCCGTCCAGCCCCCCGGTGTGCCAGAGGCTCGCGCCGAGAATCGCGCCGAACACGCCGCCCATCACGGCGACCGCCCATTTCATCAGCGGCCAGGTGATCGCCGCCGCGCTGAATCCTCCCAGCACCGCGCCCGGAATTGAATGACCAAACGCATTGCCCACGATCGCACCGATATAGGCGCCGAACACCGCGGCGTTCACCATCACCAGGATTTTGAAAATGTGATACCCGAACAGCAGGTAGATCAGCCCGACGAGGATGAGCAGCGCCGCCAGCCCGCCCCCCATGTTCTGGCAGAACGCGATGAGATCCCCCTGTCCCGGCCAATGGGTCGGGATCAAGCCCACGGTCGTTGTTTCACTGGACGCATCCACGGTCTTCTCCACGTTGGTCGAATGGGGATGCCTGGGGCCTCTCCATTCGAGCGATCAATTTTTCTTTTCCTTCGGCGGTCCGACCGGCGTTTCCGGGCGCGCGGGCGATGCCTTCCATTGCACCACGGCGCCGAATGCCACCAGCAGCGTAAGAAGCATCACCTGCGGCGCGGTTTGCGACGGCACATGCGAGAGCCATTCCGGTCGGCCGAACTCGATCGCCGCCAGTCCCGTCGCGACCAGCAACGACACCCCCATCACGCTGTACAGCAGCACCACGCCCATTCGCGGCCAGATCCATCCGATCGACAAGCCCGTGAGCATCGCCGCGGCGCACACGAACGGCGCCACCCACGTGAAATCATCGGGCATCGCCTCCCACACCGATGCGGCATAGCCCCCGAGCGTCGTCGCTTCTTCCGCCGGAACCTGCCAGGTCTGTCCCTGCCCCAGCATCGTCCAGACCAGCAGCGCGCCCCACGCCGCCAGCATCCATCCCAATCCAAGGCCCACCCACAATCGGTGGAGCAAAAATCCGATCAATCCCAGCGACATCGCGCCTCCCACCGCCGCGCCCATTCCGCTCACCGGCCACCCGAACCAGCCCGGCAGCCGCAATCCCAGGCCCGCTCCGATCGTCACCATCAACAGCGTGACGATCGATCGGCTGTACCGCGCTCCCGCCAGCCACAGCACCAGGCCAATCAACATCCCCACCCCCGCCATCGCCATTGCGACAGCCCCCGCCTCGGCCGGCAACAAGGGCAATAACGTCTGAAGCATCTCTTCGTCATTATCGGCGATTGCCCGAACCTTTCTCCATCCCGACACCCCGCCCCCAAAGCATCGGGAGGCGAAGAGACGAAACCATCCCAAACCACCCATTTGCTCTATGCCTCCATCCATGGATGCCCATGCGGTTTCCCCCAAACACCTCAACAAGTCTTTTGGGCCTCCCTTGAACAATTCGCGTTCATGGCTACACTGGTCCGTTCCCGCCGACCGGGCTGTGGCTGGTCGGCGTTTTTGTCTAAATTCGGAATTTGAAAGGATCGGTCATGATCAAGGTCAAGTCGCGCGGCAACGAGACCGCGGAGCAGATGCTGCGTCGCTTCAAGAAGATGTGCGAGAAGGAAGGTTTGACGAAAGACATCAAGCGCGTGGCATATTACGAAAAGCCGAGCGAGAAGCGCCGCCGCCGCACCCGATCCAAGCCCAAGGTTCGCGTCGGTCGATAAGGCATGTGAATGCCTCTGGAAAGCAAGTCACTTCCCGCTGCAACTTGAGCATGGGTTGCGCATCCTTTCTTCCAGACTCACTCAATTCATCATGACAGAAGCCAATCATGCGGCCGTACACACTGAACGCCTGACCAAGGTCTACAAGGATTTCTGGGGCCGCGACAAGGTTCGCGCCCTGGACGATCTGAATCTGACGATCCATCGGGGAGAGGTTTTCGGGCTGCTTGGTCCGAACGGGTCGGGCAAAAGCACCACCATCAAGCTGCTTCTCGGGCTGATCTTCCCCTCGCGCGGGCGTGCGTCGGTGCTGGGGCAACCGGCGGGCAACACCGTCATCAACGAGAAGATCGGCTTTCTTCCCGAGGAATCCTATCTCTATCGCTTTCTCAACGGCGAGGAGACGCTGCGGTTTTACGGGAAGCTGTTCAAGATCGACCGACGGACGCTGAACAAGCGAGTGCCCGAGCTGCTCGACATCGTCGGTCTCGACGCCCGGAGCCGTAAACGCAAGCTTCGTGAATACTCCAAGGGCATGGCCAGGCGCATCGGTCTGGCGCAGGCGCTGATCAACAACCCCGATCTCATCCTGCTCGACGAACCGACGACGGGCCTCGATCCGATCGGCACCCGCGAGATGAAGGATCTGATCCTCTCCCTCAAGAACCAGGGCAAGACGGTCCTGTTGTGCAGCCACCTGCTCGCGGACGTGCAGGATGTCTGCGATCGAATCACGATCCTGTTCCGCGGCAAAATGCAGACGATCGGGCAGGTGCGCGACCTGCTCCAGGTGCGCGACATCACCCAGATCCAGGCCAAAGGCATGACGCCCGAGCAGATCGCCGAGATGCGGCGGTTCATGGGCACAATGGGCATCACCGACACGACCGTCACGCACCCGACGACGACGCTGGAAGACCTGTTCGTCCGCATCGTGCGCGAGAACACGCCGGAAAACGGCGGTTATACAAGCTCGAACTGAAGACGGATGCGCGCGACCCGGGACGCTCGCCCGGATGAATGCCGCCTGCCGCCGGGATGGAAGATGTTTTGAGTCGCGGCGCCCGGATTGAACCGGGAACCCGCGATGTGAGTTCTCAACTCTGAAACGCCCATGGATTTCTTCTTCGACAACATTCGCTGGTTCGTTGCCGGGGGCATCGTCCTGATTGGACTGCTGCTTCTGGGGCTGAAAGATGTCCTGCGGTTCAGCATCGCGCGCGTCTGGGCGATATCGGGCGTCTGCTTCGACGAATCCATCCGCCGGCGCGTGCTGTGGATCACCCCGCTGGCGATCATCGGCGTGGTCATCGTCTCCCAGTTCACCCGTCCCTACGACGCGCAGGACGCCATTCGGCAAACGACCAAGTTCTGCCTGTTCGCGACGGGATTGCTGGTGGTCATCACCACCATCATCCTCGCCTGCACGAATCTGCCCAAGGAGATTGAAAACCGCGTGATCTTCACCGTCGTCACCAAGCCGACGACACGGCTCGAGATCGTGGTGGGCAAAGTGCTCGGCTTCGCGCGGGTGTCGGCGGCGATCCTGCTGATCATGGGGCTGTTCACCTGGGGCTACCTGAGCCTTCGGGTGTGGAACATCCAGCGGGATGTGCGGGAGATTCTCGCAACGACGCCCGATGATGATCCGCATCGTCCGACGCTGATCCATTATGCCAGCCCCGGCGGGCTGCTGAGCACAACTTCCTTCGAACATGCCGCGCGGATGCAGATCTTCGCCCGCGCTCCCCGGACCGATCAGACCGTGCGATGGATGCTCGGCAACAGCGAGTCGGAACTGGCGATTCATTTTGCCTTGTCCCGAAACGACCTGACGATCCCGTCAGGGAGCGGCCCACGGGTGACGCCGGCCATCCTGCATTTCCGCGCCCAGGCGGAATACGCGCCGGGAACCTCGGATGAGGTCATGACGGACCCGGTCAGTTCCGGCGTGTTCGAGTTGACGCGCAAGCCGCCCATTCACGGCCCGGTGCTGTCCGCGCTCTCCTCCCAACCCGAGGAGGAACAGCATTTGCGCCCGGTCTCGCCGATCATGATCAATGTCCGCATCAATGACGACACCCTGCAACAAACCGTGACCCCCGCGATGCTGGCGAACAACGGCACGCTCCAGCTATACCCCACCGCCGAAGGATTCACCGGGCAGCTTCTGCTCTCCCCCGAGGCCGTCACGCGCATTGTCGAGTGGCTCCCCCCGGCCGGGAGGGACGCCGTCCTGGTCCACGTTTTCCCGCTCACGCCCAACACGCTTCTCGGCATCGACCCGGATTCCATCCGGCTCGAACTGCCCGAGAAAAACGTGACGTTTCAGCCCGGTTCCGACCTCAGCTTCCAGGGGCGCAGCGGCAACTTCGGACAACAGCTCAAGGGCGCCGCCGACGGGCGCGGCCCTCTGGCGATCTTCTCGTTCCGCGACGCCGACCGGTTCGTCAACCAGGAAGGCGACGTTCCCTTCGAGTTGCGAAGCGGCATCGAGCGAAGCGGCGCGGACCTGGTCATCGACGATGCGGATTTCACCAACGTGGAAGTGAGCATCGTCGATCCGGAAACCCGCGAGGTCCGCCATCGGCAGCTTATTCGGCCGGAATCGAACCGATACACCTATTTCAACGTCCCCGCGGACGCGCTCGACGACGGCAACTTCGATCTGGTCATGCAGGTCCACACGCCGGGGCACTGGCTGGGGCTGCGTCACGAGGCCAACGCCGACGGCAAGTTCACGGGCGGCTCCCTTTCACTGGTGAAAGCGCGGCAGCATTTCCTCGTGAACCTGTTCAAGAGCCTTTTGATTCTCTGGCTGATGTCGCTGCTGGTGGTGATCGTTTCGATTTTCTGCAGCACGTTCCTTTCCTGGCCGATCGCGATCGTGCTGACGCTGGTGATTCTGCTCGGGCACTGGGGGGTTTCGCAGATCGCCGATGTCGCGACGCCGGGCATCGGCCGACGAGTGGCGCAGGACTGGTTCTCGAGCAGCGACGCCGCCCAGGCGCGCGTGGTCAGCGAGACCGTCGAGGCGCTGACCCGATTGCTCGATGTCGCGGGCAAGGTTCTGCCCGACATTACGCAATTCCAGGCCACCGAGGACATCGAGCGCGGCGTGACGGTTCCACCGGAAAAGGTCGTCCAGGCGCTGAAGGTGATCCTGGCTTTCGGGTTTCCCCTGATGGTGGTGTCCTACATCTTCCTGAAGAACAAAGAGGTGGCCCCATGACGCGCGGGCGCACGACGGTGGTGATCGTTCTGGTCGTCGCGTTGATCGCGGCGCATTTCACGCGGGACTGGGCCCGCTCCCGGCGCATCGCGGCGGCGGGTCAGCGCTATGCCTCGACGAGCGGTGGAGGGGCGACGCTGGCGAGCATGAACAGCTTTGCCCTGGCGTTACTGCTCGGGGGGTTGCGCGGTCCCCTGGTCATGATGCTCTGGACCACCAGCGAAAGCCAGAAAAGCGAGAAAAACCTCGAGGATTTCGACACCCGCGTCGAGTGGATCCGCATGCTTCAGCCGGAGTTCGACACCGTCCACATCTTTCAGGTGTGGAACAAGGCGTACAACATCTCCGTGCAGATGGCGAGCCTCGCGAACAAGTACATCACCATCCTCGACGCCATTGAATACGCCGAAAACGTCGATCGCGAGCGGCCGGAAAACATCAACATCCTCACCGCCATTGCGCAGACCTATTTCGACAAGCTCGGCAACAGCGCGGAAAAGGCGTATTACCGCAAGCGCGTCCGCGATGAAACGCTGCCCCACAAAAGCAGGCAGCGGCTCGACCGCAAAGACCCCGAGTGGCGCCGGCTGGAACTGGACGCTCGCCTGGACGAGCGCGGTTTCATCCTCCCGCAATATCTCAAGCCGAAATACGAGCGTCCCGCGGGCATCCCGGACGATCAACCGTGGAACACGGGCGCGGAATTGCAATATGTCGAGCGATACCAGCCCTTCCCCTATGGTCTTTCAACTTTCGCGCTGGCGTATAATTATCACAAACGCGCGACGATCCTTCAGACCGTGTATGGGCAAAAGCACGCGCAGCTCAGCGAGACGGTCGTTGACAGCCGACCGGCGCTGGCGCTGAAAAACTGGGGCGAGGAGGAGTGGGAACGTGCCCGCCGTGCCGAGCTGCGCGCCTTTGATCTGCCCATCCCCGCGGAACGCCTGGAAATGGAGATGCCCACGGCGGATCTGGCGTTGAACGAGACCCTCCTCGATGCCGCCGCCGCCAGGGAAGCGCTGTACAGCTATGCAATGACCGCCCGGCTGGCGGAGGATGCCGTCGGAGAATACCGGGAGCATCTGGCGAAGCATCGCGTCAATGAAAACACCTATTTCGCGCACATCGACAGCCTCAACGCGATGAAGCATCTGGCGCTCGGCGATCGCGCTTATCTCGCGGCGATGAGCGCGCAAGGCGACGAGCGCGGCAGGCTTCTGGCGACGGCGAAAGAGGAGTACATCCAGGCCGCGAGAAATTACCAGCTCATCGTGCTGAAATATTACGTGTCCGACCCGATCATCGCGGCGGTCTATCCCAAGGGATACGGCAAGGAAAACATCCGCACGCTCCCTCCAGAACAACTCGAGGGGCTGCTCATCCGCACGCTGCAGGCCATCCAGCGGACTCCCACCGGCTACGACAACTATGCCGAAGACCGCGGGGAATACCTGACTTATCTCGACCGAATCAATCAGCGGTTGGCACGGCTGCGGTGACCGCCGATCGAATAAGATCTCATTCATGTCCCTGCGATTCCCGAGTCAGGCCGAATTCTCCTGGCGCGTGCTCCTCACGCTGCTGATGGTGGTTGCGCTGGCGACGGGGATGTTCGCCTTGCTGGTGCGGCGATGGACAACCCGCCGGCAATGGGTGGCGCTGTCGGAATGGTCGCGTGCGAGCGGGTTTCGACTCGCGGCGCTGGAGGCGGTGAACCTTCCCGAGGCGGTGCGCCAAATTCGCGCGATGACGCTCGAACCGAGACTGCTTCTCGTCGGTGAGAAACGGTCCTTTCTCCAGTTGCGCAGCGACGCCACGCCGGCGAGCCGGACACCGGACAAGCCACATCACTGGAATCTCCTCGTCATCGACATTGAATCGGCCTGGCCGGCGACGGGGCTTCGACCGGCAACGAGCGAAGCCAGCCTCATCGACGCGATGACCATGACGAGCTATCCCTCGATCAGCGGCGAACGATTCATCGTTTTCGGCAGCGACTCGCGGGCGGCGAGGTCGCTGGCCAAGTCTTCCGCGGGAGCGCTGCTGCCGCAGGACATTGGACTGATCCTGCACGACCGCCAGCTTCTCCTGGATTTTTCGGCGCGGGCGTTCGACGCGATCGCCTTCAGCCGAATGCTCGCACTCGCCGACCAGATCGTGGCGCATCTTCCCCAGCCCCAATGACGACCCCGCCGCGACCGAACCCCTTGTCGCGGCTTCCCCGCTGTCGTACTGTTTCCCGACTATGAACGTGAAACTGCTCGATCTCCAGGCGCAGTATCTGCCCCTGCGAAACGAAATCCGGCGCGCCATCGACGAAGTCTGTGACGCGCAATCCTTCATTCTCGGTCCGACCGTCGAGAAATTTGAATCGCATCTCGCCGATTACTGCGGAACGCGGTTCGCGATCGGGATGAGCAGCGGGACCGACGCGCTGCTGTGCGTGCTGATGGCGATGCGCATCGGCCCGGGAGATGAGGTGATATGCCCCGCGTTCACGTTCTTCGCGACGGCCGGCTCGATCGCGCGCGCCGGCGCCAAGCCGGTCTTCGTGGACATCGACCCCGAGACGTTCAACATCGATCCGGCGAAGATCGAGGCGAAGATCACGAAGCGGACCCGCGCCATCATGCCCGTGCATCTGTTCGGGCAGCTCGCGAACATGGAAAAAATCAACGAGATCGCGCGGCGGCACGGGATCAAGGTGATCGAGGACGCCGCCCAGGCGATCGGCGCCAGGCGTCATGACCAGCCCGCGACCTCGCTGGGCGATTGCGGATGCCTGAGCTTTTTCCCCAGCAAAAACCTCGGTGGGTTCGGTGACGGCGGCGCGGTCTGCACCAATGACGAAGCCTTCGCGAAGCAGTGCCGGATCGTTCGCGTGCATGGTGGCGAGCAGGTGTACTTTCACCGCATGGTCGGAGGCAACTTCCGGCTCGACGCGCTCCAGGCCGCGGTGCTGGACGTGAAGCTGAAGCACCTGGACAAATGGCACGAAGGCCGGCGAAACAACGCGGCGATGTACGACCGGCTCTTCGCCGGCAGCGGGGTCGTCACGCCGAAGATCGAATCCGGCAATGACTCGATCTACAACCAGTATGTCATCCGCATCCCCGATCGCGACCGCGTGAAGCAGGAACTGGCGGACAAGGGAATCGGAACGGCGGTGTATTACCCGCTGTCCCTGCATCTCCAGGAGTGCTTCGCCTACTGCGGAGGGCGCGCCGGCGACCTCCCGGAAAGCGAGCGCGCCAGCCGCGAGGTGCTGGCACTGCCGATCTATCCGGAACTCGACGAATCACAGATCCGCCATGTCGCGCAAAGCATCCTCGCCGCGATGCGATAGCGGCGCCGGAGGACGTGCGCGGGCCCCGCCGCCGTCCGATAAGACGATGTGCGCCGATCCTGAATCGCGAGTGAAGATGCCCCCATGCGTGCGCCGATAACAAACGTGCGTGAGCGATCAGGAAAACACCACCGCGGCGATCGAGGACACCCTTCTGCATCAGTTGACGCTGGCACAGGACCAGCTCGACGATTTGCGCGAGCAGCTCACCGAATCGCAAAAACTCGCCACGATCGGCACGATCGCGGCGGTCATCGCGCATGAATTCAACAATCTGCTCACCCCCATCATCAGCTATTCGCAATTCGCCCTGCAAAGTGCGAACGGCGACAAGCCCGACATGGACCTGATCCGCAAATCGCTTCAGAAATCCTTCCAAAGCTCGGAGAAAGCCGGAAAAATCTGCGCCTCGATGCTGGGGCTGGCCCGGGGGGAATCGCGGTTCGGCGAGGTCTCGATTCAAAAGCTGGTGGACGAGGTGCTCATGGTGATGGCGCGCGATCCGCAGAAGGACGGCATCGCCCTGCGGGTGCAGGTGCAGCCCGATCTGAAAGTGCCGGCCGACCCCGTGCAACTCGAGCAGGTACTCCTGAACCTGCTCATCAACGCCCGGCAGGCCATGCTCGGCAAAGGCGGGTCGCTGACGGTGAAGGCGCAGCGGGTCGACGGATCGGATGAGCTGAAGCTCCAGGTCATCGACACCGGTCCGGGCATTCCTGAAAAACTGCTTTCCAGGATCTTCCAGCCGTTCTTCACCACCAAGGGGACCGCGCGAAAAGGCGAAACCAAGGGGACGGGGTTGGGGCTGGCGATCTGCAAGGAGATCATCGAGCACCACCACGGCCGCATTGAAGTCGCCAGCGAGATGGGCAAGGGAACGACCTTCAGCATCTACCTGCCCACCGTCGTCCCGGCCGAAGCGTAGAACGACGCGCCCGCGTCATCCCTTTCCGATCGTGTCCGCGCCCAGCGTTCCCACCAGGTCTTTGAGATATTGAGGCGATTGTACGTGCTCAAGTTCCCGCGCGGCGTAGTCGCGGCGGGAGTCGATGTCGAGCCGCTTCGCGAGATCGACATGACTCGATCGGGCGAGAAAATCCTCCACATAAGCCAGGTGACGCTTCCACAGGGCGATGTCCCCCTGTTGCTTGTTGCGCAACCGCCGCGCGTACCAGTCGCTGCCGAGCAGCGATTCCCGGGTGAAAAGGGCGCGGATCTCGGGATGATGCGCATTCTTTCCTTCGCATGTTCCCGTCGCCATGATCATCAGCAGCGCCCGCAGGGGCGGACAGGCGTCGTCGATGG
>CAYUNS010000001.1:0-58998 GCA_964446155.1 uncultured Tepidisphaeraceae bacterium | reverse complement strand
CGTCGATGGAATGATCCTCGATGTAGCTGGCCGCGACGCGCTGCTGGGCTTCGGTGATGTTCTTCACACCATCGACGAACGCCTCGAGATCCTGCGTCTCGGGCTTGAGCATGGCGTCATCGAAAACCTTGAGCGGGTTGTCGAAGATTCGCCCGGCGAAGGCGCGGACGAACCGATCGGTGATGCGGTATCCCAGGCGGCTGGCAAGAATGGTTTCGCCGTTGTGCTGAAAATCCCTGAGGGCTTCGAGATGCCCTTCGCGGATCAGGAAGGCAGGATCGCGTTCCCGGGGGCTGAGGCGGCACCAGATTTCGGGGATGAGGAGGCTGATGTCGTGATCGACGCGCACTCGCGGGCCGACATAACCGGCCGACGAGGAAAAACCCGCCAGGCCGGTGAGGATGTAGCTGACCAGCGCGTTGTTCAGATCGATGATCGGCCGCAGCGCGTTGAACGGACCTTTGGTCAGCGCGCCTTCGCTTCCCGCGCCGGTGGTCGAGGGACTCTTGCCGGTGAGGGATGAGACGAAATCCATGAAGAGCTCGGGCAGTTCCTGGTAATGGATGGGATTGTAGACCGCCAGGGCGCGGATGTTCGATTCCGGCTCGGGGGGATTATTTCGCCGACCGACCAGAACCGCATCGACGGGCGTGTAGACCGGCCGGTCGTCCGGCACGGCGCGGGCGAACCGCATCCCCATTTCCCCGACATATTTCGCGACCGGGTCCATCAGATCGGGACGATTCTGAAGATAGCGGGGATTCTTCGTCGGCTTGCCGTCGACGAGGCGCGGATCGGACGAGGAAACGACATACCCGTCCCGCTGCTTCGCGCCTTCGCGCAGCATCTGCCGCATCGGCGGGGTGAACTCATCGAACGTCGTGACATTCTCCACCATCTCCCGCACCTGCGCGGGCGTGAGAGGCTGGAAATTGGAGATGAAGCTGTCGCCGCGCGACAGGTCGGCCTCGGTTTGCTTGTCCAATCCGCGGTGAATGGCGTCGTCGGGGCGCTGGAAAAGCCGGTATTCGCAGTTCACCGCGAACTTCACGCCCATCGCGTGCTCGTGATTGTTCAGATGCGACAACCGGGCAACGGGAACGACCACCGATGCGGAGATGTCGTCCTCGGTCTGGATTTTCACCGCCGCCGCGAAGTCCTGCCTCACCTTGTATGTCCGCCAGGCGTTGGATTGCAGCAGACCGACGCGCAGATAGCTCCCCACCAGCGTGCGGTCATCGAACTTCAGCTCGTGTCCGGGAAAGCCGTTGACGATATCGACGCTGAAATGCCGCCGCCAGTCGCCTTCCCATTCCGGGCGATAAAACCGCTTGATGATGAAGACCATCGGATAGATGTAGCTCGGGATCGACGCGAGCCATTGGTTGTAGGCGTCGGTGAATTCAGGCGAGGGCGTCAGGAGCTTGATGACGCTGCCGACCGATCGCCGGGAGCTGAGAATGGTGCGGCTTCGGCGGTTGGTGTAGTCGGGTTTTTCGGCGGCGTCGGGGCGCCACCGATCGGAATAATCCTTCCGGAAGATCTGATCGACCAGCTCGAGGTCCTTCTCGACATCGGCGGCGAAGATCGGCCCATAGATCATGTAGTCGCGCAAGGACTTGCTGATCTCGCTCTTTCCACCGCCGCTCACCGTACAGGGCTTGTGGCAGAACGTGCCCTCGCCGTTGGTGCCGATGATGCGCCAGCTCGGCGCGCCGGGGTGCTTTTCCATGCGGAAATTAAACCCCGACGGGGTCATGTAGACCTTGCCCGGTCGGAGCGGGATCATCTTTTCAGTGTCGTTGTCGTCGCGCCCCCACCACACCCGCTGTCGGGCGACGCTGGCACAGGTGGTTTCGGGAACATAGAGAACCTCGGGGAAGGTTTTGTCGATGCCGTAACCTTGCGGTTGCAGATGCATCCGCCCACCGTAATCGCGAACGACATCCGCGAAGGTGCGGCCGTTGTCGGTGCGGCTGTCGGTCTGGAAAATCCCGCCGTAACTGTAGCTGGCGAACGCCAGCGCGCCGCCGGCGTGTTCCTCCTCGACATTGCCCAGCAGATTGGCGGCGTAGCTGATCTGCGTCTTCACTTCCTTCTTGCAATAGCCGTAGTAGTTGTCCGCGATCAGCGTGACGATCACCCCGGCTTCCGTGCGGCAGGTGATCTTGAAAGCATCGCCGTTGTTGTATTTTTCATCCGCATTCCTCCAGCACATTCCATCGCGCTTCTGGCGATCGGTGGCATCGGCGAAATTCGGCAGGCCCAGTTCCTTCTTCGTCAGGTCCACCAGATGCGGCGCGAGAATGACGCAGCCGGTGTGCCCGGTCCAGTGCTCCACGTCCAGCCCCGCGTCATTGCGCGGCAAAGCCGGATCGCCGGCGTTGCCGAAGATCGACTCGACGAAATCGAGATTGCTCACCAGCGACCCGGGCGCGAAGAACCGAATCTCGAGCGATTTTGACGGACACACCCCGGGCACTTCCGGGCAGACGACAGGCCGCAGCAGCAGCGAGATGAACCCCCTCGCCACCCGTTCACGATGCGCGGTGAACGGAACGGTGAGCAGATCATCCGGCGGATGAATCGCGCGCTGGAACAGCTCGGCGAAGACGCGCTTGGGCACCGCCTCCTTGTCGCCGGGAACGGGCAGGCCGCCTTCGACGACGTGAAACGTCCCCTGCGTCGTGCGACGATCACTCCGGGGATTGTGCAGCACGCCGTTGCGCACGCGATACGACGTCAACAGCGGGCTGGCGTGCTCGTCCCCATCCTCGGGCAGCGACAGCTCGCGCGCCAATCCATGCTCGGGAAGACTCAGCGTGCGCTCGGGCAGACGAAGGCGCAGGCCCAGGTCGGCGAAATGCCGTTCCAGGAACCGCTCGATGCGCTCATCGGCGGGACAACGATAGTCCGTCAGCAGACGGGATTGTTCGCGAAACCCGACGAGGACGCTGCTCGAGACCTCATCGACGTTCGCATCCTCCCGCAGATAGGGCAGCAGCCCGTTGGCGACGAGCAGCAGATGCGCCTGGCGACGGAGGCGATGCCGGCGGGCCTTGAGCGCCTCGGGATTTTCTTCGAGCGGACCAATGGCATGTTGCAGATTCATAAACCGATACCTTCACAACTTTTCGGTGGGTTCCCGCAGCGGAAAACGACACCATGTTACGCGCCACGCGCCCACCTGTCTGTATGCCCTCCGTCAAATTCATGAAAACCCCGCAAAGCCCGGACCCGGCGCGCGGCGAAGAAGGCCAAGATACCTTTGGATGACGGAATAACACAAAATCGAATCGGATGAATTCATGGTCAACCGTCTTGTTTTATTGCAGGATACTTCACCCGTCCTCTGGGGGCGGAAGACACGATACAGCGAGAAAGGACATTTCATGAGTTTCACGGCTCAAGGCCCGTCGATCATCGCGGAAAAACTCTACAAGCCGCACGCCATTCATCGCGCGATCTCCTCGCCGGAGGAGTTGAGCGAGGCCCATCTCCGGCAATATCAACGCGATGGGTTCCTCGCGATCGAAAATGTCTTCTCCATCGATGAAGTCGAATCGTGCAGGCAGGCCCTGCGGGATCTGATCGCGAAGGGAGATCCCCGCATCGTCACCTTCGAAGACCCCGCGAAGGGATTGTCGATCGAAACCATGCCGGTCGAGGAACGGGAACGATATGTGCGCAAGGTGATGTATTTTGTCGAGCATGATGCCCGGCTGAAGGCGGCGGCGGAAAACACGACGCTGTTGAGGATCGTGCGCGAGCTGGTGGGAACGGAGGTCCGATTGCTCCAGGACATGGCGCTGCTCAAGCCCGCGCATGTGGGACGGGAAAAGCCCTGGCACCAGGACACGGCCTATTTCAGCATGGCGCCGCTCGAGCTGATCCTGGGAACATGGACGGCGCTGGATGATGCGACGGTTGAAAACGGCTGCATGCACGTCATCCCCGGCAGCCACGCGCTCGGACCTAAACCGCACCATCACGATCGTGATTGCCAGTTGTCGGATGAAGACGTCGATGCCGGGCATGTCGTCGCCGTCCCGCTGCGCCCGGGCGGGGTGATGTTCTTCAGCGGGCTGGCGCATCACGGCACGCCGCCCAACCGCTCCTCCCTGCGTCGCCGCGCGCTCCAGTTCCATTACAACTCGGTCAAATGCCGCAGGGTTGAAAGCCACGAGCTTGCGGAGATTTTCAACGATGGAACGGGATATGCGGGATGCGGCGGCGGACATCGGGATCTGAAGGTCAAACGTATCAACGAAACGTCATAACGGGATCTTTCAATCATTGTGTCAGGCGCTGAAACTTCAGAACACGTGGGGTTTTTCTTGTTCATCCCGGACAAGTGCCTACGCTGCATCGTATGAACCACACCGGCAAACAGCGCGGCCATGTCGTGATTGCGGGCGGATCGGGATTTCTGGGGCGGGGACTGATCGGTGAGTTGACGGACCGATACGACCGGATCGTCGTCCTTACCCGCGGTTCCGATCGACAGGATGGACCGGTGCGATATGTTCACTGGGACGCGCGCGACGTCGGTGAATGGGCGACCCATCTGGACGGCGCGGCCGCGGTCATCAACCTCGTCGGCAGAAGCGTGGATTGCCGGAAAACCCCGGAAAACAAGCGGATCATCCTTGAATCCCGCGTCGATTCCGTACGCGCGCTCGCCGGCGCGTGGCGCCAATGCGCGAATCCCCCGCGCGTGTGGGTGCAGTCGGCGACGGCGCACATTTATGGCGACACGACCGATGAAGTGCTGGACGAATCCTCCCCCATTGGTGAAGGATTCGCGCCGCAGGTGGGCACGGCATGGGAGGCCGCCCTGTCGGACGAAGCGTTGCCCGGATGCCGAAAGGTTCTTCTTCGGATCAGCTTCGTTCTCGGGAGAAACGGCGGCCCGCTGCGCACGCTGACGAAGCTGGCGCGGCTTTTTCTCGGGGGGACGGTCGGATCGGGAAAGCAGTACATCAGTTGGATTCATGTCGCCGATCTCAATGCGATCATTCTCCGCGCGCTGAACGACGATTCGATGCAAGGTGTCTACGTCGTGACCGCGCCGAATCCGGTGACGAACCGCGAGTTCATGAAAGCTCTGCGAAGCGCCGTCGGTCGGCCCTGGTCGCCGCCGGCGCCGGGCATGGGGGTTCGCGTGGCGGCATGGCTCATGCGTTCCGATCCGGAGCTTGCCCTGCTCGGGCGACGATGCGTTCCAACCCGGCTGATGAACGAGGGATTCACCTTTCGATTCCCGCATGTCGGCGATGCGGTCAACGACCTGCTGGGCGATTGAGTTGAATGAGTTGAAGGGAAGGCGGATTTCGAGGGATTCACTCGCGGAACCGGCTGTAGGTGATGGCGTCGAGATCGAGCGCGCTGGTGCGTCCCTGTGCGAAGGCGACATGGGCGAGGCCGGCGATCATGGCGGCATTGTCGGTGCAGTATCGCAGGGGGGGCATGAAGACGGGCACGTCGAGTTGCTCGAGCGCCGCGCGCAAACCGCGATTGGCCGATACCCCCCCGCCGACGAGGAGGGACCGTCCCCCAGTCCGACGCAACGCGCGATCGAGCTTGCGGAGGATCACGTCGATGCAGGCGGCCTGGAAACTCGCGGCGATGTCGTGCAGTTCCTGCCGGGTCGGGGGTGGCTTCACCGGCGCCGGCGCGCCTTTGCGACCGGGCACACCGCGCACATGATAAAGCACCGCCGTCTTCAATCCGCTGAAGGAGAAATCGAGCGAATCCGCATCGAGCATCGTGCGCGGGAATCGGACGGCGCGTGGGTTTCCCGCGAGTGCGAGCGTGTCGAGGACCGGCCCGCCGGGATAACCGAGACCGAGAATCGCCGCCACCTTGTCATACGCCTCGCCGACGGCGTCGTCGATCGTGGACCCGATCAGCTTCACCGCGTCCCAGCCATCGATGGCGTAAAGCGCGGTATGCCCCCCACTGCACACCATTCCCACTGCGGGAAACGGCGGCGGCTCGTTCCTCTCGAGCATGACGCTGTAGAGATGCGCATGAACGTGATCGACGCCGATGAGCGGCTTGCCCAGCGACCACGCGAGCGTCTTCGCGGCGGTGACGCCGATGAGAAGCGATCCGATCAATCCCGGACGATGCGCCACGGCGACGGCGTCGATGTCTTCAAGCCGGCAATCGGCGTCGGACAAGGCCTCCCGCAAAACCGGAAGGATGTTTTCGATGTGCGCCCGGCTGGCGATCTCGGGCACGACCCCGCGATAGCGCGCGTGCAGATCGACCTGCGTCGCGACGACATTGCTGCGCACCTCGAACCCGTCCGCCACCACGGCGGCGGCGGTTTCATCGCAGGTGGATTCGATTCCAAGGATGAGGGACATGGTGTGATGGAAGTCAGATGGTGGATCATGGCTCATCGCCGACGGCCGGCGACACGGGAACTGTCGCCGGGGCAGTCGCGGGCGATTCATCGACTTGCTCGTCGGCGTCGGGGATGACGATCGGATCGGCTTCCGGGGAAACGACAGAGGAACCGGATTCGATCTCGGGCGCCGAGGGCTGCGAGGCCGGTTGCGTCGCGGGGAGCGGCATCGGCACGGGGGCGGTGGAATCGGGGGATTCGGGGACGACGCGGCCGCGGGGAGCGATGGACTCGCCGGTGGATGGCAACGGCGTGGCGGGCGCTTCGTCGCGGTCGCCCCCGAGGACGAGCAGCGCGAGCATGGTGTCCACGGAGCGTTGAAGCTGCGCATCAACCGGCTGGGTGGCCGGCGCGGTGCTCGGACGGGTCGCGCTTTCAATCACGGGACGATGATGATTTTCATTCTCGGCCCGGGCCTGCACCGCGAGGCGCTGGGCGGTCGGGTCCATGGGCACGACAATGTGCGGCTCGACGCCCCAGTCGGTCGCATCCTTCTTGCGATGCACCAGCCGACCACTGGGCAGATAATAATAGGCGACCGTGAGCTTCAGCTCGCCGCCCTTGCCCTCGAGCGGGATGAGTTCCTGAACGGAACCTTTTCCGTAGGTCCGCGTGCCGATGACAAGGGCGCGGCGATTGTCCTTGAGGCTTCCGGCGACGATCTCGGAGGCGCTGGCGGAATGCTCGTTGACGAGGACGATCATTGGAAATTCCGGCAGCGTTTCAGCGGCGGTGGCGCGGGTGATCTCCTCGGGACGATTTCGTCCGCGCGTGACGACGATGACCCCCGAGTCGATGAACAGATCGACGATCTCCTTCGCCTGGTCGAGCCGCCCGCCGGGGTTGAAGCGCAGATCGAGGATCAATCCCCGCATTCCGTCGGCGAGGAGATGATCGAGCGCCTCCTTCACCTTCGCGAACGTGTCGGGGGTGAACTGCGTGATGCGCAGGTAGGCGATTTTCGGATCCTGGACCGCATAATAATTCCAGGTGTTGTCGAGCTTGCGGCTGAACCCCTTGACGGTGGGGACGCTGATCTCGGCGCGATGCATGGTGAGGTCTTCGGTCTCACCGGTGAGATGCCGCACGGTCAGCGTGACTTCCGATCCAAGCGGACCGGCGATCCGCTTGATGATGTCCTCGAGGCGTTCGCCTTCGATCGATTCTCCGTTGACCTTGAGAATGATGTCCCCCGCGAGCACGCCGGCCTCGAAAGCGGGGCTTTCGTCGATCGGCGTGACGACTTCGACCAGCCCGGTCTCGGGATTCTGGTTGAGCTGAATCCCGACGCCCTTGAAGCTGCCTTCGAGCATCCGATCGAAACGTTCCTGCTCGGCCGGGGGGACATAGATGCTGTAGGGGTCCAACTCGGAGAGCATGCCGTCGATCGCGGCATCGCGCAGGTTGTCCTCGTTGACCGGCTCGACGTAGTTGTCCACGACGTGACGGTGGATATCCACGAGGCGGCGGACGAAAGTGTAGTCGTCATCCCGCTGCGCCAGCGTGCCGGGCAACTGAAACGCGAGCATCGCGATAAGAACGACGCTGATCATCCATGCTGCTTTTTCACGGTTCATTCAATCTCCCAAAACAGAACGGGGGATTCTAATCGCGCAAGGCGACCTAAACCACCGATGAACCCGTGAGCGGCGGGAAATCGTGAAAATGGGACGCGATCAGGGGATGGATCGCAAAAACGACTCGATCACCGAAGCGACCTGGTCGGGCTGCTCCATCGGGGCCATGTGTCCGGCGGACTCGATCACGGCGAGCGTGGCATGGGGGATTTCACGCCGCATCGCCTCGGCGGTGGCGATAGGGATGAGGGCGTCGCTTTCCCCGACCATGACCAGCGCGGGCACGGGAATGGACGCGAGATTGGCGGTGTGATCCTCGCGATCGCGCATGCCCGCCAGGGCGTGGGCGATCGTTTCGGCGGGACAGCTTTCCATGATCGCCTGCAAATCGCGCAGCACCTGGGGCCGCCTGCGAATGGTGTCATCGCCAAGCATTTTCGGCAGCATCCTGTCGGCGACCGCCTTGGCGCCCTCGCGGCGGACGAGATCGATCATCTCATCCCGCGCCTGCCGGGCGTCGGCGGTGTCGGCCTGGGCCTTGGTGTCGATGAACATAAGACCCTTGAGGTCCTTCGGGCAACGTTGCGCGAATTCCAGCGCGATGTAGCCCCCCATCGACAGCCCCCCGAGCACGCAGGGAAGCGCTCCAAGCTGTTCGAGCAGCCCATGCACCTCATCGGCGGCCGATTCCATCGTGAACGCTCCTCCGCCGGTGGATTGACCAAAACCACGGAGATCGGGCGCGATGAACCGATGGTTCCCCTTCAACCGAAGCAGAAGCGGCTCCCACACGCGGGAATCGAGTGGAAATCCGTGCAACAGCACGACGGGCAAGCCTTGGCCTTGTTCAAGATAATGCATGGTTTGGCCGTAACGCATGGTTGTGGGCATGGCAACTCCGTTATCCAACGTATTGGAGTAAAGGCGGATAAAGCGACGGGGTCAACTGCGGAAATCGGATTTACGGCTCGATCCCGGGGTCGGGCGCGTTGAAGTGAATGGGTCGGACTCTACAATCTCATCCGAAGCCGGGACGGCTTGAGATATTGGAAACACGGATGGCTGCGTTCGATACCGACAACCTGCGTCTCACGGATTTCATGGACCTGCCCACGTTGCAGGAAATCCAGGATAGCTTCGCCGCCGTCGCAAACGTCAAGGCGACCATCACCGACGCCGATGGCAACGTAATCACGCAGCCCACCCCGACGAAGGAATTTCTCGCCCGCCAGCAGATCATCGCGCAAGCCGAGGCATCGCAGGCCGACGGTCCTTACAAGGACGGCGCGGAATATATCGCCCCCATCGTCGTCAACAACCAGCGGCTGGGGACGATCCGCATGTCCGCGGACAACGGCAACGCCGGCTCGATCGACGACGCCCGGCTCATCGCGGTGGCCGAGAAGCTCGGCTTGAACGCCAGGCAGCTCAAGCCCCTCACCGCGCAACTGCTCAAAGGCCGGAACACCCGACCCGCGGCGATTCAGTTCCTTTTCCTGCTCGCCAACGCGATCGCGCGGCTCTGCTTCCAGGAGTTTCAACTCCGGCAGCGCATCAACGAGCTGACGGCGGTTTACAACGTCACCACGATCCTCTCCGACGCGCGCGATCTTCAGAAGGTGCTCAAGCGCACCGTGGAACTGGTCGCGGAGGTCATGGAAACCAAGGCCTCCTCCATCCGGCTGATCGACCACGAGCACGACGAACTGGTCATCAAGGCCGTCCACAACCTGTCCAATCAATATCTCAACAAGGGCGCCATCCGCCTCAGCAAGGCCGAGATCGATCGCGTCGCGCTCTCGCCCAAGGGATATGAATATGTCAGGAACATGACGACCGATCCGCGCGTGCAGTATCCCGAGGAATCGCGACGGGAAGGAATCGTCTCGATGATGTCGGCGGGGATGCGCTACAAAGGCCGGGCGATCGGCGTGCTGCGCGTCTACACCGACGAGGAGCAGCAGTTCTCGCAACTGCGCATCGACCTGCTCAAGGCGATCGCGGCGCAGGCGGCGGCGGCGATCGAGAACGCGCGGCTGCTCGCGGAATCCATCGCCGCCGAAGCGCTCGAGAAACAGGTCGCGACGGCGGCGGCGGTGCAGCTTCGGATGATCCCGCAAAAACCCCCGAAAATCCCCGGATACGACTTCGCGAGCGTCTATGTCCCCTGCTTCGAGCTGGGAGGCGACTTCTTCGATTTCATCCTTCTTCCCGACAACAACGTCGGTCTCGGCATCGCCGACGTCAGCGGCAAGGGCGTGCCCGCCAGCCTCATCATGGCGTCGGTGCGCGCGGCCCTGCGGGCCCAGGTGGACAACGTCTATTATCTCTACGAGGTGATGCGCCGCATCAACGTCATGCTGTTCCGCGACACGCTGCCCAGCGAGTTCGTCACGCTGTTCTACGGCGTGCTCGATTGCAGCGCCAAGCGCGTCACCTATTGCAGCGCCGGACACCCCCCCGCGCTGGTGCTGCGCGATGGGGAGATCATCGAGCTGCAAGCTGAAAACATGGTTCTCGGCGTCGATCCCGAAGAGGCGTATTCCCAATCCATGTTCGACCTGCAAAGCGGCGATGCGCTGCTGCTTTACACCGACGGTCTGCCCGACGCGATGAACTTCCAGCAGGAAACCTTCGGCCGCCAGCGCGTCATCGACGCCTTCAAGAAAGGCGGAGAGACCTCCGAGATGATCGCGCAGCACATCCTGTGGGAATTGCGGCGGTTCGTCGGCCTCGCCAAGCGAACCGATGATGTCACCATGATGATCGTGAAGGTCGCGTAAGACCACCCCCGCGACACCGCGCTATCGCGGACTTCCCTGCCGGCGAGGCGAAAGGGTCCGAATCGCCCCGCGGGTGATCCGCCCGACCCAGCTTCGCAGCTTCAGCGCCCGCAGGCGGAACTCCAGCTTTTGCAGGGACACATCCTTCGCATCCAGCGCGATCCCCCGCCGCGCCCAGGCCAGCCCCTGGTCATACTCCCCCAGCCGCTCATGCGCCAACGCCAGGTTGTAGATCGTCGTCAGGCTTTGCGCGTCGTGCTTGAGCGATTCATGGCAATGACCGATCCCTTCGCGGTATCGGCCGCGCATAAACTCCGAAACCGCCAGGCTTTGCCACGCCCGGGCATTGGTGGGTTCGTTTTGCGCCAATCGCTTGAGGCACGCCGTCGCCGCCCGGGCTTCGCCCAGGTCCATCAACAGATTGGACAACTCCATCAGGATGTCCGGCTCTTCCGAGCGCAACTGCATCTCGCTGCGCAAATGCCGCCGCGCCCGCTCCGCGTCCCCCAGCTCGCAATGAATCCGCCCGAGTTTCAGATGCGCTCCCGGCCAGGTGGGATCGAGTTGCAACACGCGGGTGAATGCCAGAATCGCCTCATCATATCGTTCGGCTCGCGCCAGCCATCGCCCGTGGCAGTAATAGCCGGCCGGCTCCTCCGGCGCAAGCTCGATCATCCGGCGGAACTTCTCTCCGGCTTCTTCCAGCCGGCCCATGTCCAGCAGAAGATCGCCCAAATCCAGCAGAATCTCCGTATCGCCCGGATCCTGCCTCAACGAGAGCAGATAATGCTGTCTCGCCTGCTCATGCTCCCCCTTGCTCCGCAGCGCCTCGGCGATGCGGGCATGCACCTCCGGGTGGGATTCATCCAGGTCCAGCGTTTTTTGCCAGCAATAAATCGCCTTGTCATACAGCCCCCGGCTGCCGAGGCTGCACCCGATGTTGTAATAGCAATGCGGGCAATGTTCCTTGTAAAGACGGGCAAGGTAGAACATCTCCTCGGCCTTGTCGTGCTGGCCCGTCTCACTGTAGGTGATGATCCGATTGCAGTAGGCCGGCTCGAAGGACGGATCGACCGCCTCGCAGCGCTCGAAAATACGCAGCGACTCCTCGAACCGCCCCATTCGCGACAGGTCCACCCCCAGGTGATTCATCGCCTGCAAATCATTGGTGTCGATCTCCGACGCGCGGCGATACGCCTCGATCGCCTCGTCGAAACGCCCCATTTCATCGAGAGTCAACCCGATATTGAAAAACCAGCCGCTGTTGTAGGGATTGATGTCCGTGGCGGCGCGCAGCTCCGCCAGCGCTTCAGGCCACTTGCGCTGCTCGAACAACTCCTGGGCCTTTTCGACACGCTGCTCGGCTTCATACCAGTCGTTCATAAGCTCGCCGTACGCAAAGGGGGAAAACCAACGCTTCAGGTACGCTTACTTTACTCATACTCATGACGAAAGAGCAAGTTGAAGCCCCCCCGATTCATCCTTCTGAAACAGGGGACGGGATCAATGCCCGCCAGGCGGCCAGCGGATGGAGAAACAGGGCGACCCATACGGGGCGCGGCATCGGGTATACTCGCGCGCATGCGATACACCTATTCAAAATCCCAGGGCTGGCTTCAGAACAAAATAATTCGCTCCCGTCTTGCATTGCTGATCGTCCTGGCGCCATGCCGTGCCTGGCATGGCTTCCGATGAATCTCCACCGCCGCGCGGGCAATGATCCGGTAAGCATCCTCCCATAAGCCCCACCAAACCGCCGTATACTTTTCCGCAGGCTGAAAATACGGTAACTTCGGATTTTCGACGATAAGTATGATGGGCGTCGCGCCCGTACGGACAGCGGGCGTTGTGCAGGCAGGATTTGCTTCGCGAGGATGGGATGGCGGCCCCTCCCGTGCTGATTCTTCCGTGAAATCGTCAGACAAAGGCAGGCGAGTGACCAGCGGGACGGTGTGGTTCAAAACGATGCTCCTGGCAGCGGCGGTTGCCGCCGCCGCTCCGCGCGCGCTGTTCGCGCAGGAAGCCGTCGCGACCACGATCCCGGCGCCGCTGCCCGACAACCTCGCCCAGCACCATCTGGATCAGCTCGTCGAGCAACTTCACGACACCGCCGTCAGCCAGGTGCAGAAGGACGAGCTGGCCCGCCGGCTGGTCCAGCGTCCCGATGGGGAATCGCACGAGATCGTCCGCAATTTCCTGATCGATCCCGGCAATCGCGGCGCGCAGCTCGCCATTACCCGCGCCCTCGCGTCCAATCCGACGCTCGATCCGACTCACATCGATCCCCTCTTCGCCCTGATGGGGACCGACCGCGCCCTGACCGACGCCGCGGCCGAAGCGCTCGCGTGCTACAAGCGGAATCTCGACATTCTCGCCCGTCTCATGACCCGTTTCGCCGCCCCGCGCGACCAGCGGGACTTCGTTCGCGTCGCGGCGGTTCACGCCGTCGGCTCCTTTGTCGAAAAACGCGCCGCCGCCGGTCTTATCGAATTGCTCATCGACACCGAGGAGACCCTCACCGTCCGCATCGCCGCCGCCGACGCCCTGGTCGATCTCACCGGCCTGTCCGAAAACGACCGGGATGTCGAGCGCTGGCGGCAATGGTGGCGGGAGAACCAGGACAAGTCCGACACCGACTGGAAGCTCGACGTCGTCATGCTCCGTGCCGCGCGTTACGACCGCGTGCAGGACAACTACGACACCCTCGCGGTCCAGACGCAGTCGCTGCTGGATGAAATCTATCAGTCCACCCCCGCAAGCGAGCAATCCGATCTGCTTCTGCGGATCATGCGTTCCTCGGCCCCGGCGATTCGCGTCAAAGGTCCGCGCCTGATCGCCCAGTCGATCATCGAGGCGCGCCGTCCTCCCGCCGCCGCCAGGGATCAGCTCCGCCTGATGGTCGGCGACAGCTCCCCGATGGTCCGCCTCGCCGTCGCCGAGGCGCTCGTTCGGGTGAACGACCCGATGGCGCTCGAACCTATTCTCGTCCAGATCGCGATAGAGACCGATCCCGGCATCCGCCGCGCCCTCGCCGCCGCGCTCGAACCCATTCGCGACATCCGCGCCGTCCCCATCCTCAACCGGCTCCTGGACGACCCTTCCATCAACATCGCCGAAACCGCCGCAAAAACCCTCGCCTACATCGGCCCGGTCCTCCGCGAGAAAGACCCCAACCTCGCCGATGAAACCGCCCAGGCCCTTCGTCGCGCGTTTGAAACCCGCACCAGCCGGACGGAACAGGCGCAATTCCGCGAAACCCTCGTCAATGCGATGGCGCCCCTGCGCAGCCGATCGCTGCTCAATCCGCTGCTCGAACTGGTCCACCAGCGCGAGCCGGTTCCCGTTCAGCGCGCGGCGTTGCGCGCCCTCGGCGAGTTGCGCGATCCCCGTGCCGCCGACATCATCGCGACTTCGCTGGATCATCCCGATCCGGCCGTTCGACTCGACGCCGTCAACGCCCTCGGTTCCACCGCCACCTTCGCGCAAGCCACCCTCCTCGTGCCGCGACTTTCCCCGCGGGAGGAAAGCGAGGCCGTCCGTGATGCCGCATGGCGGGTGCTCGAAGGCCTCTTCCCCACCGCCGGCGCCGAGGATCTCAACCGTTTCGCGCAACACTTCCGCGACCAGCCGCAAAGGCGACTCGTCGTTCTCAAGGCGCTGGCCGACGCGCTCGAGAAGGATCGCAAGGATGACGATCTCGCCGGCGTCCAACAGGACATCGGCGCGCTCCATCTTCAGCTCGATCAGCCCGCCGAGGCCGTCCCCTATCTGCGGGCCGCACTCCAATTCAAGAAAGCCCAGAATTTCGGCGCGATGGTTCTCGAAGGACTGGTCCGTCAACTCATGGAAGCCCTGCTCGAAAGCCGGCAATACGCCGAAGCCGCCGCCTTCGCCGCCGATTCCATCACCACCGACCCCGCGCAACAGCAGACCATGTGGCCGATGTTCCGCAACACCATCGAGGGCCTCGAGAACAAGGAAGAGTACGACAATGCGCTGGCGCTGATTGCGGAAGTGAAGAAGATGAACCCGCCCCTTCACCAGCGCTTCGCGGAAGACCTGCGCGTCATCGAATTGAGGATTCGGACCACGACCCAGCCCCCCGCCTCCACCACACCGACCACACAGTAACGCGCCTCGGCAGCCCCGTCTCGCGGCGGGGCGTCTTTGCGCGGAGATGCCGGGCAGGCTCCGCTCATCTCTCCACCTTCATGCCCGGCCGAATGAATTCCACCTCGTTCGCCACCCCGTCCTGAAACGTGATCGCCATGATCGATCGCTTTCGCGGGTCCAGCGGGTAGTACCATACGTCCGTCTGCCAGAACGACGCCGACCCGAGCGCCGTCCCCTCGCGCGCCGCCGCCTTCGGCGCGCCGAAGCCGGCGACGATCGTCCGCTTCGTATTTCCCAGAATCGCCTCGCGCACCGACTTCATCGCCGACTCGCGCCCCGCTGAAGCCACCCGTCGACGCGGAGGCGCCACCGACGGATCCCACTCCTCGAAGAATCGCCGCAGCCAGTCGCGCGCGCGTCTGCGTCGTGCCGCCATCGCCGCCGCGACGATCCCTCCCATCACCAGCGGCGTCCATAGCACCCACCGCGCCCATCCCCCTGAACCGCGCGCGCGTTTCCGCCACGGCTGCGAAGCATAATACGACGACGTGTGCCGATCGCCTGAAGATGTCTGGATCATCGTGGGCCTCCCGGCCCATTATCAAACCGGAATTCGAAATCGCTCAACGTGAAAAATGCCCTGAACCGGGCAAAACGCCCGCGCCCCGCGAAACGTCCCATGCTATTTCCCAAACGCCTCTTTCCATTTCCTCAGCACATCGAACGCCGCCATCGGCGTCAGGCCGTCCAGGTCCAGCCCCGCCAGTTCCCTGCGAAGCTCCTTCGACGGATCGGCGAACAGCTCCATCTGCTGATCGTCCTCGCGCCGGTTTCGGATCGCCTTGCCGTGTCCCACATGCTGCACCGCCAGCTCCCCCAGGAGCTGCCTTGCCCGGTCCAGCACCCCCTTCGGCACGCCCGCCAGTCGCGCGACGTGGATGCCATAGCTCCGATCCGTTCCGCCTTCCACGATCCGATGCAGGAAGATCACCTGGTCCTCCCATTCGCGCACCGACACGTTCAGGTTCTTCACCCCCTTGAACCGCATGGCCAAATCCGTCAGCTCATGGTAATGCGTCGCGAACAAGGTCCTGCACCGCACATTCGCCGCGATGTGCTCGGCGATCGCCCACGCCAGGCTCAGCCCGTCCAGCGTGCTCGTGCCGCGCCCGATCTCGTCGAGGATGACCAGGCTCCTCTCCGTGGCGTTGTTGAGAATGTTCGCGGTCTCGGTCATCTCCACCATGAACGTCGATTGCCCACTGTGCAGCTCGTCGCTCGCGCCGATGCGGGTGAAGAGCCGATCGACGATCCCCACCGTCGCGCGCTTCGCCGGCACATAGCTGCCCACCTGCGCCAGCAGCGCGATCAACGCCACCTGCCGGATGTAGGTGCTCTTGCCCGCCATGTTCGGACCCGTGATGAGGCTCAGCGAATCGGCCTCCCCGAAGTGCGCGTCGTTCGCGACGAACTCGCCGCCGAGCTGCCCGTCGAGCACCGGATGTCTCCCATCGATGATCTCCAGGATGCGATCCTCCACCACCGTCGGGCGGCAATACTTCCGCTCGTGGGCCAGCATCGCCATCGCCGCCAGCACATCGACCCTCGCCAGTCCATGCGCCAGTTCCTGGAACGACGCCACATGCGGCAACAGCGTCTGTCGAATCCTCTCGAACAGCGATTGCTCCAACGCCACCGCCCGGTCGTGCGCGCCCAGCGCCTCGTTCTCGAACGCCTTCAGTTCCGCGGTGATGTAGCGTTCGGCGTTCTTGATCGTCTGCTTGCGCGTCCACCCGTCCGGAACCTTGTCGCGGTGCGCGTCCGTCACCTCGATGTAATAACCGAAGACCTTGTTGTACCCGACCTTCAGCGACGCGATGCCGGATTCCGTCGACAATCGCCGCTGATACTCCGCCAGCCATTGTCGGCTGTTCGTGCCGATGTCGCGCAGCCGATCCAGCTCGGCGTCGAACCCGCCGTTGATCACGCCCCCCTCGCGCAGATGCGGCGCGGGATCGGACAGGATCGCCGACGCGAGGAACGCCGACTGCTCTTCGCAGAACCCGCGCATCGCCAGCAATTCGGGCGCGACATCCTCCGTATGCCGCATCGCCTCGAGCTTCGCGAACAGACCCGGCATCGACGCGAGGCAGCGCGACAGCGCCGCCAGGTCGCGCGGGCTTGCCCGGCCGACCGAGATCCGCGCGATGATCCGCTCGATGTCGCATACCCCTTCCAGCGCCTCGATCACCGCTCTCATCTCCGGCGGTGATTCCAGAAACGCCGCGATCGCCGACTGCCGCGCCGTAATGTGCTCCAGGTCGCACAGCGGCGTGCGCAGCCATTGCCGCAACAGCCTTCCACCCATCGGTGTGCGCGTCCGATCGATCGCCGACAGCAGCGAGCCTTCCGTTCCTCCCGATCGGATCGTCCGATCCACCTCGAGGCTCCTCCAGCTTGCCGGATCGATGCTGAGATGGTCCTCCACCACGTGTCTTCGCAGCGGCCGCAGGTGCGCCAGGCCCATCTTCTGCGTCTCTTCGAGATAGGTCAGCACCGCGCCTGTCGCCAGCACCGCCGGATCGTCGTCGGCGAATCCGAATCCCTCCGCCGTCTTTGTCCGCCATTGTCGATGCAACTGCTCGAGCGCGTGGTGCGGCGTGAACTGCCACCCCGGCCGAACCGTGATCGCCTGGACGCCCGCCGCCTCGATCGCCTTGCTGATTTCATGAGGCTGACCCGACGGCAGTTCAGGCGTCACCACCTCCGCCGGTCGAAGCCGCGCGATCTCGTCCATCACCTGCCCCTGCGTCCCGCTCATCGCCACGCACGCGCCCGTGGACAATTCCACCCACGCCATCGCCGTCCTGTATCCGTCGCGCTTCGTGATCCCCGTCGCCACCGCCGCAAGATAATTGTCACTCCGGCCATCCAGCAGCGGATCGTCCGTCAACGTGCCCGGCGTCATCAACCGCACCACGTCCCGCCGCACCACGCCCTTGGCCGTCGCGGGGTCTTCCATCTGCTCGCAAATCGCCACCTTGTGCCCCGCCGCGATCATCTTCCGCAGATAATTCTCGACCGAATGAAACGGCACCCCCGCCATCGGGATCGCATCCTCCGCGTCCAGCCCGCCGCGGCTCCGGCTCGTCAGCGCCACCCCCAGCGACTTGGCCGCGACCTTCGCGTCCTCCCAGAACATCTCGTAAAAATCCCCCATCCGAAAGAACAGCACATAATCGGGATACTGCTGCTTGAACTGCTGGTACTGCCGCATCGCCGGCGACAGCGCGGGCGCCTCCCCCTTCCGCTTCGCTCCCGCACCCTTCGTCGCGGCATCCCCCGCGTCCACCGTCGCGGCATCGGATTGTTGTGCTGCATCATCCATAAGATCGGGCGTATGATACAGTCCATCCCTTCCCGCGCCATGCACCGTCGATGCGTCCATCACTTTTCGTGCCCACCTCGCCCGCCCCCGCTTGCCTTGCCGCTCATGTTCCTGTCATTGCCAATCCCCCTCCCGCCCGCATAATGCGGACAATGACCGCGACCGAGCCATCCGCGCCCATCCCCCGCCGCCCCGCGATCTTTTTCGATCGCGACAACACCCTGATCGCCAGCGATGGATATCTGGGCGACCCCGATCGGGTGGTGCTGGTCGATGGCGCCGCCGACGCCGTCGCGCGGGCGCGGGCCTTGGGATACGTCACGGTGGTCTTCAGCAATCAAAGCGGGGTGGCGCGAGGCTTGTTCGACGAGGCCGCCGTCCAGGCCGTCAACGCCCGCCTCGATGCGATGCTCCTCGAGCAAAACCCCGCCGCCGTCATCGATCACCACGAGTATTGCCCGTTTCACCCCGAAGGGGTCATCGAGCAATACCGCCGGGACAGCGAGCTTCGCAAACCTCGCCCCGGCATGATCCACCGCGCCGCCGAAAAACTCTCGCTCGATCTCTCGAAAAGCTGGGCCGTCGGAGACGCCCCGCGCGACATCGAAGCCGGTCACGCCGCCGGTTGCCGCACCGTTCTTTTTCTGGACCCCGCCCTGCCCCTGTCCCCCGCCGCCCACGCGCCCCGGCGGGTCGCGCCGGATTTTGAAGTCCCCACCCTCGGCCAGGCCATCGACCGCATCGAACGGCATCGCGACGATCCTCCCACGCCCGCTGCCGTCAACACCGCGCCCGATCCGGACGATTCCTTTGATGATGACGATGACGCCGACGATTCATCCGCCCCCGCGCGATCCGACCTTCGATCGACCATCCCGCCCGCCGCTCCCGACAGCCCCGCCATCGCCGATTCCCCGGCCTCGCCAAGGGTTGATCTCACCAGGGTTGAATCGCTGCTCCGGCAACTCATCGACGACACCCGGCGGCGCGATCAGCACGCCGTCTCCGATTTCTCGGTCAGCCGGCTGCTTGCCGGCATCGTCCAGGTGCTCGCGCTGGCGGCGCTGTTCGTGGCTTATCTGCAACGCGACCAATCGGCCGCGCTCCAGTCAACGCTGCTGCTCGCACTGATGCTGCAAACCCTCACCATCGCCCTGCTCATCATGGGCAAGCAGAAATGACCGCGGTTCGCCCCGATCATGCCCGGGCGGGCGAAGGGGGACCGCTTCCGGCGAACGCCTCGACCACCCGCGGCTTGCGATAAACAACCAGCACGGCGAGCGCGTAGACCAATGCGACCACAATCCCCATCAGGTTTCGCCTGATCGCGCCCCAGGCGGCGGCCTGCTCGGACGGATCGGAGGAGTCCATGAACGGCAAAATGACCGGAACGACCACCACCAGCAACACCACCGTCGCGATCACCCCCACCAACACCGACGCCCACGCATATCGCAGCATCGCGCTCCACGCCCAGGGCTTGAGTGAAACCGAGCCGATGCTCCCCGCCAGCAGCACCCCCGACAACACCCAGTTGATCATCATCGAAACAGGATGATACAACCGCAGAAACCCGTGCTCACCGAGCGCCTTCGCCATCGGGATCAGTTCCGCGGTCTCGGGCGTTATCAACAATTGGGCGAACCCGCAGAATCCACCGAGGGTTCCCAGCGTGCCGAAGATGATCCCGATGATGCTCAACACCGTCACCGAAGTCGGTCTCGGCTTCGGCGGCGGCGCGGTGTATCCCGGTTGAACATATGACGGCTCCGGCGGAGGCCCTGGCGGCTGATCGGTCATTGAAAGGCGTTCCTGTGATTGAGTTGCCCATGTTGTATGGAAGCCGGCCTCCAATGCCAAGCGCTCTCGCCGTTTCGCGAAGATCGGAACTTCCCGACGACCAGCAAAAAGGCCCCGGATCAACCGATCCGGGGCCTGATGAATCTCCTCAAAGCATGATCCGCGATTATTTCGCGTACTTCACGCTGCAACCGTATTCCTTCGTCTGCGGTTCGCTGACGCTCTGGCCGGCGAGGACTTCGTCCAGCGCCTTCTGCACATAATTCACGCGATCCGACTTGTTGCCGCGCTGATCGTTGTCGATCCCACCCATGTAGCGCACCACGCCATCCTTGTCGATGATGTACATGTGCGGCGTGGTCTTCGCGCCGAACTGACGGCCGACCTGGCCGGTGGCGTCGTTCAGAATCGGATACGGAATCGACCATTCACCGGCGATTTTGGCGTTGGCGACGTTGTCCTTGCCGCTGGTCGAGTTGATCGCCAGCCACACCACGTCGCGATCGGCGTACTGCGACGCCAGGTCCGTCATCGTCTTCGCCTTGTAGTGACGGACCACATAGGGGCATTCCTCGTTGAACCATTCCAGCACGACCACCTTGCCGGTGTAATCCGACAGGCTCACCTGCTCGCCGTTGTGATTCGCCAGTGAAAACGCCGGCGCCTTGTCGCCGATCTTCACCGCCGATGATTTGGCCTCATCCGCGACCGACTGAGACAGCATCACCGCGACCAATGCCACCAGGGCGACGGCGCCAATCAATTTCTTTCGCATGACCGATCCTCCAGATTAGTGTTTGTCCCGTAACAAACGGGCGACATCCCCTGGTTATTCCCCGACTTTTACTTTTTTGTCTTCAGCGGGACCGGCAATTCGATCCCCCGCCGGACGCCATCGGCATCATCATAGGCAACGACCGAATCCAGTGTCTCGGCCGAAATGGATTTTCCCGCGAACACCTCGACGTTGAAGGTGATGGTCGCCGTCCGTCCCTCCAGGCTCGTCCGTACATCGCCGATCGCCAGCACCTCGTCCACGCCGGGATAAAAGGCGACATTGGCCACCGGCTCCTTCCAATCCATCCGGATGGTATGGACGCCTTCGCGCGCGTCGGGCGCAAGTCCGCCGTCGAAGCGGACCGTCGCCGGCGCGTCGGCCGGCTTGACGGGTATCCGTTGAAGCGTCCGCTGGATGGCCGATGACGACGCCTCGTCCACCGCGAGTTCCTGAAGCGACGCCGACAATGCCGCGCTCCCCGGTATGCAAACCTCCTTGCACACCAGCCACGACGCCGACGCGGACACCTTCACCTCCTCCGGCCGCAACGCCTCCTTCGGAGGGGTCACCTTCGCCAGCAGCAGCACGCGATCCTCATATCCATATCCCACCAAATCGCCCGGCTGAAGAAACATCGTCGGAACCGGATACATCACCTGCCCGACCGTGAAGCCCTCCGGCAGTGCGAACGTCACCTCCGTCGATTGCCCCGAATCCCCCGGATTCGTCCAATACACATGCCATCCCGGCGTGATCTCCAGCTCCACCCCGACATGAAACGCCTCACCGGGCTTGACCGTGGCAATATCGGAAACCAGCTTCGCCTTCACCGATCCGCGCGGCGCCCCTTCCACCCCCGCCGCCATGCTCAACAGAATCGCGAGACAAATCGGAACGATGCGCATATCGACTCCCATCCCCCGTGACCCTTTCTATTTATGCCCCGTTCCGCACAAAGTTGCAGGAAGAAAAGAAAAAGTGGCGCGAAAGGGTGTTCTCCCTCCCAGGCGTCCCCGCTTATCGACTGCCTGGCGCATGGACCCTGCCGTTCGACCGTTGGCGTCACTGGCCTTTCCATTGCGGGGCTTGTACAATTCTTCTCGCGTTTCGGGGCTAAGGCGCCAGTCGGCCACACGGGCGCTCCGGTGTCATCGGATCAGGCTGCAAGACTGACAAAGCGTACTCACCCGTACTCGAGGTCCAGTTCGGCGAGCCATGCAATTTGACGCGCATCCATCCTCCCTGCACACCAGCGGCGCGGCCGTCGCCGCCCTCAGTGCCAACGTCCTTGTTCTCAACAAGTACTACCAGGCGATTCGCGTCGTCAATGTCCGCCGGGCCTTCTCGCTGCTCTGCCGCGATCTCGCCGAAGTTGTCCACATCGAGACCGACTCGGCCGGACAATCCAAATGGCAAAACTTCGATTTCGAGGGCTGGCGGGAAATCTCCACCCTCAAGGCCGAGTTCGAGCCTGACGACTACGACTGGATCCACACCGTACGATTCCAGATCGCGGTCCCGCGCATCATCCGCCTGTTCGGATATGACAAGCTCCCCCGGCAGGACGTGAAGTTCAACCGCCGCAACATCTATGCCCGCGACGGCAGCAAATGCCAGTATTGCGGCCGGCGATTTCCAACGACCGAACTCTCGCTCGATCACGTCGTCCCCAAAAGCCAGGGCGGTCGAAGCAGTTGGACCAACATCGTCTGCTGCTGCGTCAAATGCAACGTCAAAAAAGGCGGCCGAACCCCCGAGCAGGCCCACATGCACCTCATCACCAAGCCCGTCAAGCCCCGGCGATCCCCCGTCATCAACATCCGCCTCGCCGACGAACGCTACCAAAGCTGGAAGCAGTTCCTCGACAACGCCTACTGGACCGTGGAACTGAAGTAGCCTCGCTCTCCTTCGTTCAGGAAAACATCCCCCACGAATGGACACGAACCTTCACGAAGTGGGAGAACCATTCCTCCATCTTCATGATTCGTGAACATTCGTGTTCATTCGTGGACCCATTCATGACGTTCGCAACGCGATCCAGACCCAGAAAACGACGTGCAACATCCCGATCCCCCACGTCAACGCCACGAATCCCGTCTTGCGGTATTTGTGACGGAACACGCGCTGCCCCGCCAGCGACCCAATGAATCCACCGAATAGCGCCAGCAGATGCAGCGTGCTTTCCCTGATCCGCCACCGCCCCCGGCGGGCCCGCGTCTTGTCAATGGCATAGGCATTGAACGCCACCACGCTCATCAGCCCATAAATCCCGATAACCCACCACATGCCTGCTCCACACTTTCCTGACCAGCGCGCCTACCATTGGTCGTTGAAACAACCATCGAAAGGACCGCGATGAATCGATTTCATGAACTGATCTCAACTTCGAACCCATCGACCGCACCATCCGTCACCCCGTCCATCGTCCCACCGGACAATGACGAATTGATGGATGCTTACTCCCGCGCCGTTTCCGGCGCGGCCAAACGCATGGGCGACAGCGTCGTTTTCATCGAAGTGCGCCATCCGGTCAATCCGGCGTCACATGGGCGACCGGCACGCGGCGACGGACGCGGCAGCGGCTCGGGCTTCATCTTCACCCCCGACGGCTTCATCCTCACCAACAGCCACGTCGTCCACGGCGCGACCGACATTACGGTCATGCTCTCCGATGGACGAACCATCCCCGCGAGACTGATCGGGGATGATCCCGACACCGATCTGGCCGTCATCCGCATTGATGCGCCTCAACTCGCTTTTGCCGAGTTGGGCGATTCCGACTCGATCCAGGTCGGCCAGCTCTGCATCGCCATCGGCAACCCCTATGGCTTCCAGGCCACCGTCACCGCCGGCGTGGTCAGCGCGCTGGCCAGGTCATTCCGTGCCGGGTCCGGGCGATTGATCGACAATATCATCCAAACGGATGCCGCCCTCAACCCCGGCAACTCCGGCGGACCGCTCGTCAACAGCCGCGGCAAGGTCATCGGCGTCAACACCGCCGTCATCCTTCCCGCGCAGGGACTCTGCTTCGCCATCCCCATCAACACCGCCAAGCACGTCGCCGCGAAACTCATCCGTGACGGGAAAATCGAACGCAGCTACATCGGCGTCGGCGGGCAGAACGTCCCGCTGCATCGCCGCATCGTGCGGTTCTTCAACCTCGATGTGGACAGCGGCATGATGGTCCTCACCCTCGAGCCCACCGGCCCCGCCGCCCGCGCCGGCATCCGGGAGAACGACGTCATCGTCGCCATCAACGACCACCCCGTCGCCACCATCGACGATCTTCTCCGCGAACTGACCGGCGAGCGCATCGGCCAGGTGACGAAGCTCACCCTCATCCGCAAGACGGAAAAACTCGACCTCTACCTCACGCCGGAAGGGCGAAGCCCGTGATTTCCCTTCCACCGTCCCGCGTCACTTCCCCACCGCTTCCAGTTCATGCTCGTGCGCCGGCGCCGATGGTGGCGCCGGCGCTTCTCCGCGCAGCCGTCGGTGGCGGATGAACAGCCCCAGGTCGTCCAGCAGCGTGTACATCACCGGTGTCACCAGCAGCGTCAGCATCAACGACATGGACTGCCCCCCGATGACCACCACCGCCACCGCGCGGCGCTCTTCCGCCCCCGGACCGGTCCCCAGCCACAAGGGCAGCATCCCCGCGACCAGCGACAACGTCGTCATCAGGATCGGACGCAGGCGATCGCGGTTCCCCTGGATCACCGCCTCGTAGCGGGGCAGCCCATAGTCCCGCCGCAGGTGATTCATGTGATCGATCTGTAAAATCGAGTTCTTCTTCACCACGCCGAACAACACCAGGATCCCCAGCGCCGAATAGAGGTTGAGCTGCTCCCCGAACATCAGCAGCGACAACAGCGCGAACGGCACCGCCAGCGGCAGCGAGATCAGGATCGTCACCGGATGCACGAGATGCTCGTACTGGCTGGCGAGAATCATGTACATGAAGACGACCGACAGCGCGAACGCGAAGATGAACTCGTTGAACGTGCGCTCGAACTCGCGCCCCTTGCCGCGCACGCTCACGGTGTAGCCCGGATCCATCCCCATCCGGTTCGCTTCCTCCAGCAGCGCCTGGGTTCGCTCCGCCATCGCGAAGCCCGTCGCGACCGTGGCGCGGACGCGCGCGTCCCGGCCGCGATCGAGGCGGTCGATCCTCGCCGCGCTGACCGCCTGTTCAATCGACGCGAAGTTCGTCAACTCGATCAGCCTCCCGCTTTCCCCGGTCAGCAGCAGATTGGGAATGTTGTCGGGATTGTTGCGATACGTCTCCTGAAGACGCAATCGCACGTCGTAATTCTCATTCGTCGCCGGATCGCGGAACCGGCTGATCTCCTGGTCCCCGCCGACCATCAGCCGCAGCGCCGTGCCGATGTCCCGACTGCTGATGCCCAGGTCGGCGGCGCGCTCGCGATCGATGCTCACCCGCAGTTCGGGCTTCTCCAGCTCGAGCGTCGTGTTGATGTTGATGATGCCCCCGATCGCCTCGGCGCGCGCCGCGAGCGCCCGCGAATACTCCGACAGCTTTTCAAGGCTCGGCCCGGAAATGGAGAAGTCGATGTCGAAGTTCCCCCCGCCAATGTTGAAGCCCCCGTACTCGCGCACCCGCACGCTCAACCCTTGCCGCGCATATTTCGCGCCGATCTCCCGGCGGACCTTGTCCATCACCTCGTTCTGCGTGTAGTTCCCCCGGAACGCCGCCAGCGGATCGCCGCTTGCGATCCCCTTGATGATGCGCGTGAATGTCCAGTAGCGCTCCGAGTGCGGCGCGATGGCGACGTGGACATCCCCCCTGTTCACCCCGCCGATCCAGCCCCCGCCGGCCTCGGCGAGAATCAGACGCACCTCCGGAATCTCCATCAGGTCCGCCTCGATGGAGCGCATCGCCTCGTCGATCGCGCCGAAGCTCATCCCCTGCGGGCCTTCGATATCGACGCGAAACTCCGCCTCGTCCGCGCCTTGCGGCAAATATCCCTGCTGCACGAGCGAGAACAGCGGAATCGCGCTGAGCATGACCAGCAGCGCCACCCCGGCGGTGATCCAGCGGAACCGCATCACCAGCTTGAGCAACGCCGTGTAAACGAGGTCGATGTAATAATAAAATCCCCCGCGACTGCCCGCGCCCTGATGCGCCTGGGCCGCCTTCACGGCTTCGGCGCCCAGCATCCTCGCCGAGAGCGTCGGTGTGAGAACGAAGCTCACCAGCAGGCTGACCATCACCGCCACCGCCGCCGTGATCCCGAACTGGTACAGGAACCGCCCGCTGATCGAACTCATGAACGACACCGGCACGAAAATCACCGCCAGTGACAGCGTCGTCGCCAGCACCGCCAGCGCGATCTCCGCCGCCCCCTGCCTCGCGGCCTCCATCGGAGGCATCTTCTTTTCCTCGACGAACCGGAAGATGTTCTCGAGCACCACGATCGCGTCGTCGATCACCACCCCCACCATCAGCACCAGCGCCAGCATGGTCACGCTGTTCAGCGTGAAATCGAGTACCCACATCATCGCGAAGGTGCTGATCACCGACGCCGGGATCGCCACCCCCGCGATGACCGTGCTCCGCCAGCTTCGCGTGAACGCGAACACCACCGTGCAGGCGAGGATCGATCCCAGCACCAGGTGCAGGTTGATCTCGTGCAGCGCCGTGTAAATGTAATTGGACTGGTCCTGGATGATCTCCAGCTCGACGCCCGAAGGCAGTTGCGCCCTGGCCAGTGCGGCGTTCTCCTTGACCGATTCGATCACCTCGATCGTGTTCGCGCCGCTTTGCCTGCGGACGTTGAGCGAGACCGCCGTCCGGCCGTTCAACCGCGAGATGGAGCGACGCTCCGCCACTCCGTCCTCGACCCTCGCCACGTCGCGCAGCCGGATCGGAGCGCCGTTGACGTAGCTGATCACGATGTCCGCGAACTGCTCGGCCGACGTCAGCCGGCCCAGCGTCCGAAGCGTCTGCTCGCGCGACGCCCCGGTGATGTTCCCCCCGGGAATCTCCGTGTTCTGCCGCTCGACCGCGTCGCGCACCGCCGTGATCGGCAGCCCATACGCCGCCAGGCGGTCGGCGTCCACGTCGATGTTGATCGTCCGCTCGGCCTCGCCGTTGATGTCCACCTCGCCCACGCCCGCGGCGCGCTCGAGCTGCACCTTCACGATCTTGTCCGCGATCTCCGACAGCTCGCGCAGCGAGCGATCGCCCGAGAGCGCGAACGTGATCACCGGCCTCGAGTCGTTGTCGAACTTGCTGACGGTGGGCACGTCCGCGTCATCAGGCAACCGGCGGATGACGGTCGAAACCTTGTCCCGCACATCCTGCGCGGCGATCTCGATGTCGCGATTGAGATCGAACGTCGCGATGATGACCGCGGTGCCGTTGCCCGCGATCGCGCGCAGCTCGTCGATCCCCGCAACCGTGTTGACGACCTCCTCGATCGGCTCGATCAACTCGGATTCCACCTCCTCCGGAGATGCGCCCGGCAGGCTGGTGCGTACCGAGATCGTCGGCAGATCGACCGAGGGGAAGCGGTCCACGCCCAGGCCGGTATACGCCGCCGATCCCACGACGACCAGCCCGAGAATGATCATGCTCGCAAAGACCGGCCGGGTGATGAATGTGTTGATGAACTTCTGCATGCGTCTCCTGGAGAACGCGCGGGACAAATAATGTTATCCGTCAGGCGGTTCGATGTTGCACCCCGATTCACTCCCGCTCCACCGCCGGCTGCGTCACCGGCTTGAGCCGCATCGATCCATCCGAAGGCGAGCCTTCGTCCATCGACGGATACACCCCTTCGGTCTTCTTCCCCTCCAGATCCTCCCGCAGCAGCCCCGACGACCTCAGCAGGATGAGATACAGCACCTTTCGGTCAAATTCCTCGCTGGCGAGTTGAAGCTGCGCCGACAACAGCGCATCCTGCGCCGCGACCCGCTCCAGGTTCGTCGCCAGCCCGACCCGGTAAGACGCCTCCGCCTGCCGTGACGCCTGCTCCGCGGCCCGAAGCTGCACCTGCAACTCCGACAGCCGCGATTCGCTCGCCGCCAGGTCATGGTATGCCTGCCGCACCTGCTGCCTCACCTGCCGGTACAGGATCGACCGCACCAGCAGCGCCTCGCGAAAAAAGCTCCATGCCTCGCGCACATCCGCGCGAATCCGCCCCGCCGCGAAGATCGGCACGTTCGCCACCAGCAACCCCGTCCAGTCCCGCTCATCCGGGACCGTCTCCCGATACACGAACGCCTCGAGATTCAACGCCACCGTCGGGTAATACTGCCCGATCGCGACCTCCACCTCCCGCCTCGCGGCAAGGATCGCCATCTCCCCCGCTTGCAGGTCGTGCCGGGCATTCATCGCCGCCTCAAGATACGCATCCAGCTCCCCAATCCGCGCGGGCAATTCAAATTCATCGACCAGGCTCGCTTGATGCACCGGGAAGGCGATCAGCAACTCCAGGACATCCCGCGCGTTGGACACATCCCGACGGGCGTTGATCAGAATCGTCCGCGTCGCCGACACCTGCGCCTGGGTCTGCGCCAGATCCAGCGGCCGCGCCACCCCCGCGTCCAACCGGCCCTGCGTGTCGCGCAGCCGCTCCTCCTGCACCGCCAGCGAGTTCTCCAGCACATGCACCGACGCTTCCGACCGCAGAATCTGATAATAGGTCGCCGCCACGTCCAGCAGCAGCGATTCCTGGAAGGACAGCAATTCGTTTCGGCTCTGCTCGATGAGATAAGTGTCCCGCCAATAGCGGTTCACGTCCCGAAAGCCGTTGAACAGGTTCCAGTTGAGTTGCCCCGACACGTCGAACGTGCTGTCATTGGATGATCCCCCGTCCCCGTTCGACGAGGAGACGCGATCCCGCTCCACCGCCGACGCGACGAGGTTCACCGTCGGCAGAAAATTGGCGACCGTCCGCCTGCGCGCGATCCACGAGCGGAAATATTGCTCCCCCCGCATCGACAATTCCTCGTTGTTGCGATTCGCCAGCAGCAACGCATCCCGCAGCGACAGCGACTGCTCCGACTCGTGCCGATGAGCGGGCAGATCGAGGATCTCGCGATAAATCCCGCGCTCCTCGTCATGATTCACCCGGCATCCGCCCGCCGGCAGCAGCGACAGCAGCGTCACCACCGCGAAGGATGTCCATCGCCTGTATTGCCTCATGCGTCCTTCCTCAGGATTCCACCGGAAAAAATCCGGAGGATGTGATTCGTCAATGCTTCCTGCCCGACATCCGTCGGGGCGAACCGCAGCGCGCCCCGGATGCAGGAGGGCAGAAACTGCGCGGTGAGGTCCGGTCTCGGATCGACCATGACCCCCGCGCGCACACCGCGCACGATCGTCTTTTCGATCAGCTTCGCCAGCTCCTGCCGCTTCTCGCGCAGCCCCGCGATGGGGGTGTGCGGCTCACCGGGGCGGGTAAGCTGGAAAAAATGCGGCGATCGCTTCGCCCAACAGACCAGTTCCCGCACGATCGCCGTCAGCGTCTCCCACGCATCCATCGAATCCGCCTCCACCCACTTTTTCAGGCGATTCACCACCTGTGTCAATCCTTCAAGCACCAGCCGGCCGTACAACTCGTCCTTGCTCTTGAAATAGATATACAGCGTCCCCTTGCCGACGCTCGCGGCCTCGGCGATGTCGTCCAGCCGCACCTCGTGAAACGGACGGGTCGCGAACAACGCCGCCGCGGACGCCATGATCGCCAGTCGTTTTGCTTCATCAGGACGCTGCATGCCCGGTCTTTCGCTTGCCCTGGGGACAAAAGGGATTTACCATCGGGGCGGAGTTCGCAAAAACCGACCCGTCAGTATTGAAGGACGCATTGTAAGTCCGTCCGGCGTCCGGTCAAACCATTCGCGGAGACGTTCATGCCCCATTCGATCGCCCACCGGATCACTCTCGCCGCCTTCCTCGCCGCCGCGATCTCCCTCGCCGGCTGCGATGAAGACAAAGCCATCGGCGGCGGCGGGCAACCTCCCTCCCGTGAGCCTGTCCCCGTCACTCTCACCGCCGTGCGGACCGAATCCGTCGAACGCATCGTCGAGGTCGTCGGCTCCCTTCACGGCGATGAGGAGGCGACCCTCAGCGCCAAAGTCCCCGGCCGAATCATGCGGGTCCTCGTCGATGTGGGCGATCGCGTCGATCCCGGGCAACCCCTCGTCGAAATCGATCCCACCGATTACCAGCTCGCCGTCGATCAACGCACCATGGCCACGCGGGAAGCGCTCGCGGCGCTCGGCTTGTCCCAGCCTCCTCCCGACGATTTCGACCTTCTCGCCATCGCCACCGTCGAGCGCGCCAAGTTCCAGGCCGCCAATGCCGGCGCCCGCTTCGAGCGCGCCAGGCAATTGTTCACCCAGGATCCGCCGCTCATCAGTGAGCAGGATTACGCCGATCTCGAAACCGCCTTTGAAGTCGCCAAGCGCGACTACGACGTCGCACAACTCGAGGCGCAGTCCCAACTCGCCCTCGTCCGCACCCGGCAATCCGAGTTGGATGCCGCCCAACAGCGCCTGGCCGACACCATCATCCGCGCCCCCAGCTATTACTCGATCGCCACCAACCCGCCGGCCACGCAGGCGACGACCTCCTCCCTCAAGCCGCTCGCGATCACCCAGCGGCGGGTCTCCGTCGGTGAATATGTCAGCGAAGGCGCCCCGATGATGAACGTCGTCGCCGACGATCCCATCAAGTTCCGCGCCGCCGTCCCCGAACGGTTCATCGCTTCCCTCGCCACCGGGCAGACCGCGCACATTCGCGTCGAGGGATACCCGCAGGCCTTCAACGGCACGATCAGCCGCATCAATCCGGCCATTGATCCGGCGAGCCGCACCTTTGAAATCGAGGCGATCGTCCCCAACCCGCAACGCCTCCTCCGCCCGGGCGCTTTCGCGCGCGGCGGGGTTGTCCATGGCGAGGATCCGCAAGTTCCGTTCGTCCCGAGCGGGGCGATCGTCAGCTTCGCGGGAACCGATCGCGTCTTCAGCGTCGAGGACGGCAAAGCCCGTGAGCACCTCATCCGCCAGGGTGTTCGACGCGACGGCCACGTCGCCATTATCAACGGACTCGACGCGCGGGAAGTGATCGTCACCGGCAACGAGCGCCTCGCCAACGGCGACCCCGTCACTGTCTCCCACTCCGACGCCCCCGCGACGACGGCGCCGGCCGAATGAGCCGTCTCATCGCGTGACCACGCCCGGAGCCGCTTCCTCCGCAGCCCGTCACTTCAACCGCAGGCGCAGCGTGCGGATTTCAAACGCGCGCAGCGACAGTTCCAGCGAATGCGATCGGGCGTCGAACGCGACGCTCCGCGCCTGCCGCTCCAGCAGGTTCACCTGCTCGATCGAGACGATCGAGGGATGGAGCTTCATCGTGAACGAAGTTCGCCCACCGCGCGATTCGTAGATGCGAAGAATCAGCCCGTCCCCGTCTTCCGCGGGCTTGATCGTGTCGATGACGACGCCGGATTGGGAAGGAAGCTCGGCGAAGGGAACCGACGCCTCCCACGAGCGTTTCCCCGCCGCGGGCACGACCACCGGCGGCTGGTTGAACGACTCCGCCGCCGCGATCGCCTCCGAAGGATCGAACGCCGCATGCGGCATCAGCGCATAGCGGAACTCATGCTCGCCCATGTCGGCGTCGGGATCGGGCGATTTCGTCGATCGCAGCAGCGACAGACCCATCACGTCGCCGAGACAGGAGTGCCCGTACTTGCAGTCGTTGATCATCGTCACGCCGAAATCCGTTTCGCTGTAGTCCATCCAGCGCTGCGCGGGCACTTCGAATCGCCCGTAATCCCAGGACGTATTGAAATGATTCGGCCGGCGCAAATGACCGAACTGAATCTCATAAGTCGCATGATCGCCATGCACATCCACCGGATGCAGCACGCGCAGGAACCGATGGGATTCCTTCCATGTCACGCGCGTCACGAACTCGATGAACCGGCCGGCGCCGCACAACCGAACATGTTGAACAAGCCTGCTCCCGCGACCCAAATCGCGGGCGAACTCGATCGCCGCGCGAACCGGCCCGCGTTCGACGATGCGATGCTCCGCCGGCGAGTCCACGGATTCAGGCTTGTCGCGATAGCCCAGATCGACATCCCACGCATCGTGATTGGATGGATAATCCTCGTACAGGACGAACTGATTCGCCGGTCGACCCGGTTGAATCGCCTCACGTCCGGTGCGCTTGTCGAACAGCGACACCACCCGGCCGGATGGATCAAGCTCGGCGCGCAGATGCTCGTTCTCGATCCAGAGATCACCGACGGCCAGTGTCGAAGCCTCGCCGGGCTGTTCATCGGCGGCGCGGACGACGATCGTCGCCAAAGGCGGCAACGCGGGAAGAAACGCGATCCGCTCCCGCCCGCCGGTGAGCGTCGTCACCTCCTGCGTCGGGATCGACTCCGAGTCGGAGACCCGCAACGCACGGGGGTTGACGCCGGAGGGCAGGGTGATCGTTTCGCCGCGTGCCCGCCCGGAAGTGTTGAGCACGATCAACTCCCCGCCGGCGTCCGGCGCTCCCGCGCCCAGCGTTTCCTCCAGCATTTTGCGCGCGCCGCCGAGCACCTGCCCGTAGTCCTCATGCGCGTCCTTGTAGACCCAGCCGATCGACGAACCGGGAAGAATGTCATGAAACTGGTTGAGCAGAAGCAGCTTCCAAAGGCGATCGGTTTCCTTCCTTTGTTCATCCGCTCTCGTCCCGCCGTTCACGATCGAGAGGCTTTGAACGATCTCCAGGTCCTGGAGCGCGCGTTCACCGAGCCGATTGCGCTTCTTCACAAGCGCGTGCGTCGTATAGGTTCCGCGATGCAGCTCGAGATAGAGTTCCCCCACCCACCTGGGCAGCGCATCGGCATGTTCCAGCAGTTTGCGCGCGAACTGATCGGCCCGCCCGTGCCGTGCTCGCGGGACACCGGCGCAGTCCCTCTGAAGGGCGACGCGCTCGATCATCGCCTCGGTCGGTCCGCCGCCTCCATCGCCCCAGCCATACGCCTGCAACCAGAGCGGCGCGCGGGCCGACTGCTGGTAGTTTTTCTGCCCGTGTCGCAGCTCCGTCGGAAGGTTCGTCCCGATATAGGTGTCGGCCGGGAAAAAGTGACTGACCACTTCCGTCCCGTCGATGCCGGCCCATCGAAAGGAATGATGGGGAAATTTGTTGTACTGATTCCAACTGATCTTCTGCGAAAAGAAGACATCCAGCTCCGCGAGCTTCAGAATCTGCGGCAACGCCGCGGAATATCCAAACACGTCCGGCTGCCACAGGTAGCTCTGCCTGACGCCGAAATGCTCCTGAAAATAGCGCGCGCCCAGCAGCAGTTGGCGAACGAGCGATTCCCCGGACGGAATGTTGCAGTCCGGCTCGACCCAGGTTGATCCACCGGCCTCCCAGCGCCCTTCCCGCACGCGTTCCCTGATCTGCTCGAACAACGCCGGATACTTCTCCCGCACCCATTCATACAACTGCGCCTGGCTTTGCAGGAAGCAATACTCGGGATGGCGTTCCATGTAGCGCAGCACCGTGGAAAAGGTCCGCGACGCCTTGCGCTTCGTCTCCCGGATCGGCCAGAGCCACGCCAGGTCGATATGCGCATTGCCGATGCAGTACGCATCCGTCGCATCGCCGGCATTCGGCGTGGTCAGCGCCTCGGCGATTCGCGCCCGCACGGCCGGCAATGTTTCATCGATCCGGTCGAACCTCAGCGACGCCACCGCGTCGCGGAGCGCCTCGTTCACATGACGCGCCCGCGGCGAATCGGGCGGCAGGTCCCTGGCAAGATCCAGAAGCAACTCGAATTCCACCAGCAGCGCCGCTCGCGCGGGATGATGACGAGCCACATGCGCGAGCGTCAGCGTGCCGGATTGCGTCGAGGACAACTCGCCCATGCGGGCGAAATCGCCGTATTCCCGACCGACGCCCAGCATATGATTGCACGCCGCTTCAATGAACACTTCGATCGTGTCCCCGGCGCGCACGACGGACGGCAGCTTCACATCCTGGCGATGCAACTCGACGCCCTGGTACGGCGCGCCGTCCCACCAGCACAGGGCCTCCGTGCGCGTGTCGAAGAGCAGGCGGAATTCCTCGCCGAATTCCACCGGCACGCGGCCCCGCAGCCGGAACCAGGCGGTGGACCAGACCGGCCCCCAGCAAAACCCCAGATCGACGGGCTTGTATTCCCGGCCGATCGCCTCGTCATAAGAAATCGGATCGGAGCACTGAAACACCGCGACTTCCAGCGGGCGGCGGTCGCTGTAAACGGAGGGGCGAATCACCTCCTCCAGCAACCGCGCGGCCCGCAAATGGGTGAGATTCGGATCATAAACGGGCGCTTCTCTTTCCACGATGACTCCGTTGTTTGTGATGGTTTGATGGGCTGGCCACGAAAAAGCGGCCTTCGAGCCGTGCCGGAAACGACAACCCCATCGGCCGCGGTGGCTCTCCCCGATGCGGGAGAGGTGAGCGATCATTCATGGGCGAGGTGGCGATGCACATAGTCCCTGACCGATTCCTCGAGGGTCGTGAAGGGTCTTGTATAGCCTGCCTTGCGAAGCTTGGCGACATCCGCCTGCGTGAAATACTGGTATTTCCCGCGCAGCGCCTCGGGCATGTCGATGAACTCGATCCTCGGCTCTCGCCCCATCGCCGCGAACACCGCCAGCGCCAGGTCCTTCCAGGTCCGCGCCTGCCCCGTTCCGCAATTAAGCAGTCCGCCCCGATCGCGATGCTCGATGAAATGCAGCGTCACGTCCACCGCGTCCCTGACGTAAATGAAGTCCCGCTTCTGCTCTCCATCGCCATAGTCCGCCCGGTGGCTCCTGAACAACGACACCTTTCCCGTCTCACGAATCTGGTGAAACGATTTCTGCACCACCGATCGCATGTCGCCCTTGTGGTCTTCATACGGGCCGAAAACGTTGAAATATTTCAGCCCCACGATCCGATCGAACAGCCCGTGCCTCAACGCCCACAAGTCGAAAATATGCTTGGAATAGCCATACGGATTCAACGGGCGCAGCTTCGGCGTCAGCATGTCGTCGTCGCTGTAGCCCTGCGCTCCGTCTCCATAAGTCGCCGCGCTGGAGGCATAGACGAAGCGCGCGCCGGTCTCGAGGCAATGCTCGCAGAGCGCGCGCGTGTAGCGGTAGTTGTTGCGCAGGAGGAAATCGACATCGCGCTCCGTCGTCGCGCTGCACGCGCCCAGGTGGATGACCGCATCGACGGCCGGCGCCTTGCGATCAAGCACCCGCTCGAGGTATTCGTCGGGATCGATCAGGTCCTCGAAGCCAAGTCCCAGGAGCTGCTTCCATTTGTTTTCCGTGCCGAGGCGATCGACGAGGATCAAATCATCCCGCCCGCGCGCGTTCAGCTCCGCGACGACATTCCGGCCGATGAACCCCGCCGCGCCCGTGACCACAATTCGCTTGCCCATCCGGTTCAACCACCTTTTCCATAAACCTCGACGATTCGATCAATCATATTCGTGGTGGACCGCCCTTCCACCATGTCCGCCAGCACCACCGTCCCACCATTGGCCTCGACCACCTCGCGACCGCTGACATAATGCGCCCAGTCCCTTCCCTTGACCAGCACCTGGGGAAGAATCCGGGCGATCAGATCCTTCGGCTCCTTCTGATCAAAGATGACGACGTAATCGACCGGACGCAAGCTCGCCAGAACATAAGCCCGATCCTCCTGCGAATTGATCGGCCGCTTGTCCCCCTTGTTCGTCCTGACCGATGCGTCGCTGTTCACGCCGACCACCAGCGCATCGCCCTGGTTTCGCGCGAAGGTCAGGTACGTGACATGACCGCGATGCACGATGTCGAAGCAACCGTTGGTGAACACGAGCTTTTTCCCCTCCCCGACAAGCCGGTCCCGCTCTCGACGCATTTGCTCGACCGACAATATTCCAGGATGTTCAATGGCCATGTGATGCCCTGCCTCCGATTGAATTCATTGTTCCCTCAAGCCAACTGAAGCAACCGCATGAGTTGCGGAAGCTGGCTGAAATCGGGAATCAACAGTCCCGCGCCGCCGCGAATCAACCGGCCACGCTTGGCTGGATTCATGCCGAATCGCCGCACCTCATCGCTGCACAGACCGACGCATATCCCGCCCCGCTTGCGCGTCTCGCGCATTTCCACCGGCCCATCGCCGAACGTGACGAACTCATGCCCGCTTAATCCATTCTCACGGATAATCCGCTCGAGCACGACTTTCTTCGCCTCGACGTTGACATCACCGACCGCCCCGAAGATCCGGCCTTCGAACAGATCGGCATACCCCATTGCCCGGGCTTCCGCCACCACATCCTGCTCATCGGTTCCGCTGGCAAGATAGAGCTTCACGCCGCGCGCATGCAACGCCTTGAGCATGGCGGCCGCATTTCTGATCTGGAAATCACCGCTCTCCAACTCCCCGCGCTCAAGCTTGCGAATCCGCCATCGCACCATCTCCAACAATTGCTCGTTGTAGACCCGCTTGTACCCCGCTTCGTCCAGGATCCGATCCGCCGGAACGTAACCGCATTCGTGAACGATCTTCACAAGCCCCTGCATCTGCACCAGCGTCTGAATCCCCGTCGTCCGGTCGATGAACCGCCGAGCGATCGCCGTGATCCGGTCAAATGTCTCTTTCGACACCTCCCCGATCCGCTCGCCGAGAATGGCGCGCACCATCATCGGCTCCATGATCTTCTCCCATCCTTCGCGCAGCGTTGACAGTGTGCCGTCGTGGTCGAAGATCGCATGACGGATGCCGAGCGTTTGCGGAAGCTCGTGGATGATCTCGAACTCCGTTCCCTCGATCATCTTCGCGTGTCGCGGATCGGCCGCAAGATCGGGTTCGTAAATGTAGTCCGGCATCGCCCCGACGGCGCGCATCTCCGCCGGCGTGGCCGTGCCCGTCATTCGCAGCTTCCGAATGGTGATGGACGCGGCCAGGTTGGCCAGTTGCGCGCACGTCACCGGATCCCGCCCGATCGCCATGCCTCCCGCCAATGCCGCGACGACCGTATCCCCCGCGCCCACGGGATCGATCCGATCGATGATCTGAATGCCGGGAACCTCATGCACGCGATCCGCATCCGCCACGAGAATCCCCGCTTCGGCGCGCGTGACGAAAACCGGACGACCGGTCTTTTCATGAAGACGCCGGGCGATCGTTTTCGCGTCCTGCCCACAGCGCTCATCACCGCCGTTCGAGAGGAATCGCACCGCCTCCTGGAGATTGAGCTTGAGGATGCACCCATGATATCGATCCCCCTTGTCGCGCGCATCCACGATGAACCGCGTGGCCGGATGGTCGCCGATGATCGCGTTGATCCGGTCAATCGCCTCCGGCGTGTTCACGCCACTCTCGACCTGTTGATTCAGGATCACGACATCACAGGCGCCCGCGATGCGATCCAGTTCATTCATCGCGCGTTCGAGCGTGCTCGCGGCCAGTTCGTTGCATGTGCCGAAATCGAATCGATTGATTTCCCCGGCCGCGGTGATGGGTTTGCCATACACGATGGTCTGAAAACCCTCCCTGCAACGGACGATGCCGGTGGTGTCGATTCCCCGATCGGCCAGCAGACGGCACATCCGATCGCCGAACGGGTCCATCCCAACGACGCCCACCGCATCGACGCGCCCCACCCCCAGGCTCATGAGATTCGCCGCCACATTCCCCGCCCCGCCCAGGTCGTATCGTTGCCGACGAACATGACGAATCGGAAGCCCCGTTTCCAGCGAGCGTTCCTCCCGGCCTTCATCGATTTCCCAGTAGGCGTCGAGGCCGAAATCCCCAAACACCCCCACCCGCCCTTGCGGCAATTGCTCCAAACAGTCTTCCAGCCAAGTCGGATTGCTTAAATCAGTCATTACAGATTTCCAAAACACCCCTTACCGCTTGTCGCCCATTCATCCATGACGATAATGGCCTCACTTCAACTATTGGCAAGTGGAATCTTCAAAACAGGCATAAAAGTTGATATGACATATTAAGAAACAAAGGTGAATCAATGAGCCGCGTCCCCAAGCATCGCGAATTGTTTGATCTTCTTCATCGGGAAATCAGTTCGGGGAAATATGCCCGCACCGGACGGCTGCCCAGCGAGATGCAATTGGTCCGTCGATTCAATCTGTCGCGGCCTACCGTCGCGCGTGCGCTGATGGAACTTCAGAAAATGGGGCTGCTGGAGCGCCGGGTGGGATCGGGAACCTATCTCCGCGCGACGCCTCCAACCACAACCCGCCTCCTCGGGCTGCTCGTTCCCGGGCTGGGAAAGACTGAAATCCTCGATCCCGTCTGTCGGGAAATCTCGCGCGTCGCCGAGCAAAATGGATTTGCCATGCTCTGGGGAAACCCCTTTTCCGACGGTTCCTCCTCCGCCGATGCCGAGGCGATTTGTGAACAATACATCGAGCGAAAAGTCGCCGGCGTCTTCTTCGCTCCCCTTGAATTGCCCGAGGATCGCGAAACGGTCAACCAGCGGCTTGTCGCCCGGCTGACCGAGGCCGGCATCACCGTGGTGCTGCTGGATCGCGATTTGGAATCATTTCCTTATCGCAGCGACCTCGACTTGATCGGCGTGGACAATTTTTCGGCCGGGTTCGTCCTCGCCCGCCACCTGCTGCACATCGGCTGCCGCCGGCTCGCGTTCGTCACCCGACCACAATATCCATCCACGACCGATCAGCGCCTTGCAGGCTGCCGCGAGGCCTTGCGCCGCGCCCCCACCCCCGGACATTCGGATCAGATCCGCGTCCTGGTGGGCGACCCCGCCGACCCGGGATTCGCCGGGCAACTCCTCGCAGGCCCGCATCATGCCGATGCGGTCATTTGCTCCAACGATCTCACCGCCGCCATGTTGATCCGCACCCTGTCCGATCAGGACGTAAAAGTGCCTGACGATCTTCGGGTGGCTGGATTCGACGATGTGGACTATGCCACGCTCCTCCCCGCGCCGCTCACCACGATGCGCCTCCCCTGTCAGGACATCGGCAAGGCCGCCACACGGGCGATGATCGAGCGCCTCGCCGAGCCACATCTCCCCGGCCGGCAGATCCTCCTGCACGCGAAGCTGATTATCCGGCAATCCTGCGGCGGCAAAACGCCCGTTTAGTCGCCCCCACCCCAACCCGTTGCGATCATGCCACAACCACGAGGCGTCATATTTTCTTCAATTCATTTTTCCGGTACTGCCTGGGACTCACGCCAAACAACTGCTTGAATCGAAGCGACAAATAGAATGGCGTGCTGAAGCCAAGCTGATGGGCGATTTGCTTCAGCGTGAGGTCGGACATTTCCAGCATGTGCTTGGCGTGGGCCAATCGCTGACGCTCGACGAATCTCGCCGGAGCGACGCCGACGGCGTTCTTGAACAATGCCGAAAACCGCGATCGCGAGACGCCGGCGGCATCGGCGAGGCGGTCAATGGGCAGCGGCTCCTGGAGGTGGGTCATCACCAGTTCGATCGCGGCCCGGATGCGCGCGTCGCGATAGGCGGCGTCGCGGTTGGGATTGGCGGCGTCGGCGATCAACAAGGCGCGCTCCAGCGAGTTCATCGCCAGTTGTCCCTGGCGCGGGCGGACGACATCCATCGCGCGAACCATCTGCCGCAACGTCATGAAGACCTCACGCTGGAGCTTGCCCTCGGTATGCACGTGATACATGCCCGGTGAAGGTTGCGGCCAGTCGATCCAGTCCAGCATGCCCGGGTCGGGGTAGAAGTGCGCCCAGATCTGATGCCAGCGATGGCCAGGCTCGGCCGATCCGTAGTCCTGCGGCGTGCGGGGCGCAATCAGCAGCACGTCCCCTCCGGTCATCACGATCTTGCCTCCGGGATGGATCGCGTCGGCCAGTCCGCTATGCGTATAGACCAACAGCCAGTCGCGCGTCCCGCCAGGCCGCAAGGCTCGACGATCGGCGACGAACTCACCAACCGTGATTGGACGCGGATCGGGGCTATTTGTAGGAATTTGAACGCGAGGATAAGAGCGCATAAGACAATCTTATATGATTTCAAGATAATATTCATCTTGGCACATCCCTGTTCCGGGGTATTCTTCCACTCGTGCGATCGGTGGTTGTCGGCGGAGTTCGGGAACGGCATGACCGATAACCGCCAGGTGGCCATCGCCTGGTACAAATCTTTGGAAGTCCGGTTTTTTTGTCGTTCTTTGGTTGCCCGCGACCGTGATGCCGTCGTGGAGAAAATACGGGCGGCGGCGTGCCGCGACGCGACGGAGTCGACAAAGCGCCGTGCGGGCGACGAGGCTTGTCCGAGTTGGCCGGTATCCAATCGGAATGTGTATGACCTGTGACCATTCACCCGGATTCAAACCAATGAGTGAATCCTGATTAAGGAAGATGCACGATGAAAATGTTTCAACTTGCTGTTGTGGTGACTGCGGGGTGTTTGCTGGGCGCGGCGGGAGGAAACGCCCAGGCGATGGCCGAGGAAGAAACCCAGGCCCGCACCGAGTCGGATGTCAAGGCGCAGGAGGAAGCCGACGCCCGCGCCGAGTCGGACCTCAAGGCGGAGGAGGAAGCCATGTTCCGCGCCAAGTCGGATGCCAGGGCGCAGGAAGAGGCCGAGCTTCGCGCCGAATCCGACGCCAGGGCTGAAGAGGAGGCTCAGAAACGCACCGAATCGGACGTCAAGGCGCAGGAGGAAGCCGAGGCCCGCACCGAGTCCGACACCAGGGCGGAAAAGGAGGCCCAACAACGCGCTGAACCCGATGCCGAAAAAACCCCGGAGAAACCCGAAAATATGGAACCCCCCGCCGAAGCCGGGGAGCGGCGCGACGGGTGATCGGGTGCCGGTCAGTCGGCTATCCATGGAACTTCCTGAGGCGATTCATTGGAGATCAAATGCATTTCTCAACCTAAAAGGAGCGAAAAATGGCAGATCGTATTTCATTTCGTTTGGGGTCGAACGCAACTTGTGAACTGAAGGAGAAGAAAATGACGAAGCGTATTTCATTTCGGACGATTATGGGCCTCGTGGCCATGCTGGGGCTTGGCGGCAGCGCCGCGCAGGCGGCCGTCATCAGCGTGAATCTTCGTATCAGCGAGGATCATATCATCACCTCGGAACAGACCGCAGGCGCGCCGGGCGTGCATGTCGACAACTGGAACAACGTCGGCAGCAGCGCGGCGTCCAACCTCATCGACAGTGATGGGAATGGAACGACCGCGGATTACAGCCTGGTGAATAGTGGAGACTATGGCTATGGAGGTGGGTGGTATTCATCCTTCCCGAATGCAGGCGACAGCGGCGATCGCCGTCTTCTCTCCCAATTTCGTGAGACGACCGGCGAAAAAATTCTCCGCGTTTCGATCGCCGAAATCCCTTATGAAGCGTACGACCTGTACGTTTACTTTGGTGGTCCCGGCAACCGCGCCGGCAGCGTGACGGCGAATGGAACGACGATCCACTTCATCACCGCCGATACTTCTCTCACGTACGCACAGGCCACTTCCACCGATTCGGAAAACCCGAGCGAAATCACCAATTACGCGGTGTTCAGCGGACTGACCAGCGAATCGGTGTTCTTCGATCTGCTCAACACCGGCGGCGCAAACGTCGGATTCGCGGGCTTCCAGATCGTCCCGGTGCCCGAGCCGACCGCGATGGCGCTGATGGCTCTCGGCGGTCTGTCGCTGTTGGCACGGCGCCGCTCGAACGGGTGAGCTTGCGTGGCCTTCCCCCCGCACCGCCGGACGCGGGGGGAAGGTCAGCCGGTTTTCGAGAAACGTCCGCATGTACACCCATCGCCCGGAAGAGAGGTTCATTATGGTTTTCACCTTCTCATCCCGCCATCACAACCGAGCCGGCGGATTCACGCTGGTGGAACTGCTTGTGGTCATTGGCATTATCGCCCTTCTCATAGCCATACTGATGCCGGCGCTCAACAAAGCCAGGGAAGCGGCGCGCACCACCGCGTGCCTCAGCAATCTGCGGCAATGCGCGGTGGCGCTGCAAATGTACGCCAACGCCAACGACGGACGCATCCCCGTCATCCTGGAAGGTGGACCTGACAGCGCCGGCGTCTATGCGGCCCTGCGGTTCTGGCCGTGGTTTGTCGTCGGAGGACGGGACACGGGATACGGCCGGCAAAACCCGGTCTACCTCAACATGAAGGTCGCCGTCTGCCCATCAACACGATACTACGACGCATCCATGAACTGGGGACCGGATCAGGCCGGAAACGAGTTCGGACAGATCGGCTACGGTCTGTACTACTTCCGCAACGACTCCGACAGCGGACAATTCCAGAAGCGAGTGAAGCTCCCCGGTAACCACTGGTATCTCACCTACCAGAAGTGGTCCAGCCCCACCTTCCCCCCGGCGGAAATGGTGATGATGGCCGACACCATCTCATACCATGGGTCGTTTGGAATCTGGCCAAACAACGGCGGCGGCTTCATGCTGGGCGCCTTTGGTCCACCGTTCGAGCAAGCTCATTACTGGGCCGGCATCCATCTCCAGCACGGCACGAACGCGGAAGGAGTCGCCAACGTCGCCTTCTATGACGGACATGCCCAAACCATGACCGCCAGGGAAATCCACGCCACCCCCACCGGGCCGCGATATTTCCATACACGCGACAAGCAGGAACGACTCATCCTGCCGGAGTGAATGAAACACCGACGGCGGCGACCGCCCCTTCTTGATGGGATGAAATCAATGCGACGCATACTGACCATTGCGGCCTGCGCTTTGTTCGGGGCCTGGACGGCGGCAATCGCCCCCGCCCAGACGACCGTCATCGACGCCGATTTCTCCAAGGGAGACATCGACGCCCAGGGCTGGAAAGCCGACGGCGCCTGGGAAACTTACAAGTACCCGGACGCGACCAACAATCCCGGCTGGATCGTCCGCTTCAAAGCCAACGAACCGGACGGCACGCTCAGCAAAACGTTCGATGAAATCAGGAATCCAACGAAGCTCGAGTTGTCGCTCGATGTCGGCTGGGGCTGGGGCGATGCCGATCAGGGCGCGGACCTGGTCTCCTTCATGCTGCTGGACGCCGACGGCAACGGCTATGTGTTCGAGACGCGGCGCGTCAAGGCGGAGTGGGCCGTCCAGTGGGCGCCGGTGAAGAATCGCGTGGCGCCCGGGGACAAGACCTGGGCGAACGAGGAAATCGACGGCACGCAGAAGAGCGTGAAGGACGGCGGCGGGCTGAACCCTCTCACCATCACCCGCGATGCCCAGGGCCGATGGACCTTCTCCGGCAAGGCGTGGAACCAGGGCGCGGGCGCGTCGGTGGCCTTCACCGACGCCACCATCACCTCGTTCAACGAACTGGTCCTGATCGGCACGAAAAATTTCGACGAACAGGTTTACGGCAACATCGTCCTGCGCATCACCGAATGATCGGGTGGTCGCGCCCCGCATGACGGGGACGCGAGTCGATTGTGTTTCACCGGGATTCTCTCCATGTCATTCTCCATCGCCATTCCATTGTTTACGCTCCTCGCCGGTCTGCTTCTGGTCCTGCCGGCCGGTGCAGCGGCACGGGAGCCGGGCAACCAGCCCGATCTCCCCACCGCGCTCCCCGCCGGAATCGAGCCTGACACCGTTCCGCCGGGCAGGGCCTTCAAGATCAACTACCTGTGGGAAGGCAAACCCATGGGAAAGGACTACGATGTCTTCGTTCACCTCGTCAACGAATCCGGCAGAACCATGGCGCAGGACGATCACACGCTGCCCTGGCCGACGAAAACCTCGACGTGGGAAGGCAAAGCCAGCTATACGCGGCGGATCATCGTTCCGGCCGACATGCCCGACGGCGTTTATCGCGTGGTGGTCGGCCTGTGGAATCGACAGGAAGGCCGCCAGCCCCTCAACGCCGGACCCGGCGTTCAACCGAACAACGAGCGGGGTTACACCGTCGCTTCGGTCAGGATTGACGCCGACGCGCCCGAACCCCGGCTCGACTCGGACAAGCCCAAAACGCTCGATCTGTCGCAGTTCGAACTCACATTCAGCGACGAGTTCGATGACCTGGCGATCTCCGCGTATGGTCCGATCGTGGGCAAGACCCGCTGGATCGCCCACAAGCCCGATGACGGTAATTTCGGCGACGCCCTCTTCACCAGCCCGCGCGACGGCTTTCCCTTCACCACCGTGGACGGCATCCTCCGCATCGAGGCGCGCAAGGATGAATCCGGCCGGTGGCGATCCGGTCTCCTTTGTTCAAACGACGCCGACTCCAATGGTTTCAGGCAGAAATACGGCTATTTCGAGATGCGCGCCAAAATGCCCCAAGGCCCCGGAACCTGGCCGGCGTTCTGGTTGCTGAGCGACCAGCGCTACAGGGGACCGGACGGAAAGCTCGGAAGCTTCGAGATCGACATCCTCGAACAGTACGGCCACGCGCCGCGGAACTTCCACGCCAACTATCACTGGTGGCTCAAGGACGGCGGGCATCGCGGTGTCGGAGATTACTTCATCGTCTCCGATATGACCGAGAATTTTCACGACTACGGTTTCTATTGGGACGAAAAGGAGATGATCTGGTATTTCGACGGCGTCGAGCTGTGGCGCCAACCGACGCCCCCGGAGGCCAACGCCGAGTTCTACATCCTCGTCAACCTGGCGCTGGGCAGCGGCTGGCCGATCGACAAAACCCCCAACCCATCCGTGATGGAAGTCGATCATGTGCGCGTCTACCAAAAAATCCCATGAAACACCCATTCATCGCCGATGCCCCCGCATCAGTTCGTCGCGCGGCGATATTTGGCGGGCGTTTGCCCGGAGCGCTCGCGAAAAACGGTGATCATGTGGCCGACACGACGGAAACCCGCCATCCGCGCGATCCGCGCCAGAGGATAGTCCGTGTCCAGGAGCAACTGCTTGGCCCGCTCGATCCGGCAGCGCAGGATGAATTCGTGAGGCGTGCAACCCAGGTGCTCGTAGAATTGCCGCTCCAATGTCGAGCGGGAGATTTCCACCTTCGCGAGGACATCCTCGACGTTAATTCCCTCCCCCACCCGGTTGCGGATGAACTGCACCGCGGCGGCCAGCGCCGGATCGCTCAATGCGGTCATGTCGCTCGAGGTGCGGCCTTCGATGGCGATGGGCGGAATGAGCAGAGGTTCATCGGGACAGGGTTCGCCGCCAAAAAGACGATCGAGCAGTCGTGCCGCCTCGTAGCCGGTGGTTTCCACATTCGGCACCACGCTGCTGAGTCTCGGGTTGGACAATTCGCAAACGACATCATCGTCATCCACCCCGATGACTGAAACTTCGTGGGGAACCTTGATGCCCACCGCATCGCAGGCTTCCAGGACTTGCCGGCCGCGCGTGTCGCTGCACGCGATGACTCCAATGGGTTTGGGCAATTGCCCGACCCATGCCTGGAGCGCCTCGGCGTCAAGAACGCCGCGCTGCTCATACGAGATCGCATCGGTGATTGGGGGAGGCTCAAAAACGCACTTGACGCCGTGTTGAGCCTGCACTTCGCTGTCAAACACGCCTTGGCGGAAATCCGAAAAATAGACGCCGGGATAACCGCAGAACGCCAGGTTGCGCAAGCCATTGGAAACCAGGTGTTCGGCCGCCAGTGTGATGATCTTCCGGTGATCGGGAAACACGCCGGCCACGCCTTCAATCACCGACGATCCGCTGAGATCAACCGCCGGCAAGGCAAGCCGCCGCACGATCCGCGCGACCGACGGATTATCGATGCGCGCGATGATGCCATCCGCGTTCCAATTCCGCAGCTCATTGAATTTCAACAACTCGAATGGATAGCGCAGACGGTGGAAGAAGATCCATCCACCACGCGCGCGGGCATAGCGGGCGATGCCGCGCAGGCATCCGCGGCCGTAGGCCGAGGTGGCCTCGATCAGCAGAATGACGCGACGATGGGGCTGCATATGCCTCCGGCACATGTCGGAAAACTTCCCGGCACATCCAACGCACTCGTGTTTTCATGCCTGGCGCGCATGGCTTGCGCTGGTCCCGGAAGCCCCTTGGAGCGATCGGCCGACCATGCATGCCGTCATTCCTTTGCATATACCCGAACATGATCCACATACAAATAGGACGGACTGGGCGTCTTATCCAGCGGCCAACCCGGACCAAGCGTCAGGTTGACCATGACATACATCGGGCCGTGCCCGGAAGGCGGGGTCTTTTCCCGACGAAGCTCGACGCCATCGAAATAGAACGTGATGTATTCCTCGGTGACCAGCACTCCGTAATCATGAAAATCCTCGGTCATGCCGCTCACGAGGAAATTCTTGCCCTCGTTTTTACTGGGACCGCCGCTGCGATTCCATTGATGAACGGCGGTGCTGAGCTTGTTCGGCCAATGTCCGTATTGCTCAAGAACGTCGATCTCAAGATCGGTCAACGTTTTGTCCGCGTAATTGGTCACACGCTGAAGGGCATGAATCCAGAACGCCGGCCATGTGCCCGGACCCTCGGGAAGCTTGGCGCGCATCTCGAAGTATCCATAGGTCTGTGAAAAACCGTTGCCCTCGGGATCGACCGATGCCAGCAGCCCGCCTTCCCAGCGCCCGTCCCGCTTGCTCACCTCGATGCGGAGGACGCCGTCATTCACCGTGAACGGGAACTCCGGCGCGGGATCGGCGAAGCGAGCGTCGCCGAAGTCCCCTCGATACGGTGTGTGCGCGATCCATCGCGTCCCGCCCGGACCGCATGGCCCCCAGGCCGATACGCTGAGCGGCTCATCGAATTCGTCGCTGAAGGTCATCTTGTAGCCGGGCAGGTCCACTGATTCCGGACCGAGTTGCGGCGCGGGAAGATTGCTGTCGAGGGTGAGCACGCCGATCTTGTGACGCTGCTCGCCGTCCACCTGCACGCCCGGACCCGACTGAACGGGCTTGCGCCCCCGCTCATCATGCAGGCCGGCATAGATCGCATATTCCCCATCGGGCAACGGCGGAAGCGTGCGATTGCGATCGGGCATCCACAGGGGAAGGAATATCTTGCGCGTATATTTCACATCGCCGTTCCATCGACTTGTCCGCGTCGGCGGTTGATGGTCATCGCGCAACACCGTTTTGCCGTCCTTGTCGACGAAATGGACAAAGACCGTGTAGTCCCTCGACATCGGCTTGACGTTTTCCCAGCGATAGGTGAGTTCGAAACCGTATGCCGGACGGGACCGCGGGTTTTCCGCGAGGGGCAGCAGGGTTGGAATCGGCTCGTTCACGATCGATTGAGTCATCTCGAAATTCTCCTCGCCCTGCACAAACTCGGCGCGGATGTCGGCCAGGTGCAGGGCATATGTGGTTGTTTCCGGCTTGGAATAGTATGGGATGGAAATTGACACCCACGCCGCCGGCGCATGCCACACGCCGTCTCGCGCGCCGCCGGCACGATCTCCACCGGCTATCTGTTGGGGCTTGATGACCAATTCATGCCAGTTGCCATCCGCCGTAAGCTTCATGCGCCGGCGTTGATGAACCTGCCCAGTGGCGTCGGCCATGCGAATGGTCACCAGTTGCACGTCATCGGTCTTGTATCGAAGAACAACGGCCGTGACATTGCCCTTCAGTTCCCTGAGCATCCCCACCTGCTGGCCGCCTTCGGAAAAGTCGGCCGTCAGGGTCAGCCCGGATTGCCCCGGCGCGGGCATTTCCTCCGTCACGGCAAGCGAGCCTTTGGCTCCGGGGGCGTCATGTCCTGGGAGAAATTCCCAGTCGATCCGGCCGTCGGGAAACTCATCCAGACGCACAATCGTCTTCGGCGATTCGGGGGGCGGTGTCGCGGCGATATCGCCAAGCCACATCGTCCGAACCTCCGCTTCCTTCTTCGAGGACAACACATAAATCGCTTTGGCCGGACCACGCCATTTCCCATCGTTCGGACCGGACCAATGCTGATACTGTGTCACCCCGGGCACGGCGTTTTCCGTTCCCCGCCCTGCAAAAAACCGCTCCAGGGGAAACACCACCTGCTGCCAATCCGCGGACTTCGGCTTGCGAAGCTTGAATTGATGAACCTGCCCCGCATCGTCGATCAGCCGGAAAGTCAGCCCTTCCGAATCCGGATCCTTCATCCAGAACGACAATTCATGGACTTCGACGGAGGGGATGTTTCGACCGGCCTGCACATATGCCCCGCCGGCGGAAAAATTGGATTCCAGTTTCAGCGACGGACGATCGTTGTATTTCATCGATGGGTCGGCGGAGAGCGACCCCACGGCACCGGGAAATTCAGGCCCGTCACCGAAACGCCAACCGAAATCCTTCTCCTCACCATCCAGCAGGGAAACCGGCCCTCCCGCGCTCGCCGACCCCTGGATGCACAGCATCGCCAAAACCGTGGTGACAAAAATCGGAAACCATCGCATGACGTGACATTCCTTTCTGTCCGCGGCAAACCACCAGCGCCGCGAAGATAAATCATCCCGGAAAGGCCCGCCGTTCCCCCTCCATTCATTCGTTCTGAATGCTACCCGCTCCCATCGTTCGCGACAGACCGTTTCTTCGTCAATGCATTCCTCTTTTTCGTCGCCGACGCCGATTCAGTCATCCACGCACAACCCGTCGAAACGGCCGATTACGGGAATTTGGAATGGTTTGACGCAGAGTACGCATCCGTCACCGGAAGACACGAGGTATGTTTTCACGACTGGCTCGTCCGTTTCGAGCCTCGGCGATGCATCGAGCAAAACAGCTCACTGATCTTACTGGTGTTTCGATATGCCCACCCATCCACATTATTACCAGCCTGCTCCTCATGAACCTCAAATCCTGACCGCGGATCTGTGCATCTACGGCGGCATCGCCGGCGGAGTGATCGCCGCCATCGAGGCCGCCCGGCGCGGGCTGGATGTCATCCTGCTCGAGCCCAGCGCGCATCTCGGTGGAATGACCACCGGCGGGCTGGGCATGACCGATGTGGGAAACAAACATGTCATCGGCGGACTGGCGCGCGAATTCTATCAACGCGTCGGACGCCATTATGGCGTGCCCGTGGAATGGCGCTTCGAGCCACATGTGGCCGAGCAGGTGCTCGAAGACTGGCTTGATGAAACCGATGTCCGCGTGTTCCGGAGGCAGTTCTTGTCCGATGTTGCGATGGCGAATGGCGCGATTGTCGCCCTTCGCACCGTCAGCGGGCTGACCGTGAAGGCAAAAATGTTCATCGACGCCAGCTACGAAGGCGACCTGATGGCCGGCGCGGGCGTCTCCTACACCGTTGGGCGCGAGTCCAACTCCGTTCATGGTGAAACCATCAACGGCGAGCAGATGCACGAGGGACACCAGTTTGAAGCTCCAGTCGATCCCTATGTCATGCCGGGCGTTCCCTCCAGCGGCGTGCTGCCCGGGATCGATGCGAGCGGCGAATATCGGCGGGGACAGGGGGATGCGTGCGTCCAGGCATACAACTTCCGTATGTGCCTGACCCGCCGGTCGGAACTGCGGCGGCCATTCCCCAAACCCGCCGATTACAACCCCGCATCCTATCTTCTGCTCAAACGCGTCCTCGCCACAGGATGGAATGACGTCTTCCGCGAATTCAACCCTGTCCAAAACGACAAGACCGACACCAACAACCACGGCGCCGTCTCCACCGATTTCATCGGGATGAATCACGGCTATCCCGAAGCCGACTATGCATCGCGCGAACGCATCTTCCAGGCTCATGTCTCCTGGCAGCAAGGGCTGATGTGGTGCCTCGCCAATGATCCGGAAATCCCCGACTCCATCCGCGAGCGCATGCGCGAATGGGGCTTGTGTGCCGATGAATTCCAGGACTGCGGCGGTTGGCCTCATCAGCTTTACGTCCGTGAAAGCCGCCGAATGATCTCCGATTACGTCATGTCCGAGCGACATTGTCGCGGCCACGCGGTCGCCGAAGACCCGGTGGCGATGGCGGCCTACGCGATGGACTCCCACAACTGCCGCCGGATCATTCTGAATGGCCGCGTCGTCAATGAAGGGGACGTGCAGGCCGGCGGCATTCTCCCGTATCCGGTCTCATACCGCTCGATCATCCCCAGACGCGGCGAATGCACCAACCTGCTCGTGCTGTTCTGCCTCTCGGCGTCCCATATCAGCTTCGGCTCCATTCGCATGGAACCGGTGCTGATGGTGCTCGGGCAATCGGCGGCGATCGCCGCGTCGATCTCGCTGGAGGAAAACTCGGCCGTGCAGGATGTGCCCTCGGATGCGCTCGTGAAGACGCTCAAACACGCCGGCCAGATTCTCACCCGCCCCGACAACGCGCGGGCCTTCATCGTGGGAGTGACCGTCACCGATCCCATCGTCTCCGCCACAACAAACCTGCATGTTACGATCGATCCGTCCGTGTCCGGTTTAAGAAGCGACCCGCGGAATCGTTCCACCCGGAAAACCGCCGCTGGTTAAGATCATTTCATGATGTGAGGTTTCCGCGAAAATCCGGAACCCTGATGCGACTGGAATGAAGAACGAAACCGACAACGGGCGATCAGCCATCGTTGTCGGTTTCATTTCCCCCTCGTTGAATCCCGGTGACTTCCCCCGCCGGCAATGTCCGCGTTCCCCAGGCGGTTCCTTCCACGATCACGACATTGTCGCCGAACGTCACTTTCTCTCCTCGCCAGGCTGTTCCATCCGCTGTCGCGATGATATACGTCGCATCCCGCGGACGCACCGCCCGAAACAGCACCGCGGCCAACTCCCTTTCCACCTCGAACGTCGCGGAACCGAAAATGACCGAGTTCATATTCGCCTTGCCGTCTTCCAGACCGACCAGTTCTCCCTCAAACACGTCTCCATCGACCAGCAGCGCGCCCGACCTGGACTCGGCCAGCGCCAAAACATCCGCTTCAACCGGATTGAAGATGAGCATCGCCACCTGGTCCAGTGAAACCTCTTGCTCCGTTCCGGCATGCATGAATCGCGCTCGTCCTTCCGTCACGCGCAATTCATCGCCGGCCACCTGCGTGCCGTCGACCAGCACCACGCCGCGGGATGGGAAAGGCGAATCAGGCACAAACGTTGTATATGCAGGCCCGTCGATGACCTGGACATGGCTGAACATCATCTCGCCGAGCGACATGTTGGAGGTCGTCCACGCCCCCACTCCCCACAACGCTTCGTCGGGGAGATCGATGTCGCGCTCGCCCAACAGTCGCCACGTCTTGCCGTCCATCGACGACAACGCCGAGAAATGATCCTCCTCGCGGATCAGCCGGACCCAGCGTGGCGGCTCGGCCAGCCAGGCCGAATCTTCCCCCTGGAGCCAGGGGCGGCTACCCAGGCGCGCGTCGCTGTGAGGTCTCAACGCCAGTGAAATGGACCGTGCATCGGCGGACAGGCTTTCGCGAACGATCAAAGCCCCTCGCGCGCCGAAGTCGCCGAGCGGCGTATCCAGTCGAGCCACAATCTGTCCATCGCCCTTCAACGGCTGATGGATGAAATGAAAGGAGTCCCTGGTTCCTTCAAGTCCCCACCCGGCTCCCGACATTCGGAGATGCCCCGCGTCGAATGCCGCCTTGCCGGGCAATTTTACTCGGCCAACATCCTCCGACAACCAGGGCGAAAGTGGCGATTCCGGTGAATGCTTCGTGCGCGACGTGCGGGACAATCGCGTCACTTCCGCCAACGGAACATGCACCGCTTCGCCTCGCGCCGGATGCACCACGACCGTTTCAGGCGCCTCGAAATGGATTTCCCCTTCGTATGCCTGCCCTTTCGTCGTTTCCACCGTCCCGGCCTGCAACGGCATCGCCAGCAGCGGGAAAATCAGGACCGGCAGACGTGAGCGCCCAAAAATCATCTTCAACTCCTCGTATTCGCGGAACTCGATCCCCTCGCAGCGCGGAGGCGGCATGATCGACGCCCGGGTCATTGACCCGCAGGCACGGTCGCCACCTGGCTCTCCTTCGCCTGCCCGTAAGCTTCGTGAACCTGTTGCTCCGCCTGCTTTCGTCGGGCTTCCAATTCGAGCACTTTCCGCCGCTGCTCCAGCAGTGCCCGACGCTCCCGAACCACGGCCTCTTCCATTTCGCGAAGATGCTGGAGACCAAGGGTCAATTGCTCGGACGACACGGACGGATCCCTCAACTGCGATGTCAGGCTCCGCGCCCAGACAAACTGGGATTCGGCGATTCCCGCTTCTCCATCCGCGATCTGCGCGTGTTCGCGAAGATCCGCGACCATTTCCGGCGAGGCGTTGGGCGTGATGGCTTCCGCGAGCGCATCCCAGGCTTCCGCCGCCGCCTTGCGCGCTTCCACCCACGCCTCGAATTGCGGCCTGGCCGCTTCGGAAACCCAGCGTTTGGCGATCCATTCTTCGGTTGGCGCCTGACCGGCCTGTCGCATCCGCGCGTCAAAGCGATCCTGCCACATCTGGCGGACCGGAAGCATCGCCTCGGCGCGCTCCCGGGCTGCCGTCATCACTTCCTCCTCGCCTGTCTCGATCGCCGCCGCCACGTTCTCCCACGCCTGCGCCGCCTGCTCGAAATCCTTCGTCGCCTGCTCGATGTCACCGCGCGTAAACTCGCCGAACCGCTCGAATCGACCGGCGTTGTCCGCAGCGGCGCTTCGCCAGATGTCCGCCTGCCGCCGCGCGTGCTCCGCATCCTGCGCCAGCGCCGTTGCGACCGTGAACAGCAACGCGACCACTACCATCTTCCCGATCCGTGGAATCATCATGAATCTCATCCCGTGAAAAGCCGCGCCCCTGACTCTGTCAAGGCACATGGATGGGTTGGATATCCGACGTATAAAAACGTGTGATGTGCGCTCGCGTCCATCTGAGTTGCTCCCTGGTCATCCGTTCCACATGACCATCATAAAAGAGCGCATTCGCCGCATTGTCGTGGAGCAAGTGAATCGCCGCGCCATGCAACGCCGAGCCGGGATAAATGTCCTGCGCGGTGAATTGCGCGATCGATCGCCCATATCCCCCGGAGTTGAGAAAGCTCGATCGATTGCTCGTCGTGTCCGCCATCCAGACAACTTCCGCGGCGTTTTTGACTTTATTGATGTGATGGAGTTGCATCGATGGCTTGTATGCATCCTGGGAATTCACATCCAGGTCCGCAGGCCCCAGATTCTGCACCCAGCCGAAGCCCAGCGTCGCCGCTTCCGAACGCGCGACATACATCCCATAGCCGTAGTTGCGGGATATCTCACTGCCGCCGATGCCATAGAGCTTCTTGTTGAGATCGTCGACATACGCCCAACTGCTCGGACACGCAAAGACACCGCTGCCCACATCGAGAAACGCCGTGCTCTGCTGCGTGCTGGTGAGACCATATCCCGTCGCAAACGGTGGCCAGAGATAGACGCCTCCTCCCGTATCGACATACTCTGAAACCACCACGCCGCGCCAATCGTCGGAGTACATCCGCATAGCCAGCCCGCATTGCCGGAGATTGCTCTGACATACCACGGACTGCGCGGCTTTTTGCGCCTTCTTCAACGCCGGCATCAGAATCGCGATAAGCAAAGCGATAATGCCAATGACGACAAGAAGCTCGACCAGTGTAAATCCCCGCCGAGTCCGCTTCGTCGGAATATCTTGAAAGAACATGATGGCACCTCTTTAGGCAACGACAACTTCGCCCCATGCACTTCCCCTTAACAACGACGGGATCGATGACGCGCCAGCAGCCCCGCGCCTCCCGCCAGCAGCAGCGCCGTGACCGACGCCGGCTCGGGAACGAGAACCAGCCGGACATCGCCCCCGCTCGCCGCGCCGTAAACCAGTTTGTAGTCGCCGATCCCGCCGACTTCCGGATTCAGAACCAGCGCGTCATTGAAATAAACCTCGTCGAACGTCCCGCTGAGCGTGCCGCCATAGGTCGCCAGAGTATATTCCGCGATGCCCCCGAGGGTTCCACTGATGTCCAGGCGGGAGAGGTCCGTCTCCTCCCCACCGTCGGCCAGCGTCAGATCGCCGCTCACCGCGAGCAGGTCGCTGGAGACGGCGTTCACCCGCACCAGCATCCTGCCCGTGCTGTTGATGACGACATTGCCGTCAACCGTAAGCGATCCAAGGCTCTCGCCGCCGGGCGCCAGCGTGCCCGTGACGCTGATGGTCTTGCCCGACTGGAGCGCGATCATGCCCGTCCCGCCGAGCGTTCCGCCGGCGCCCACGTTGTAATCGTCGCCGCCCGTATGCGTTCCGTTGACCAGCAGCGTGCCCGCCGACACGTTGGTGGCTCCAATGTACTGATTGCTTCCCGACAGGATGGCGAGGCCCCCTCCATGCTTGGCAACCGGAGTCACGTTTGAACCGATCGAGCCGCTCAGGATCACGGTCCCCTCGCCCGCCAGCGTCACCGGCCGGCCGCTTGTGTCGCCGTTCACATCACCGCTGATCGTGAGTGTGCCCGTATCCGATTGAAAGACGCACGCACCGCCATAAATCGTGATCGCGCCGGCCCATTCATTGTCACCGGAAATGTTCTTGAGCGTGCCCTTGGTTTGCAGCGCCTCGCCCGTCACGGTGATCCCGCCGGTCATCTCGAGGATGCCATCCAGCGTCGTACCGTTCGCGGTGGAACCCAGCGCATTGTCATGCGCGATCCGCAACGTTCCGATCGCGCCCACCAGCGTCGTGCCGCCGTATGTATTGTTCCCCGCGAGCACCAGCGTCCCCGGGCTGCTTGTGCTGGCCGTGGTCAGATTCTTTCCCCCGCCATTGTCGATGATCTGTCCGCTCAAGGTCAGAACGCTGGAGCCGGACACGGTGATTGTCGTCGTCGCGCCGGTGCTTTGGTCCAATGCGACATTGCCCGAAAGAGTCAGCGGGCTGGCGCCGGCGAAAGTCATGGCCGGAACAGCCGCGGTCCACTGGAGGTCATTGGTGATCGTCAACGCGCCGCCACTGGTGTTGTCGAAGGTCGGATTGTTCGCGCCGACACTGATCCGAGCGCTTCCCAGCGCCGTCGCGCCGAGGATATTGATGCGAATGTTTGAACTGCCGATGTTCGTCCCGCCCGTGTAGCTGTTGTCGCCGGAGAGGTGGTAGATGGAACTGCCGCCCGCCAAATTGAGCACCGTCCCCGCATTCGCCTCCGTGATATTGCCCGAGATCGCCAGCGTGCCCCCGCCGGTCTGCGAAAAAGTGTTCCCCGCCGCGCGACCCAGTTCCACGGGCGCCGTAATCGTGTTCGTGCCGCTGTTGTTCTGGGCGAGGATCGCCGTGGCGGATGTCATCGTGAGCTTTCCGGCGCCTCCCAACGTATAACCGCTCACGCCGGTGGCGAAATTGAGTTGGCCGACCGAGATGTCGGCGCTCAGGCCCGGCTGCGTTATCGGCGCGCTGTCGAACTGGGCGACGCCTCCCGTGGGAAGAAGCCCATCCACCCAGCTTTCGCCATCGTTGAAATCCGTTCCGGAGTTGTTCCATACCGCCGCTTCCGTCGACGCGCCCGTCAGCGACAGCGCCACAATGCCCATTGTCGCCATCGCCAATGCCGACCAGCCCCGGTTCCCGGTCGCCTTCTCGCCGCCACGATCGATCTCCCATGTCCACGTTCGCATAGCCTTCTCCTCGTGATATGTGTCTCCGGCAAGTTTCAACCCCCCCATGGCTCGCCGACATAAACCGACATACGTTGAAGTGCATCTCCTGCAACCCGGTGGTACAGGCAACATCGATAACATAACCCGCACCGGCCCCCTTGGACTTACGTTTCTACGGCAAAGGATGCCGAAATCCCGTCAAACGCCGGGCGCAGGTGGAAAACGGAACAATTCCTTGATGATTTGAGCCTGCCAATGCGCGGATCCCGCCATGCGGGAACGTTCAGGAACAAGGCGATGTCTCACCGTCCGCGACCTTTCCCCCCTGCGCCTTGAGGCGATGGACGGTCTCGGGAAATCCTCTGCAACGGCATCTCCGATGGACTTCGCATCGGCCGGGTTTAGACTGAGCGGTGAATGGAGAAGACGCATTCATCGCCGCCCGCGCCGCCCCGCGCGTTTGCGCAGGGCGTGGGAACGGTCTTTCAGTTTTTCGGCGTGTTCCTGTTTCTCGGAATGATGCTCATCTGCTGCGGCAGCGGGCTGCTCTCTCGCGAATGGGCCACACGCGAGGAACTGCGCGTCACCGGCTGGGGGCAATCGCCGGACGCATCGGCCGAAGCGATGTACTCGGCGCAGCGGGCCATCACGTTAAGCGTCACCTGCGGCGTTTTTTTTGGGATCGCGCTGGCCGGCATCGGACTGGGACTTCAGGCCCAGCACCGCCGCGCCCCTCTCGCCGCCGCCCTGCTCACCTGCCTCGCGACGATGTTCTGGGTGGTGCAGACGGTTTTCACGATCGACCGGATGGATTCGATCGTGCTTCGGGCGATCGCGATCGGGATGTCCCTGTCCTTCGCCGGACTGCTGATACTGTCGATCGGCGCCATGCGCGACATGAGCCGGCATCCCCCGCCGGCGGACCTGGGCATCCTGCCCGCGGATTACGCGATCCCCTATTCCCATCTTCATCAGGAGCCGCCGGAAATCCGCCTCGCGAAGGAACTCGTCGAACGCCGCGCCCGCCTCGCGACGCAACAGAAGGAGTTGGAATTGCTCGAGGAAAAACTCCGAAAACATCGGAAGTCCGACGAATGAAACCCGAAAACCGCACGCAAACGGGATGAAACGATCCATGCGGAGCCTCTCAGGATCGTGCAAATTATGCACAGGGGCGTTTCTCCACGATCGGCCTACTATAATAAGGGTCGCTGGAACCGGTCTTCCCGAAGGAGTGAATCATGCGTCTCTGGTCTCACCGTATTATTCCCGCCGCGCTGATGCTGTTGGTCTCCGTGGCGCCCGCGATGGCGCAGCAGGCGAAAGACGAAGGACGGACTCCCGCCGAAACCGCCCAGGCCGCGATCGATCGCGGCATCGCCTATCTGAAAACCATGCAGAATCCCGATGGTGGATGGCAGGCGAACGAGCAGCAGCCTCCGGCCATCTCGGCCATCGTGCTCATGGCGATCGTTCAGGATGAGAAGTACGACGCCAACACCGATTTCGTGAAAAAGGGATATGAGAAGCTGCTGTCATTCCAGATGGAGGACGGCGGCATCTACAAGGATTTGCTGGCGAATTACAACACCGCCATCGCGGTTGCGGCATTGTCGGCCGCCGAAAACCCGGAATACCGGCCCCGGATCGATGCGGCGGTGAATTATCTCAGGCAACTTCAATGGACGGACGCCTCGATCGGACCCAAGGGCGAGCGCGTCATCGAGGAAAACGCGGCATGGGAAGGCGGCTGGGGCTATGGCCGGCATGGGCGACCGGACATGAGCAATGCCCAACTCGCGCTCGATGCGCTCCACGCCTCGGGCCTTCCACCGGAAGACCCCGCGTTTCAGAACGCCCTCAAGTTCATCACGCGATCGCAGAATCTCTCCGAGACCAACGATCAGCCGTGGGCTTCCAACGACGGTGGATTCATCTACACGCCCGCGCGGAACGGTGAATCGGCGGCCGGTGAATACAACGCCCCCGGTGGAGGTGGGGAAACCATGCGCCGCCTTCACAGCTATGGATCGATGACCTACGCCGGTCTCAAGTCGATGATCTACGCGGGTCTCACCAGGGATGACCCGCGAGTCAAAGGCGCGTGGGACTGGATCACCCGGAACTGGACCCTGGATGAAAACCCCGGCATGCGCCTCGGCGATCCCGCCAAGGCCGAGAACGGCCTCTATTATTACTACATGACCCTCGGGCGGGCGCTCGACGTCTACAACCAGCCAATCCTCACGGATTCCCAGGGCAACGAACATGATTGGCGGGTCGAACTGATCGACGCCATCGTCAGCAGGCAACACGAGGACGGTAGCTGGGTCGGCGTCGAACGATGGATGGAAACCAATCCCGTGCTGGTGACCTCCTATGCCATTCTGGCGCTGCAGAACGCACAAAACGACCTGAAGGAACACCCCGCCAAGTGAAAGCGGGCAAACCCCGAACCCCGGATTGACCAGGATCGCGACTGCCGGCAGTCGCCATCTTGCATTTTCCGCCTGATTTCATAACGTGGCGGTCCAATGCATCGGTCTTCATCCATGCCGACTTTCCAAGGAACCCATCCATGCCCGCCTCACAACTTGCCGTTCAGCTCTACACGCTTCGGGATTTCTGCAAAACGCCCGAGGACATCGCCCGGTCGTTGCAAAAAGTGAAGGAGATCGGCTACGACGCCGTGCAGGTGTCGGGCATCGGCAAGATCGATCCGAAGGAACTGGCGGCGCTGCTGAAGAACATCGGACTCCAGAACGTCGTCACGCACATTCCGATCGATCGAATGGAATCGGAGACGGGCGCCGTCGTCGAAGAGCACAAGTTGTGGAACTGCAAGTACACCGCGATCGGCGGGTTTTTCCCGAAGGATCCGACCTGGGAGGACTGGCTGAGCTTCGCCGATCGCTACAACGCCGTCGCGAAGAAGTTTCAAGGCTCGGGCATCGCCATCGGCTATCACAACCACAGCCACGAGTTCGTGAAGTATGACGATCAGACGCCGCTGGGCATGCTGGTCGAAAAGCTCGACAAATCCATCTGGTTCGAGATCGACACCTACTGGGTCGCGCACGGCGGCGGGGATCCGGTCCAGTGGATCGACAAGGTGAAAGGACGCATCCCCTGCATCCACCTCAAGGACATGGGCATCCGCAACGACCGCACGCAGTACATGGCCGAGGTCGGCGAGGGGAATCTCAACTGGGACGGCATCCTTCAAGCCTGCAAAGCCGCCGGCGTCGAGTGGTACATCGTCGAACAGGACGACTGCAACGGCCGCGACCCGTTTGAATCCCTCGCCATCAGCTATAAAAATCTGAAGAAGATGGGCATGAGCTGACATCGGCTCGCCCGGATGAGCGGTGCATCGGCTCCCTGCGGTTGCGATGGAACTATTTCCCAAAGCCGTGGATGGCCGCGACAATCTTAAGTGGCTTGTTTTCTGATTCCGTCCGGCTCCATTCCATGCCCCAGCATCGTCCGCAGCCGCTTGAACTGGTGCATCAAAGCCAGCGTCTGTTCGACGAACCAGCGGTACACACCCAAGCCGCTGCCGTGCGGCATGTTGCGTCGGGCAATCTCCGTGGCGATGGCTCGCACCGACGGCGTCCTGCGATGCGGCTCGGAGTGATACGCCCGATCCCACACGCCAAGCCGCTGCCATTGCCGC